>NZ_JBICMI010000031.1:0-34569 GCF_043106155.1 Pseudomonas sp. FYR_7
CCCAGCCTACAAACGTCCCAGCCCTTTTGCCCGGACACTGCGGCCCACTCCGGCCGGTGAGGCCTACAGGGCTGCACACGTAGATCAATGACGAGGCAGGATTAGCCGAACAACCACACCCCTACCTCGCTCAAGAAAACTCGCCACCTGTCACCTGTCGCTCCACAAATCGAATGCTGTTGCGCCCTGCGCGCTTGGACTCGTACAACGCCACATCCCCCTGCTCGATCAGCGCCGCCAGACTCGCTGGCGCCTGGTCAAACACATTCACCCCAATGCTCAACGTCACCGCTGCAGGTGTCGGGACTGCCCCGCCGGCATAGGCCTGAAATTGCTCCCGTAGTCCCTTGGCCAACCCCAGGACCCCTTCACGGCTAGCCCCACTGAGCAAAATCACGAACTCATCCCCGCCCAACCGCGCCGCCAGGGAGCGCTCGGGCAACACCGCACGGATCATTTCACTCAAGGCCACCAGCAACCGGTCCCCCGCTGCATGCCCATGCAGGTCGTTCACCAGCTTGAAATTGTCGATATCGATCAACAACAACGCTGCAGGCCGGACATTGCTGACCTCCTTGAAGAAAGGCCCCGCACGCACTTCCAGGGCACGCCGGTTGTACAGCGCAGTCAGCGGATCCCGTGCGGCCAGCCGAGCGATGCGTTCTTCGCGGCGGTAGCGAACCGTGCCTGTCATGGACAGCGCGATCAGCATGATTGCCATGGCACCCTCCACCAGGGAGATCTGGATGATCAATCCCCCGAAACTGGCCAGGTCAATCAACGTGCCCGGCGCAATCGCAATGATCGCCTTGATCACGTAGAACAACCCATGGACCAGAAGCACGTACCGCAACTGGACTGCACCTACGCTCAGCGACTGCCCATGCGGCTGCAGCAGGCTACTGGCCTTCAAGGTCAGGGCGGCAACCAGCAGCGAGTTGGCCATCAGCATGACTTTCGACCACTCTGGGCCTGCAGGCAGCAGTAACAGGGCAAACCAGATCAGCACGATCACCAGCCAGGCCCGCGAAATCCGGTCCTGGGTGAAGCGCAGCACGCCTAGCAGGAACAAGCCATGGGCCACGACCAGCAGGCCGTTCGCGAACCAGATGCCGATGAACAAAAGGCCAACGCCTCGCAGCAGCGCCAAGGTGCAACCGACGGTAATGGTCGCGAACCCGGCGCTCCAGTACAGCAACGATGACTCGCGGACACTGCGCCACTCTATTGCCAGGTACAACGCCGCCGCTGCCGCCAAGGCGATGGAAATGGTGAGCATGGTAGGTGGGTCTAGCGCCATGGCGGGTGTAGCCTATCGAAGTGGTTTGTAAAGGCGGCGATTGTATGCGCTCGCGCTGGATTTTCAGAGCAGCAGACGACCGCGTGCGCCAGACTTTTCTGCCGCCGTGACTTGCAGCTTCATAGCAGCCCTCTGGTAGGAGCGGCCCTTGTGCCGCGATGGGCCGCGCAGCGGCCCCGGCGATCCGTGGTACAGCGTTCAAATCCCAGGGCCGCTGCGCGGCCCACCGCGGCACAAGGACCGCCCCTACAAGTGCTACGTTAATCAGGGGTATGTGTGGCGGCCGACGCCATCAATGAGATCAACGCCTGGTTGTCCACCGGACGACTCAACCAGTAACCCTGCACCTCATGGCACTGGTCATCACTGAGCAAAGCGAGCTGCTCCGCAGTTTCCACCCCCTCGGCCGTGACCGTCATGCCCATGGCGTTCCCCAGGCTGATGATCGCCTGCACCACACTGCGGTCACTGCTGCTCTTGCCCAGCGACTGGACGAACCGACGATCGATCTTGATGCTGTCGAACGGGTAAGTACGCAGGTAGCCCAGTGACGAATAGCCTGTGCCGAAGTCGTCCATGTTCAAGCGCACACCAAGTTCCTTCAATGCGTTCATCGTCTGCAACGCGCCTTCAACGTCGTTGAGCATCACGTTCTCGGTGATTTCCAACTCCAGCCGGTGCGCAGGCAGCCCGGTGGTGCGCAAGGCCTCGGCCACATCGCGTACCACGTCGCTGCGGCTGAACTGGGCAGGGGACATGTTCACGGACACCAGCACATCGAGCGGCCAGGCTCCTGCCTCCTTGCAAGCCTCCTGCAGCACCCAGTTGCCCAGCAACACGATCACATCGCTTTCCTCGGCCAAGCCGACAAATTCGTCCGGCATCAGCAACCCAAGGCGGGGGTGCTGCCAGCGCACCAGCGCTTCGGCGGAGGCGATCGTTACCCCGTCCACCTTGAACCGTGGCTGGAAATGCAAACGCAGTTCGCCACGGGGGATGCCTTCGCGCAGCTCCTGTTCGAGCACGCGCTTTTCAAGCAGCGCAGCGCTCATCTGCGTGGAGAAATACCGCCATGTGTTCTTGCCCGATTGCTTGGCCCCGTACAGCGCTACGTCGGCATAACGGATCAGGTCGCTAGGGCCACCTGGGTAATCGTCGGAGATGACCACACCCAGGCTGGCGCCTATCTGTACCTTGTGGTGCTCCACCGCCATCGGCTGCTTGAGGGTGTCGATGAGCCGGGCGCAGAACCGGTCGAGTTCATCACGCGTGCCCGGTGCGATCAGGACGATGACGAACTCGTCCCCGCCCAGGCGCGCTACCAGGTCGCTGGAACGGGTCATTTGACCAAGCCGCGTCGCCACCTCCATCAACACTGCATCACCGGCCGGGTGGCCGAGGCTGTCATTGATCGGCTTGAAGTTGTCCAGGTCGAGCATCAGCACGGCCCGCGACACCTTGGCGCTGTCCTCGAGGAAGCGGAACAGCTTGTTACGGTTGGGCAGCCCGGTCAGGGCGTCATGTTGTGACAGGTGCTGAATTCGGGCATGGGCTGCCACCTCATCGGTGATGTCGGTACAGGTGCCGCGGAATCCCTTGCAGATTTTGTGCTCGATGATGGCCCTGGCCGCGATTCGGCACTCGCGTCGCTGCCCGGCCTTGTCCAGGTAATGGCAGCGCAGCGTGCCGGTAGACTCGCTGGCGCCCAGGCTGTGCAGCCAGGTTTCGACATGACCGGTTTCACAATCGAACAACGTGCAGATCGGCTGATTGAGCCAGAGCTCGGCGTCGTGCCCGGTCAGTTCGGCAAAGCGTGGTGAAAGATAGATCAGGTGCTGCTGCGCATCGGTCTCCCAGATCCAGTCGGAAGCCGCCTCGGCCACGGCCTTGAAGCGCGCTTCGCTGGCCTCCAGCGCCCGCTTGGAAATAGCCAGCTGATGGTAGCTGCGGTCAATGTCGGCGCTGGTGCGCATGGCATAGCGTGCAAGCAATACCATCAGCGCCAGGATAATCAGCAGCGCCACCGCCAGCGGTGTGAATACCGTTTGCAACAGATCGCTGCCGGGCTGGTCCATGCGCCAGGTCAAACGATAGGGAACCCCCTGAAGTCGCAAATGCCCCATATCGTCCGCAGCATTGTCGCTTGCAGCGATAGCCAAGTCCGTGAGGCCGGCTGTCTTACCCATCTGACTCAGCAAGTCGGCCTCGATCAATCGAATGAAGACCATCACCGAGTGATGCTTAGCCAGGCCGTCGGCGAGGCCAGGAGGACGTATCACGGCAGAGGTGAAGACCGCAGGCTGGCCAGCAAACATGACGTAGCCCGACGCCGGTTGCTTCTGCGCCATGGCCTGGCGGGCTTGTTGCAGGATGCGATGACCCTCGGGGCTGAAGTGATCGAAACCCAAGTCTGTCAGACGCCCTTGCACTATTGCATAAAGCGTACCCTGATCATCCAGGACGAACACGCCCGCATAGCCATCATCGCTATAGAGCGTGGCACCAACGTTGCCCTCATCGAACGCCCATTGCCGGTCCGCTGGACGCGCCAGATGGTCGTAAGCTGCCTGCCAGGAAGCATGGGTCCACAGATAGGCGCGCTCGGCCTTGTGCAACTGTGCCAAGGCCGCATTCGCATGGAATCGGCTTTGTTCCAGCTCCCGCTGATCGAGCGAAACGGCGATGCGATAAAGCGACACCAGCCCCAGGATCATCGCCAACAAAAGCAGGCCCGAAAAAGCCAGCACAAGGCGGCGAACCATACGGCTGCGCGGCGAATCATTGCCAAAAGCTGCTTCCATTCCTTGAGCGCCTATTGTCGGGGATGCACAGGGTGGACCTACAGCGTGCCCGGCCGATCAACGCTATCGACCATCGGGCAGGCCGCACTACAGCCCCTGCCCTACAGCACCCGCTTGATCAACGGTTCCAACCGACTATAGCGTAGCCTGCGCAGCAGCTTGCGCACGGGTTTGGGGTGTTCGGCCTTGACGCCTAGAGCGTGCGCCGAACCGATAGCCGGGGCATGTTCACGCAATGCGCTCAGCTCCTGCTCGCACGGCCCCCGCCATTGCCCAAGGGGGTCATCGATAAGCAGGCCGTTCTCCAGGTCCAGGTTGAAGCCGCGCGGGTTCAGGTTGTTGCCAGTCAGCAAGCTATAACGTTCATCGACCCACACGCCCTTGGCATGAAAGGTGTGCCCGGGATCGTTCCACAATCGAACCTGCAGCTGACCACTGGCCAGCAGGTGCTCGCGACGGCGCGCAAAGGCCCTGAGGTTGTCCTCATACAGATAAGGCAATGCCCCGCTGGCATGGAACGGTTCTCCCGGAGGGACGTAGAAGTCATTGGCAGTACGATGGCCGACGATGAACTCTACCTGCACGCCGCGTGCCAACGCGTCGTCAATTTCGCGCATCACGACCCGCGGCGGATTGAAGTACGGGGTGCTGATGACGATACGTTCGCGGGCCACGGCCAACAGCGCGCACACCGTCTTGTTCAATGCATTGCGCCTGCCGACGCCGATCAGCGGAATCACTCGCAGGTTCCCCGGCTCGGTTGCAGGGCCTGGTGCATATGTCAGCCGGCGCATCCGTGCCCGCAGACGGCGAATGTCACTGCGCAAATCGGCGGTCGAAGGCGGCGCAGGAAGGTCCAGGCGCGGCGTGGCCTGCGGGTGAAGCAGCCGATGCACCAGGTCGACCATGCAATCGGCCAGGGCCCTGCTGTGGAACAGGTGGTAGCGATCGAGCCGGTAACGGTCGAACCGATGCAGGTAGACGTTGTTGAGGCTGGCACCGGTGTATATGACGCAGTCATCGATAATGCTGCCCTTGAGGTGCAGCACCCCGAAGAGTTCGCGGGTCTGCACAGGCACGCCGTAGATCGCGATGTCCAACTGGCGGCTCTGGCGCTCGGCCTGGTACCAGGCTGCATTGCCAGGCTGCCTGCCCGCCCCCAGCAGGCCACGCCGGGCCCGGAACCAGTCCACCACGACGGTTATTTCAAGCCCTGGACGAGCCGCCTTGGCCTGATAGAGTGCGTCCAGCACCTCCTGGCCCGCCTCGTCATGTTGCAAGTAGAGCGCCACGATGACGATCCGCCGGGTCGCTGCGCCGATACGCTCGAGCAGGCAGGCTCGGTAGGCCTGGGCATCGGGGAGCACTTCGATCGCATCGGCGGCCAACGGGTAGCCTGGCAACTGGGCCAACAGGTTTTCTGGGTTCACTTGCAGCCACCTTCTGGGCAAACTATGCCCCAGCTTGCACAGGAATCGCTCAATGGTCCACCCCGCTTCGGTAAATCCACACTCCGGCACGGTCAAGACATTCGGTTTTCTGATCATGCCCAATTTCACCACCATCGGCCTGGCATCGGCGGTGGAAACGCTGCGCAAGGCCAACCTGGCCGCATGTAGGCCCGTGTTTCACAGCGTACTGATCGCGGCGCAGGAGGGGCCGGTCACCGCCAGCAACGGCATGCGCGTGCTGCCCGATTACACGCTCGGTGATGCGCCAGCGCTGGACGTACTGTTGGTAGCGGGCCTTAACCCCATCGAGCGCGGCCCTGCCACCGGGGCGCACATCCGCTGAAGTCGTTGCGATCATGGAAGCCAACCTCGAGGAGCCGTTGGCACCCAGCGAGCTGGCCAACCTGACCGGCATCACCGTGCGCCAGCTCGAGCGCCTGTTCAAGCATCAGCTGCAACGTACCCCCACGCGCTATTACCAGGAACTACGGCTAACCCATGCCAGGCAGTTGCTGCTGCAAGGCGACGCGCCGGTTGGCGACGTCGCACTGGCCTGCGGCTTCGGCTCGGCGGCGCACTTTTCCAAGGCGTACAGCCGACTGTTCGGTGTTTCGCCTTCCGCGCAGCGCCGCCTGGCAGCCTTGCGCTGACAGAGCGCTCGCTGCTCATTTGCAGATGACGTTGTGCTGCGGCCCATAGGGGAACTGGGTAATGTTATCGGCCCCCTGCTCGGTCACGACCAGAATGTCATGCTCGCGATAGCCGCCTGCCCCTGGCAGGCCCTGTGGCAGCATGATCATGGGCTCGATCGACACCACCATGCCCGGCTCCAGTACGGTGTCGATGTCCTCGCGCAACTCCAGGCCGGCCTCGCGCCCGTAGTAGTGGCACAACACGCCGAAGGAATGGCCGTAGCCGAAGGTACGGTATTGCAGCAGGTCGTGCTGGCGGTAGATTTCATTGAGCTCAGCAGCAATGTCGCAACACCGTACGCCTGGACGGACGAGGCGCTGACCTGCCTCGTGCACCTGAACGTTCACCTGCCACAGGCGCAGGTACTCGTCCGGGCATTGATCGAGAAAGAGTGTGCGCTCCAACGCCGTGTAGTAGCCGCTGATCATCGGGAAGCAGTTGAGGCTGAGGATTTCGCCCCGGCCCACGCGACGGCTGGTTACCGGATTGTGGGCGCCATCGGTGTTGGGCCCGGATTGAAACAGCGTCCAGGTGTCCATCAACTGGCTGTCGGGATAGCGCCTGGCAATGTCCCGGACCATGGCCTGGGTGGCATGCAGTGCCACCTCGAACTCCGGCGCCTGGTCAGCCAGCGCGTCGATCACCGCCGCACCGCCGACTTTGGCGACCTGTGCCCCCTGGCGGATCAGGGCCTGCTCTTCAGCCGACTTGATCAGCCGCAGGCGCATGCAGGCGGTGCTGATATCGACCAGCCCGGCATGCGGGTAGCATGCCGCGAGTGCGGCATGGGTGTGGCGCGTCAGGTGATCACCCTCCACGCCAATGCGCCCCGCCTGCGGCAGCGCCTGGCGCTGGGCGGTGAAAAAACTGCCCTGCCGCCAGTCGGTGTAGACGATGTTGTCGGTGCCGATCGACCGACGCCATGGCTGACCGCCATCGATGTTGGCACTGATCGGGACGACCTGATCAGGGGTGATCACCACCGCGTAGGCGCGCCCAAACGCGCAATAGAGGTAGTCACTCTAGTAGTTGACGTTGTGGTAGGAAATAAAGACGAGTGCCTCGAGCTGCTGGGCGCTCATCAGGGTGCGCACCTCGGCATGCCGGCGGGCATATTCTTGAGCCAAGAACGTCGCTTCGACCTTCTGGCCATTGCGAATCCTGAGGGTATCGGGCATGTGCATGATCGTGATTCCTTGGGGTTGTGAGCATGCAAGTCAGGCCGGCCGCCTGAAAGCATTGCAGCACGCAACCCACATGCACGTTTGTACCCAAGCGACTTCGAATTGGCAGCAGTACTGCCTTTCACATCTGCAGTGGCACTGGCCAGTGCGCTAACGCCGCCGTTGCATCCAGGCTGCCCCCAGCCCACTGAGGCAGATCACGCAAATCCCGACCAGGCTGAGCGTATCGGGGGTCTGGCCATAGAACACCAGGCCCAGCAGGCCAGCGAAGACGATCTGGCAGTAGCTGAACGGCGCCAACAGCGCAGGCGCTGCGAAACGGAAGGCCTGGGTCAGCAGCAGGTGAGCGGTCATACCGAAACCACCCAGCGCCAGCATCAGCAAGGCATGGTCCCAGCGCGGCGTTTCCCAGAAAAACGGCACCAGCGCACTCATGGCCAGGGTGTTGCACAACCCTGCATAGAAATTGCTGGTGGTCGGGCTGTCGTGCGCCGCCAGGATGCGGGTCAACAATTGGTAGAAAGAGAAGCCCAGCGCCGAGCCGAACGGGTACAGGATGGCGGGCGTGAACAGCGCCCCGCCTGGATGCACGACAATCAGCACCCCCAGAAAGCCCAATACCACTGCCACCCATTGCGCTATCGTGACCCGTTCCTTGAGCAGTGGTACAGACAGGGCAGTGACCAGTACCGGTGCAAGGAAGTTGACCGCAGTCGCTTCGGCCAATGGCAGGTACTGCAACCCAGAGGTGAACAGCAGGCTGGTGCTGAGCAGGCTCAAGGCGCGCAAGGTTTGCAGCAGCGGGCGTCGGGTGCGCAACACGTTGATGCCCGAGCGCGGCAGGAAAATGCCAGCCATCAACAGTGTGTGCACCACGTACCGTGCCCACACCACCATCACGATCGGGTACAGCCCTCCCAGGAACTTGGACAAGGCGTCGTGGCTGGCGAACATGAACGTGGCGCACACCACCAACACGATGCCGCGAAGCGGTTGGTTGACGCCGGACAGCGGGGTACTGGAACTCATGGCTCTCTCGAAGTGGACGCAAAACCGCGCTGCGCCATTATGAAGCCGCGCGCACGCCCCGATTGGGCGTGGCAGCAGGATTCTAGAAGAGATACCGGGCACGCGGAAGTTCAATCATCACCACAGCGTGTTTTTCCTTGGGGCAACGGGTACGGGCGCCACGGCTGTCAGCCCTGCACCACATGCTGCAGCCTGGCCCAGAGACGTTGCACATCCTCCCTCTCAGTGCCCAGGGCGCCAATCGACACACGCACCATCCAGCGTCCGTCGAGCACCGCGGGCGTCACATAGGCGTCGCCCGATGCATTCAGGCGCTCGGCCCAGGCTCGGGTATGGGCGTCCAGCGCCTGGCCGGCCATCCCTTCAGGGCAATGCCGAAGGCACAGCGTCTGCAACGGCACAGGGGCGAGCAACTGCCAGTCGCTTGCCGCGCGCACTTGTTCGGCCAGCCACCTGGCATTGTCCAGGTCCCTGCGCAGCCGTGCTTGCAAGGCCTCGACACCTTCTGCGCGCAACATGAACCACAGTTTCAAGGCGCGGAACCTGCGCCCCAAGGGAATGCCCCAGTCGCGCAGGTTCTCGACCTGCCCATCGACCGAGGACTGCAAGTAGCTGGGGTTGGTGCTCATCACGCGCACAAGGTGCTGGGGGTCGCGCACATAATAGACCGAGCAGTCGAACGCTACCCCCAGCCATTTGTGCGCATTGACCACCACCGAATCGGCAAGCTCTATCCCATCCCACATCCAGCGGCACTCGGGCAGTATCATCGCCGAGCCGGCCATGGCTGAGTCCACGTGCAGCCACAGGCCATGTTGCTGGGCCAGCGCGCTGATGGCGCGCAGCGGGTCGAGGGCCGTAGTGGCGGTAGTGCCGCAGGTGGCAACGATCGCACACGGCCGATTGCCAGCCGCCAGGTCCTGTTCGATGGCCTGCTCGAGCGCAGTCGGGCACAGCGCATAGGCTTCATCGGTCGCGATCAGGCGGATATTGTCGCGGCCAAAGCCTGCCAGCAACGCCGCCTTGTCCACCGAACTGTGGGCATGGGCGCTGACATACACGATCAGGGGCTGGTCCTGGCCTTGAAGCCCGTGACGGACCAGGGCGTAATCACTTGAGCGCTCACGGGCGCAGATGAGCGCGACCAGGGTGCTGGTCGAGGCGGTGTCCTGAATCACCCCGCTCCACTGCTGCGACAAACCCAGCATCTGGCGCAACCAGTCCAAGGTCGTTTCTTCCAGTTCGCTCAACGCTGGGCTCGATTGCCACGACAAGCCCAGTACGCCAAGCCCGGTACTCAGGAAGTCCCCCAGCACGGAGGACAGCGTCCCATTGGAGGGAAAATAACCGTAGAAATCCGGGTGCTGCCAATGGGACAGGCCCGGCATGATCAACCCGTCCACGTCCTTGAGAATCGCGTCGAACGGCTCGCCCTGTTGCGGCGCGACCGGCGGCAGCGCCGCCTTCAGGTAACCGGGCTCGACCTGGGCCATGACCGGGCGCTGCTGCACGGTCTGGCGGTAATCGGCGATCAGGTCGATCAGTTTATGGCCATACTGGCGAAACGCTTCGGGGGTCATGCACGTGCTCCTGTGGTGGGCGCCTCACGCGCTGACGGCGGTCAGTGCGTGAGGCGGCTGGCTGGGAGCAGTGTAGAGTGCGCCGCCTGCGCGAAGAACCGCGCCCTGCGCATAGCTGCTATGGCAAATACGCAACGCCGCCCTGGACACCGAATTGAGATTGGCGCCACAGGTCGAACACCCGGTTTCGAAACCAGCGATGCTCGGCCGACCCATGCAAACGTTCGTGCCACACCACCCAATACCGCTGACTGTGCTCGACGAACCCCAACGGGCGCCACGCCAGCGGATACAGGCGGCACAATTGGCGGGCGATGTGTTCGGGTACGGTAGCCACTGCCTGGCTGCTGGCGACCACCTTTACCGTGGCGCAAAAAAACGGCACTTGCAGGCTGATGTGCCGTTGCAGGCCCTGCGCACGCAGATGCTGGTCAATGAAGCTGTCCTTGTCCCCGCCACCGGAGATTCGTACATGCCTGCACGCCAGGTAGTCGCTTTGCGGAACCCGCCCATGAGCGGTCAAGGGATGATCCGGTGCCATCAGGCACACCGCCCGATCCTCGCCCAGCAGACGCCCGTGCACATTGGGCGGCGACTCGTCGAACAAGGTGGTGGCAAGGTCGATCTCGCCACTGGCGAGCAGGTCATATTGCCCGGCTTGCCAGGTGCGGTACTCCAGGCTGATGCCTGGCGCTTCCTGCTCCAGCGCCGTCACCAGCAAAGGGAGCATATGCTCGGCGACATAATCGGAAGCAGCAAGGCAAAAGCGGCGTTGGCAGCGGCCAGGCTCGAATACCGCAGGCTGACGAAGCGCCTGCAGCTCGTCCAGCACCTGGCGCAAGGGCTCGCGTAGCGTCTGGGCATGCTCGCTCAGCACGTAGCCTCGGCCTTGACGCACCAGCAGCGGGTCGTCGAAGGCCTCGCGAAGTTGAGCCAACTGGCGGCTCAAGGCCGACTGGCTCACGCCCAGCCGCTCAGCCGCCCGGCTAAGGTTCTGCACCTGCAGCAGGTGATCGAGCACCCGCAGGTGCCCAAGGCTGAGCGTGGCAAAGGCAGGATTCACGGCAGCTCCCGCTCGGGGCACGCCCCGGTGCAGCGCTGCCCAGCCATCGCCTGTACGAGACGCCTGGCAATGGGCAGCATCGGCAGATGGGGCTCGCGCTTACTGCGTCAAGCCAACGTAGACGTTCTGGACGTCGTCGTTCTCGTCGATGGCTTCGAGAAACGCCTCGACTTCGGCCAGGGCTTCGGCACTCAGGCTCGAAGCACTCACCGGGTTTTTCGGGGTGTAGCCGATCTTGGCCGACGTGACGGTGAAACCGTGCACCGGCAGGGCCTTCTGCACAGCGTCCAGGTCGGTGGTATCGGTGATGAACAGGGTAGACCCCTCCTCTTCGCCTTCTTCGAAGTCCTGGGCCCCGGCTTCGATGGCAGCCATCTCAGGATCAGCGTCACCGTTGGGGGTGGCTTCGATCAGCCCCACATGGTTGAAGTCCCAGGAGACCGAGCCGCTGGCACCGAGTTGGCCCTTGCGGAACAGCACACGAATTTGCGCGACCGTGCGGTTGACGTTGTCAGTCAGGCACTCGACGATCAGCGGGACCTGGTGCGGGGCGAAGCCTTCGTAGCTGACAGCCGCATACTGCACGGCATCGCCATCCAGGCCAGCACCCTTGCGGATGGCCCGCTCCAGGGTTTCGCGGGTCATCGAAGCCTTCTTGGCCTGTTCGATGGCTAGGCGCAAACGCGGGTTCATGTCCGGGTCAGCGCCGGATTTGGCGGCGATCTGGATTTCCTTGGACAGCTTGCCCATGATCTTGCCCTTGGCATTGGCCGCGGCTTCTTTATGTTTGGCTTTCCACTGTGCGCCCATGTCGACTCTCTTGTTTCAGCGGCCGGTTCAGGAAACGACCGGCACAAAAAGTGGGAGCAGTTTATACGCCTATGGGCAAGGATCGACAACCGTCTGCGCTGCACCGACACTCCACCAGACGACTCAGCGGGTAGCGACTACGAACAAGCGCGGAAACGGCAGCAGCACCTTGCCATCGGAAGCTGGCGGGTAGGCGCCTTGCATCGCCTGCAGGTACATCTGCAGGAAATCATCCTGCTCATGCGGTTGCAGCCGCGACAGGTAAGGCCGCAAGGCCGAACCCTTGAACCACTGCACCACGCCCTCAGCGCCGTCGGCCAAGGGGTGGTGGTAGGTGGTGCGCCACACTTCCACCCGGGCACACAGCGGGCTCAACAGGTCGTAATAGAACGCCGCGCCATGGCGCGGCGGCAACTGGAAGTCCTCGAACTTGGCCGCCCACGGGCCACGGCAGGCGATCTCGCGCAGTGCGGTATGCGCGGGCTCCTCCAGGTTGTCGGGCGTCTGCACCGCAAGGCTTGCTCCTTCGCTGAGCTGACGCACCAAGTGCGGGTACAGCCGCCCGTGGTCGGGCACCCATTGCAGCGAGGCGTTGGCCAGGATCAGGTCCTGGGGCTCAGGAGCGGACCAGCCTGCGATGTCCGCCGTGACCATGTGCACGCGGGGGATGCACAGCCGCTTGCGCTCTCGGGCCTTCTCGATCATGTCCGGGTCGCTGTCCAGCGCGGTCACCTGCGCATCGGGGCAGCGTTGCAGCAGCACTTCGGTGGAATTGCCTGGCCCGCAGCCCAGGTCGGTGGCATGCCGCACCGGGCGCGGCGGCACCGCCCCCAGCAAGTCGCGCACCGCCCGGGTGCGTTCGTCTTCGAACAAGGAATACTGGGTGGCAGACCAGGACATGGCGACGTTCTCCGATGAGCGATGCCCTTCAGCATATGCCATCTGTCGCCCAAAACGCGAAGCGGCCGGCCCCTTGGAGGGAACCGGCCGCTTCGCAGAGCCGATGAGGCTTAGTGTCGAGGCGCGCTGCGCATCTGGTGCACAACCCCCATCGCCACCACCAGCGCCGCCGCGATGCCGGTGGAGATCACCAGGATCTGGTAGTCAGGCATGAACGCCATGGTCACCAGGGCCGCCACGATGAAGGCGATCACCAGGTAGGTGAGCCACGGGAACAGCCACATCTTCAGGCGCACTTCCTTGCCTTCGGCAATCAGCTTGCGGCGCATGCGCAGTTGGGAGAACGCGATCACCAGGTACACCAGCAGGGCAATCATGCCCGTGGTGTTCATCAGGGTATCGAGTACGTCCTTGGGGCGCAGGGTCTCGCTGAAGTTGATCAGCGCACACACCACTGCCACCGCGCACGAGCCCATGATCGCGTACACCGGCACGCCAGTGCCGGCACGGGTGATCTTGAAGAACGACGGTGCGTCACCACGCTGGGCCAGGGAGAACAGCATGCGCGAGGCGGTGTAGTGGCCAGAGATCAGGCAGCTGCTCACCGAGGTCAGCACCACGAAGTTCATCAGCAACTCGGCGTAAGGCACGCCCAGCAGCTCAAGGGTACGGCGATAGGCGCCGTATCCGGAGACGCCCAGGTGCGGGTCGTTCCACGGTACCAGGCAAACGATCAGGAAGATCGAGCCTACGTAGAATAGGCACACGCGCCATACCACCGAGTTGGTGGCCTTGACGATCTGCGCTGCCGGGTCCTTGGCCTCGGAGGCTGCGATGGTCACGATCTCGGCGCCCAGGAATGCAAACATCACGCCCAGCAACGCCCCGATGACGGTGGTGATGCCATTGGGCATGAAGCCTTCGGCGGTCAGGTGGGTAATGCCCCGCACCTCGCCGAATTGCCAGATGTTGAGCACCGCTGCGGTACAGACGATCAGGAAGCAGACGATCGCGATGACCTTGATCAGGGCGAACCAGAACTCGAACTCACCGTAGTGCTTGACGTTGAAGAAGTTGACCGTGATCAGCAGCAACGTCGTGGCCAGCACGAACACGTTGACACTCACATCTGGGAAGAACCCGTGCAGGATCTTGCCGGCTACGTAGGCTTCCCAGGCCATGAGAATGACCCAGTACCACCAGTACAGCCAGCCGATGGTGAAGCCGGCCCAGCGCCCGATGGCGCGGTCGGCGTAGGTGGAAAACGAGCCCGTGTCGGGTGAAGACGTTGCCATTTCGCCAAGCATGCGCATGATCAGCACCACGAGGATGCCGCCTGCCAGGTAGGCCAGCACCGCGGCCGGCCCGGCGCTGTGGATCACGCTGCCGGATCCTACGAACAAGGCGCCGCCGATGACCCCGGCGATGGACATCATCGTCAGGTGGCGCGACTTCAGCGAGGCACTGAGCTTGCTCTCATGCCCGCCGTTCGCGGTGGTGGTTGTGGATGTTGCGTCCATCAGTTGTGTACCCCGTGCTTCTTTTTATCCAAGGAAAACCGTGAAACCCCGATGGCTGGCGGTTTCACCTGTACATCAGTGCTAATGCGCGCAGGAGGTGTGAACGAACACACGCAGGCCATCCATGGCGGCCTGCTGACGCGCCCCAGGGCTGAGGCCTGGAGCGAACTGAACATGCTTTGTGTGGCGATATCCGACACCTAATGTAAAAATGTCCATCGCAGAGAGCCATGCACAGTGGCATGAAACTCGCACTGCACTGTACAGGTCGCCAACCCTATACACCGGGCCAGCACCTGGCGTTACACACCTGAAGGTCCCCCATGCTGCAATTGAACCCAGACGCTTCCACACCGTTGGTCAACCAGATCATCGACGGTCTGCGCACCCTGATCGACACACAGACGCTCAAGCCTGGCGCCAAGGTGCCGTCGATCCGCGCCTTCGCCGCCACCTACTCGGTCAGCACCTTCACCGTGGTGGAAGCCTACGATCGCCTGGTCGCTCAAGGGTTGCTGGTAAGCCGTGGCAACGCTGGCTTTTTCGTCAATCGCGCCGCCGCTGAACTCCTGGACACGCACACGGCTGACCCTGATGCAAGCCGACCAACGTTCAACACCGAGTGGTACCTGCAGCAGATCTTCGAAACCCGGCAGTTGCCGTTCAAGCCAGGCTGCGGCTGGCTGCCCAATGACTGGATGTACGAAGATGGCCTGCGCCGAGGGCTGCGGCAGGTGGCTGGCAGCCCACTGGAACTGTCCGGTTACGGCGACCCCATGGGGTTACCCGAACTACGGGCATTGACGGCGCAGAACCTGCAGCAGGATTTGTCGATCGTCGCCAACCCCGCTCAGCTGATGTTGACCCACGGCGCCAGCCAGGCCCTGGACCTGGCCGTGCGTACGCTGGTCCGGCCAGGTGACGTGGTACTGGTGGACGATCCTGGCTATCCCAACCTGATGAGCATACTGCGCACCCAAGGCGCAACGCTGCTGGGGGTGGCGCGCACGCCCAATGGCTACGACCTCAATCAGCTTGAGCGGTTGCTGGCGCAACATAGGCCCACGGCTTTCTTCACCCAGCCTCACCTGCACAGCCCGACGTGCTCGCGCACGCCGTTGCCCCAGCTGCACCGCCTGCTGCAACTGGCTAACCAGCATGGTTTCCGGCTGGTCGAAAACAACCTGTACGCCGACATGATCGCCGATCCTCAACCCTGCCTCGCCAGCCTGGACCACCTGCAGCAGGTGGTCTACGTGGGCAGTTACTCGAAAAGCATCTCGCCCAATGTGCGGGTGGGCTATCTGCTGGCCAATCCTGAACTGGCGCAACAGCTGGTACACCTGAAAATGCGCTCGGGCCTGACCACTTCGCAGGTCATGGAGCGGGTCGTCTATGCCGCCATCATCGACGGTCGCTGGCGCAAGCACCTCAAGCGCCTGCGTCAACGCCTGGCCGAGGCGCATCAACGGGTGGGTGAGCATCTGCACCGGCTAGGCTTCGAGCTGTTCACCGAATCGGACGAGGGGATGTACATCTGGACCCGGCATCCCTCGATCCCCGACAGCGCGCTGTTGCTCGATGACGCGCTCGAAAAAGGCATCATGCTCGGCCCCGGACAGTTGTTCATGGTCGATGCCAGGGCAACGGGCTGGATGCGTTTCAACGTGGCGTTCAGCCTGGACCCGGTCATGTGGGAACTGCTGGAAACGGTATTTGCCCGGCATGCCAGGCGATAGGGTCAGTGAGCACGCTATTGCTGCGGCGCTCTGGCTTGAGCTTCACAGGTTACGCGGCCCCCTGTAGGAGCGGCCCTTGTGCCGCGATGGGCCGCGCAGCGGCCCCAGGATTTAAGCTTCGCAGCTCATTTCGCCGGGGCCGCTTTGCGGCCCATCGCGGCACAAGGGCCGCTCCTACAGGGACTGCGTAGACCTTTGGATTGGCGCAACGCCCTGCGCCTTAGACGTGATGCACGACCGCTCCACCTACCGCAAGACCACCCAGGCCCTGACGCCATACGGTGCTGCCGGCAGCCTGCACACCCTTCGATGCGAACACCTTGCGCAATACCCCACCGATCGGCGAGGTCCCAAGGCCCAGGCTGTTCAGGCACTGTTCGACGCTCTGCAAATGGGCTTCCAACCGCTGGCGCACCTGCATTTCGCCACACATCGCCAGCAGGGTCGACTTGCCCTGGTCCAACCCCATGCTCTTGCCACTTTCCGGGTCACGGTCGTGCAAGTCGTCGTGCAACTGAAACGCCTGCCCCAACTCCCCCGCCAATTGCAGCAGGGTGCCCTGCTGGCTGGCGCCAGCCCCCGCCAGCCGGCCGGCCATGCCTAGCAGGGCCGAGAACAAGGCCCCGGTCTTGAGTTGATTGGTCTCGGCAATTTCAGCCGCCGTCCGCGGCCGTGCACCGTCACGCAGATCCTGCAACTGCCCCTTGACCAGCCCATCGGCACCGATGGCCGAGGTGAGGGTCACCACTAGGTCGCTGCGCACATCCGGCCCGACCGTCTGCAACCCCGCCACAACCCCAAACGCACGGGAGAGCAAGGCGATGGCCGTCAACACAGCCACGTCTTCGCCAAAAGCCAGGTGCAAGGTAGGGCGGCCGCGGCGCAAGGCGGCGTTGTCCATGCACGGCAGATCGTCCAGCACAAGGGAAGCTGCATGTACCATCTCGACGGCACAGCCGAGGTCGAGCGCTGCGTGTGGGCATGCGCCCAGACCCTGTGCCGTAAAAAGTAACAACAGGGGCCGCAAGCGCTTGCCTGGCGCCAGGGTACAGTCGCGCATGGCCGCAACCACGAGGTCGCGCTCGTGACCTGCCGATGGCAGCAAGGCTGCCAGCCGGGCCTCTACGGCCGCATGTGCGACGGCCAGTGACTGATCGTGATCAGCGCCAGCGCTGTGCGGGGGGGCGATGGTCGTCATCCTTGCCTCTCGATGTGGGCGGCCCATTGACCGTAGATGAAAAAGGAACGACTGATAGGCGCCGTTGCCTGATGCTGTGCTTTTTATGAGCTTAGCTATACAAAACGGGTAGTGTTGTACAACTTGTCTGTCTTAAGCACACAGACCGCACGTACCTCAGGATGATTCCCTGGCAGTGGAGCCGGCATGAACAAAAGCCCGTTGAGTCAACGCAAGGATGATCACCTGGATATCGTCCTGGCCACCGGCAGTACCTCGCACGGGGTCGACGCTGGGTGGTCAGCGCTGCGTTTCGAACATTGTGCACTGCCTGAAATGGCCCTGGAAGACGTCGACCTGGGTACCGAGTTGTTCGGCATGGCACTGCGCGCACCGCTGTTGATCAGTTCGATGACTGGCGGGGCTGATCGCGCACGGTTCATCAACCAGCACCTGGCCGAAGCTGCGCAGGCTTTGGGCCTGGCCATGGGTGTGGGTTCGCAGCGAGTCAGCTTGCGCAGCGGCCAGGACCAGGGACTGACCACAGAGCTGAGAAGGCTTGCACCCGATGTCCCGCTTTTGGCAAACCTGGGCGCGGCCCAGTTACGCGAGGCCGATGGCCTGGACCTTGCCCGCCGCGCGGTCGATACACTCGATGCCAGCGCCCTGATCATTCACCTCAACCCCCTGCAGGAAGCCGTTCAGCCCGAGGGCGACCGCAACTGGAACGGGGTGCTCGCCTGCATCGAGCAGGTTGCCGGGCAGCTTCAGGCGCCCATCATCGTCAAGGAAGTAGGCGCCGGTATTTCGCCGGGCGTTGCGCGGCAATTGTACGACGCTGGCGTGTCCATGATCGATGTGGCCGGCGCCGGCGGCACAAGCTGGGCCGCGGTGGAGGCCGAGCGTGCCAATGACCCTGCCGAGCGTGCGGTGGCAATGGCCTTCAGCGGCTGGGGCATCCCGACCGCCCATAGCCTGCTTGCCGTGCGCCGCGCCGTGCCGACGGTTGGCCTGATCGCCTCAGGCGGGGTCCGCGATGGCGTGGACACGGCCAAGGCCATCCGCCTGGGGGCGGACCTGGTGGGCCAGGCTGCCGGGGTGCTGACCTCTGCAATGGCATCCACCGAAGCGGTGGTCTCGCATTTCGACGTGATCATCCGGCAACTGCGTATCGCCTGCTTTTGCACAGGCTCGGCCACGCTGGCGCAGTTGCGCCGGGCCCGACTGGTCAACGCCCAGTTAGACATCAAATGAGCCACTTCGCCCTGATTGCCCCGCCCTACCCTAGCCATTTTGCAGCGATGCAAGCCTTGGGCGGCGAATTGATCGAACGCGGCCATCGGGTCAGTTTCTTTCACCAGCCTGAAGCCGAACGCTGGCTGAGCGACAGGCGAGTGGGCTTCGTCGCCATCGGCCATGCCGAGTGCCCGCCGGGCAGCCTTGACCTTGCCATGCGCCGCGTGGCTGACCCCGCCGGGCCGCTGCGCCTGCGTCGCTTGATCAAACAGCTGGCGCACACCACGGCAATGCTGATCAGCAACCTGCCGCAGGCGCTCAGTGAACATCGGGTCGATGCGATGATTTGCGATCAGATGGAGCCCGCAGGCGGCTTGGTGGCCGAGGCTTGCAAACTGCCGTTCTTTTCAGTGGCCTGTGCATTGCCAATCAATCGCGAGCCAGGCTTGCCATTGCCCGTGATGCCGTTCGGGCTGGGCTTGGATGCGCGCCTCTACGAAGGCAGTGTTCAGGTCCATGACTGGCTCATGCGCCCGCTGCACGACACCTTGCTGCAGGCCTGTCATCGCCACGGGCTGCAACCGCGCAGCGGCGCCCATGAATTTCTCTCGCCACTGATCCAGTTGAGCCAGACACCCCTGCACCTGGATTTCCCCAGAGTGGGTCTGCCCAAACACTTTCACGCCGTCGGCCCGTTACGCAGCACGCCCTCTCAGGCGAGCCCCAACTGGTCTTTCGACCCCGGCAAGCCCTTGGTATTCGCAAGCCTGGGGACGCTCCAGGGCCACCGGTTCGATCTGTTCGCACGTATTGCCAAGGCTTGCCGACGCCTGGATGCCCAGTTGCTGGTGGCGCACTGCGGTGGGTTGGATGGCCATCAGCAGGCCAGGCTGCGCCAGATTGGCGCCACCGTCGTGACCGACTTCGCCCCTCAGCACTGGGCGGTGCGGCGAGCCAATGTGGTGATCAGCCATGGCGGCTTGAACACGGTGCTCGATACCGTGTGCGCCGGCACACCGTTGCTGGTCATGCCGATTGCATTCGATCAGCCTGGCGTGGCTGCGCGGGTGCGCCATCACCGCTTGGGGCGGGTACTCTCCAAACGAGCCAGCGTAGCTGCCATTGGCCAGACGTTGCGTCAGCTGCTTGATGAAGCTGCACCACGTAATGCCGCGCTGGAAGCCGAGCTTGCCGCCTGCGGTGGCGTACAGCGCGCTGCCAGCCTCATCGAAGCCGCGCTGCACAGTGGCCAACCCAGCATTTCGGAGAACACACCGTGCCCTATGACCTGATCCTGGTAGGTGGTGGGTTGGCCAACGGCCTGATCGCCTGGCGACTCCAGCAATTGCGCCCGCAATTGCGCGTGCTGTGCCTGGAACAAGGGCTGGCCCTGGGCGGGAACCACACCTGGTCCTTTCATGACGCCGACCTCACTCTCGAGCAACAACGCTGGCTGGCCCCGCTGGTCGAGCAGCGCTGGCCTGCGTACCACGTGCACTTCCCGGCTTTTTCCAGGCGTATGGAAGGCGGTTATGCGAGCATCACCAGCGAGCGTTTCGCCCGGGTGATCACCCCTGCCCTCGGCCCGAGCTTGCGCACGGGCTGCGCTGTCGCTGAAGTGGGTGCCAGCCACGTCACACTCGCTAGCGGCGAAACCTTGCACGCCGCGGTAGTGATCGATGGCCGGGGCATGCAGCACAGCCCTCACCGGGTGCTCGGCCAGCAAGCATTCCTTGGGCAGATCGTGCGCCTGACGGCCCCCCATGGCTTGGAGGCACCGATTCTGATGGATGCGCGGGCACCCCAGGGCGAAGGCTATCGCTTCGTCTATGTACTGCCCTTCACGGCCGACACCCTGCTGGTGGAGGACACCCATTACGTCGACAGCCAGGCGCCCGCCGCAGAGCAGCTGCGCCAGCACATCGAACGCTACCTGCAGCAGCGCGGCTGGCACGTCGCCGAGTGCCTGCGTGAAGAACAGGGCGTATTGCCGATCACCCTGGCCGACGACTTTCCTGGCTGGTGGAACGAGCAGCAAGGGCCGCTCGCCGTTGGCCTGCGGGCCGGACTGTTTCACTGCACCACGGGCTATTCACTGCCCGATGCTGTGCGCCTAGCCGACTGGTTGGCGACGCAAGCGCTGGATGATACGGCGTCACTCAAGCCCGCGTTGGGCGCCTACCTCCACCGACGCTGGCGGGAACAAGGGTTCTACCGCCTGCTCAACCGAATGCTGTTTCTGGCCGGCCGGCCGAACCGTCGCTGGCAGGTGATGCAGCGCTTTTATCGATTGCCTGATGGGCTGATCGCCCGTTTCTACGCAGGCCAGAGTACGCTGCGTGATCGTCTGCGGATCCTGTGCGGCAAGCCGCCTGTGCCCGTAGGCGAGGCCATGAAGGCCGCCTTGCGACACTCTCCTGCCCATTTCAAGGACTATCCATGAGCAACGAACGATCCGCCCTGGTCATTGGGGCAGGCCTTGGCGGCCTGGCCCTGGCCATTCGCCTGCAGGCCTCGGGTATCCCCACCACCTTGCTCGAGGCACGCGACAAACCCGGTGGCCGCGCCTACGTCTACAACGACCAAGGCTTTACCTTCGACGCAGGCCCCACGGTGATCACCGACCCAAGCGCCATCGAAGCCCTGTTCACCCTCGCCGGCCGGCCTATGCAGGATTACGTGGAGTTGCTGCCGGTAACGCCGTTCTACCGCCTGTGCTGGGAGGATGGGCGGGCCTTCGACTATGGCAATGACCAGGCCGACCTGGAACGCCAGATCGAGGCCTTCGAGCCCAAGGACGTGGAAGGTTATCGACAGTTCCTGGCCTATTCCAAAGCCGTGCTGCAAGAAGGCTACATCAAGCTCGGCGCGGTGCCGTTCCTGTCTTTTCGCGACATGCTGCATGCCGGCCCGCAGTTGGCTCGCCTGCAGGCCTGGCGCAGCGTCTATAGCATGGTGGCGCGGTTCATCCAGGATGACCAGCTGCGCCAGGCGTTTTCGTTCCACGCCTTGCTGGTCGGGGGCAACCCCTTCGCCACGTCCTCGATCTACACCTTGATCCATGCACTGGAGCGCACCTGGGGTGTGTGGTTCCCTAAAGGCGGCACCGGCGCCCTGGTGCAGGGCATGGCCAAGTTGTTCACCGACCTGGGCGGCACCCTGGAGCTCAATGCCAAGGTGGCCGCGTTCGAAACCCAAGGCAGCCGCGTGACTGGCGTGCGCACCCAGGACGGGCGGCGCTGGCTGGCAGACGCAGTCGCTTCCAATGCCGATGTGGTGCACACCTACTCCGACCTGCTGGGCGAGCATCCACGGGGTGAACAGGAAGGCAAGCGGCTCAAGGGCAAGCGCTTTAGCAACTCGCTGTTCGTGGTGCACTTCGGCCTCAAGCGCACCCAGCCGCAACTGCGCCATCACACGGTCTGCTTTGGCCCGCGCTACCGGGAGCTGATCGACGAAATCTTCAACGGTCATGAGCTTGCCGAAGACTTTTCACTCTACCTGCACACCCCTTGCGCCACCGACCCGAGCCTCGCTCCGGAAGGATGCTCGAGCCACTACGTGCTGGCGCCCGTACCGCACATGGGCAACGCGGCCATCGATTGGGAGGTGGAAGGGCCACGGTTCCGGGACAAGATTCTCGACTACCTGGAACGTCACTACATTCCTGGCCTGCGCGAGGACCTGGTCACCTGCCGCACCTTCACGCCGCTGGACTTCCGTGAGGAACTCAATGCGCACCTGGGTTCGGCGTTTTCCCTGGAACCGATCCTGACCCAGAGCGCCTGGTTCCGCCCGCACAACCGTGACAGCCAAGTGAGCAACCTGTACCTGGTGGGCGCAGGCACGCACCCGGGGGCCGGTGTACCTGGCGTGATCGCCTCGGCCAAGGCCACGGCAGGGCTGATGCTCGAGGACCTGGGCGCATGACCGCACCGTCCCACGACCAGTTGCTTGCCCATGCCGAACACAGCATTGCCGTGGGTTCGAAGAGCTTTGCCGCAGCAGCCCGGCTCTTCGATGCGCACACTCGGCGCAGCGCCGTACTGTTGTATGCCTGGTGCCGCCATTGCGATGACGTGATCGATGGGCAGCAAGCCGGGCATGATGCGGTGGTAATCAGCCAGGAAGAAGCGCAAGTGCGCCTGTTGGATCTGCAGCGCCAGACCGAAGCCGCCTGCGCGGACTTGCCCGTGGATCAACCGGCCTTCGCCGCACTGCGCGAAGTGGCCAGGCGCCACGGCATCCCCCGCGCCGAAGCCTTCGACCTGCTCGAAGGCTTCGCCCAGGACGTGTCCGCCTGCCGCTACCAGACCCTGGATGAGGTCATGGTCTATTGCTATCACGTGGCAGGTGTGGTGGGCCTGATGATGGCCAGAGTCATGGGCGTTCAGGAGGCGCGCGTGCTTGACCGGGCCTGCGACCTGGGCCTGGCCATGCAGCTGACCAACATCGCCCGAGACATCGTCGATGATGCCAAGGTCGGGCGCTGTTACTTGCCCCAGGCTTGGCTGTCGGAATTCGACCTCAGTGCAGACGACCTGGCCGATGTGCGTCATCGCGCAGCCGTCGCCACCCTGGCCAGGCGCCTGGTCGCCCAGGCCGAGCCCTACTACGCCAGCGCCCAGGCGGGGCTGCCGGCCTTGCCGCTGCGCTCGGCGTGGGCAGTGGCCACGGCTGGTCAGGTATACCGGCGCATCGGCCTGAAGGTCGACAGCGCCGGGATCGACGCCTGGGACGGGCGGCTGTCTACGTCAAAACGCGAAAAGGTCGGTGCCTTGGTCACGGGGTTTTGGCAGGCGCTGAGCTGTCGGCTGCGTCGCTACCCCCAACGCCCGGCTCGCCTGTGGCAGCGCCCTTCGCCCGCAGCGGCCCGCCATGCAGTGCCCGAAGTTGCTGGCGCAGCCGCTCGATAGTGGGGACATACAGAAAACCGAACGACACACAGCCTTCGCGTCCCTGTACGGCATGATGAAGCCGATGTGCCTGGTACAGGCGCTTGAAGTAACCCTTGCGCGGCACCACTTTGAAAGGCCAGCGCCGGTGCACCAGGCCGTCGTGGGCGACGAAATACAGAACCCCATAGGCCGTCATGCCTGCGCCTACCCATTGCAACGGGTACCAACCGGCATTACCCAGGGCGATGAGCACGATCGCCAGCACGGCGAACACCGCGGCGTACAGGTCGTTCTTCTCGAAGATCCCGGTACGCGGCTCGTGGTGCGAGCGGTGCCAGCCCCAGCCGAAGCCATGCATGATGTACTTGTGAGCAAACCAGGCCACGCCTTCCATGGCGGCCAGGGTGCCGAAAAAGGTGAGCAACGTCAGGGTCATGCGCAGGCTATCCAGGCAAAAGGGAACATGGGGCAGTCCTTTGGTGCATCAGGGCCGGGTCGGTACAGCATGATCTACCCAAGGCGCTGGCGCAAAGCCTATGAGTGTGCAAGATGGGCTGGTGTTCCATTGCCGACGCACTACACAGGCCTGTCTCCCGACGCTATTACCCTAAAACGCCATCACAGGATCCCTTATGCTGCCGGGGTCTGCCCCACGAACCCATGTAAAGGCCGGTCATGCACTCCTCAGAACGACTCAAAGGGATCGACGTCTTCGTCGCGGTCGCCGACCTCGGCAGCTTCACGGCAGCGGCCGGGCGACTGAGCCTTACCAGCTCGGCGGTCAGCAAGAGTATCGCGCGCCTCGAGGCGCGCATGGGCGTTCGCCTGTTCGAGCGCACCACCCGCCGGTTGTCGCTGAGCGAGGCAGGCGTGGTTTTCTACCGCACCTGCACCTCGGTGCTGGCCGATCTGGAAGAAGTCGAACACACCCTCGCCACTACGGGTAATGAACCTCACGGACGGGTACGCATCGACTTGCCCGCCTCCTATGGGCGCTTGCATGTGCTGCCGCTGATCCTGGCGTTTACCCGGCAGCATCCGCTGCTGCAGCCGCACGTCTCGTTTTCCGACCGTTTCGTCGACCCGGTGCAGGAAGGCATCGACATCGTGGTGCGCATCGGCGGCCCCGATACCTGGCCCGCTGCCCTGGGCCATCAGTACTTTGGCGCCCAGCGCCTGATGTTCTGCGCAGCCCCCGACTACCTCGACATTTACGGTACTCCGCAAAGCGAGGAGGACCTGGAGCATCACCACTGCGTGGGCTATGGGCACACCGACGGCCTGGTCAGCCCTTGGTTCTTCAAGGGGCGCCAGCCTGGGGAGATGGAGCGTCGCACGGTACAGCCGCGCATCGCCGTGGGCGATGGCGAAGGTGAGGTCGCGGCGGTGCTGGCCGGCCATGGCATAGGTCAGCTACCCACCTGGTTGACCCAGCAGCACCTCGATAATGGACGGATGGTCGAGGTGCTACCGGAGCTGGCAACCGACGGGTTGCCAATGAACCTGGTCTGGCTCAAGCGTCGCGAGCACCTACCCAAAGTGCGTGCACTGCTCGATTACCTGTTGCCCAGGCTCGCCCCTCACGGCACACGTACCGCCGAACCCGTCTGAGGCGCCAGCCTGCCCACTACGGGCACTGCCAGCAGCGCCAGCACAGCGACTGCGGCGGCCACATAGCCCAGATAAGCAACCCCCAGCCCGTCGATGGTCATGCCACCAAGCACCGCACCCAGGCCGATGCCGGCGTTGGCAGCCGATACGTTGGCGGTACCGGCCAGCGCCTTGGCGTGGGTCACCGACGCCATTACGCGCACTTGGCAGACCGGGTAAAGCGCGGTGTTGGCGATACCCCACAACGCCAGCGCCAGGCAGAACACCAGGCCTGCATGGGCCAAGGGCACCAGCGCTGCCATGCCGATCGCCAGCAGCACCAGAAAGCCCGCGGTGGCCTTGAGAACGGAGTGGTCGACGGCGCGCCCCCCGATCCAGTTGCCCAGCAGGCCAACGGCGCCGAAGCCCATCAGCCACCAACCGGTGTGAGCCGGTGCCACACCCGCCACACGCTCGAGCAGGTCGGCCAGGTAGGTGTAGCCGGTGAACATGGCGGTGAACACCAGAATCGACAGCAGCACGTTCGCTACGAAGAAGCGTTCGGTGAAAATCCGCGCCTGACGGGCGAAATCCACCCTGGCGGTGCGGGCTACGTGGGGCATCCAGACGCCCATCGCCACGGCCATCATCAGGGAAAGCACCGCCAGCGCCCCGAAGGCGCCACGCCAGCCCAACGCGTCAGCGGCCAACGTGCCCAGCGGGATGCCCAGCAGCATGGCGGCAGAGATGCCCAGGTAAACCTTCGATACCGCACGCCCTGCATGCTCGGGCCCGGCGAGGTGCCCGGCCGTCTCGCTGGCAGTACCCCAGAACACCGGCAACGCCAATGCCGGTATGACACGTGCAATGGCCAGTACCCAGAAGTTATCGGCCACGGCCGCCAGGGCATTGGCCGCGGCAAAAACCAGCAAGATGGTGATGAACAGCCGTTTACGGTCCAGATGCGCCAGCATGGCCGTGAGGAACGGCCCTGCCAGCATGACTGTGAATGCGAACAGCGTGACCAGTTGTCCAGCCATGGAGATGGACACCCCCAGGTCGCGGCTCAGGGCAGGCAACAGGCCCACAATGAGAAACTCGGTGGTGACAATCAGGAAAGCGGAGAACGCGAGGATGGCAATGCTGATGGCTGCCCGTGGAGCTTCGTCAACGGGTGAAGCGGTGGTGGATGCGGCAGACATGGAAGAACTCTCAAGACATTGGCTGCCAGTTTATTCGATCGCAGGAGTCTTATTTCTGGCCGATTTTCACATATGAGGTGACGCACATTCACAAATACGGTCAATGTATACAACTTGATCATTTCCTGATTACATTGCCGCGTCGCCTACGACGCTGGCCATCGCCGGCGCGTATTGCAACAGGCATCGACCATGTCATCTTCACACGCACCAAGAACGCTCCTGATCAAGCATGCCCAACTGCTCGTCACCATGGATGGCGAGCGCCGCGAAATCCGCGGCGGTGGCCTGTACATCGAAGACAACCTGATCAAGCAAGTCGGCCCCAGCGATACCCTGCCCCAACAGGCGGACGAGGTGCTGGACATGTCCGGCAAGGTGGTCATCCCCGGGCTGGTCAACACCCACCATCACATGTACCAGAGCCTGACGCGGGTGGTGCCAGCCGCCCAGGACGGCGAGCTGTTCAACTGGCTCACCCAGCTGTACCCGATCTGGGCACGGCTCACCCCCGAGATGATTGCGGTCTCGACCCAGACGGCCATGGCCGAGCTGATCCTTTCCGGTTGCACCACCTCGAGCGACCATCTGTACATCTACCCCAACGGATGCAAGCTCGACGACAGCATCCATGCGGCTGCCGAAATCGGCATGCGTTTTCACGCCGCCCGCGGCAGCATGAGCGTGGGCCAGAGCCAGGGCGGGCTGCCGCCGGACTCGGTAGTGGAAAAGGAAGCGGATATCCTCAAGGAGTCCCAACGCCTGATCGAGGACTACCATGATGCCAGCCATGGCTCGATGCGCCGGATCGTGGTGGCGCCCTGCTCGCCCTTCTCGGTCAGCCGCGACCTGATGCGCGAAGCGGCTGTTCTGGCTCGCCAGCATGGCGTATCGCTGCACACGCACCTGGCCGAAAACGTCAACGACATTGCCTACAGCCGGGAAAAATTCGGCATGACCCCTGCCGAGTACGCCGAGGATTTGGGGTGGGTCGGGCCCGACGTGTGGCACGCGCACTGCGTGCAACTGGACCAGCATGGCATCGAACTGTTCGCCCGCACCGGCACCGGGGTCGCCCATTGCCCATGCTCGAACATGCGCCTGGCTTCAGGTATCGCCCCGGTGCGCGCCATGCGCGATCATGGCGTACCGGTCGGGCTCGGGGTGGACGGTTCGGCGTCCAACGACGGTGCCAGCATGATCGGCGAGGTCCGCCAGGCCCTGCTGCTGCAACGCGTGGGATTTGGCCCGGATGCGATGACGGCCCGCGAAGCGCTGGAAATCGCGACCCTGGGCGGCGCCAAGGTGCTCAACCGCGATGACATCGGCGCACTGGCACCGGGCATGGTCGCTGATTTCGTCGCCTTCGACCTGGGCCATGTCGCCTACGCCGGCGGGCATCATG
Organism: Pseudomonas sp. FYR_7; assembly: GCF_043106155.1. Lineage (NCBI taxonomy): Bacteria > Pseudomonadati > Pseudomonadota > Gammaproteobacteria > Pseudomonadales > Pseudomonadaceae > Pseudomonas > Pseudomonas sp. FYR_7. Next base: position 27,579 of record NZ_JBICMI010000031.1, read on the forward strand.
ACCCGCTTGCAGCGCTGGTGTTCTGCACCCCGACCCAGGTGCATACCAGCGTCATCAACGGCAAGGTGGTGGTCAGGGACGGCCAGTTGGTCACCGTCGACCTGCCACGGGTGCTCGAACGCCACAACCGCCTGGCCCATCAGTTGGTCGCAGGCTGATAGAGGCGCCGCCTCGTGATGCTGGCTGTCTTGTGCCTCTGGGGCTGCATGACAGCCCATCACCAGCAAGCCAGCCCCAGCTCACCGGCAGGTTCAACCTGTAGCGTCGCGCTTGCCGCCGGTGGGCCGCAGTGCGGCCCTACCTGACGCCGCCCGGCAATGGCTCACAGCACCATTACCATCTCATGCCACGCCATACCGCCGTGCTCGGAAGGTGAAGGCTGGACGTACTGATAACCCAGCTTGCGGTACAGCGGTACGTGCTGTTCTTTGCACATCAGGTGGATGGTCTGCTTCGCGCAGGCTTTCATTCGCAGGATGAACGCTTCCATCAATCGCTTGGCATGACCTTGGCCCTGATACGCCGGGTCGACCACCACCGACATGATCACTACGTTGGGGGCATCGGGGTCATGCCCCACCAGTTCCTTGAACGCTTCGTCCGACATCACCACCTGATGGGCGCAGCCGCTGTTGATGAAGCCAACGATCTCTCCATCACTTTCGAGCAACAGAAACCCCTGTGGGTACTGACTGATGCGCGTCTGGATCTTTTCCAGCGTGGCAGCTTCGTCTCCCTCGTAGGCACCGATCTCGATGGCGTGGCAGCGGCTGGCGTCCTCAAGGGACGGCGTACGGAACTGAAGCGAAGACATGACCGGCTTTTCCTTGGGTCTGAACGATACGGCGGCCATGATAACCGCGCCTGATGCTTGCTGCGATGCTCACCGCCACGCATCATGGATGCCTTTCTGCCCGCGACGGACTCACCGAATGATCGCAGTACCCGTGTCACCCCTGGAGACAAGCCGTTGCAAACGCCTCAAAGCGGCCACCCACCGCGAACATGACAGTGTCGATCAGTTGGTCATGGCCGCGCACCCCTTTGAGGACAGAGCGCGCTATGGGCGCTTCCTGCTGGTACAGCATCACTTTCACGGCAGCCTCCATGGACTTTACGAGGACCCCCACCTCAATGCGTGGCTGCCGGGCCTCTCGTCGCTGTCGCGGCTCGCTGCGGTCGAGCAGGACATTCGCGACCTGGGCCAACTACCACCTGCCTTGCCGGCGAGGGTGAAGGTAGACCCGGCCCAGGCACTGGGCTGGCTGTATTGCAGCGAGGGTTCGAACCTGGGCGCCGCCTTCTTGTTCAAGCACACCCAGTGCCTTGGCCTGGACGAAAGCCTGGGTGCGCGGCACCTGGCAGCCCACCCGCAAGGACGCGCCCAGCACTGGAAGGCGTTCGTGAGCGCAATCGACGGCCTGGCGCTCGATGAACAACAAGAAGCTGACGTGATCGCCGGTGCCATTGCAGCCTTCGAAGCCTATCGGACGAAGGTCACCGAGGTATTCGCCGCTGACCTGCACACCACTACGGACATTTCCAAAGGCTGAACGCTTGTGCTGCGCCGGCCATTGACCAGTTTGCGGCCCTGATGCACCGATGGCGTGATCAAAGACGCGATTTGATACTGGGCTGCATTGCCAAACGTCAAGGGCCGTCTTTACTGATAAGTAACGACCCCAGCATAGGTGTGCGCCCATGAAGATCATGCTCACCCGTATTCTTGTCGACGACCAAGCCAAAGCGCTTGCCTTCTATCACTACGTACTGGGCTTCGAACCTAAACAAGACCTCGCCATGGGCCAGCACCGCTGGCTGACCCTGACCTCACCCAACGACCCCAACGGCGTGCAACTGCAACTGGAGCCAGAGGTGCACCCTGCGTCGAAAGCGTACAAGGCCGCGCTCAAAGAAGACGGCATACCCACCGCAACCTTTGCCGTGCGAGACATACAAGGCGAATACATCCGGCTATCCGCTGCCGGTGTCCAGTTCCATCAGAAACCCGCCGAGGTCGATAACGTCATGACTGCAATCTTCGACGACACCTGCGGCAACCTCATCCAGATTACGCAGTTACACTGACTGGCGCCTGCCCACCGCCTGCGCCCGTCCAACATCCCGACGGGCGCAGCCCTATCGATCGTCGCCCAAGGACACACGATGCGTCATGAGTTCGACGAAGTGCTCAACGACCTGGTCGACTACTTCCTGCTAGGTGACATCCAATTGCTCGAGCGCTTCAAGCAGGAGCATGGCCTGCCTGACGACTTGGCCTACGAATTCACCCACCATGACAGCGGCGACAAGGCCGTACGCGACGGCGTCGTGCTGCCTGTGGCCGGCGTCGACAACCTTCCCTACCACGTGGTGTTCACGCTCGATGGGCAAACGCCCAAATTGCGCGAGGCGAGCAGCCGTCTCAAGCACCAGCGCGGTGGATATTCGCTGAAGATCGAGCATGGCGCTGTGATGCTGTACACCTGGCGTATCCTCCAGTACTTCACCCCCAAGACCCTGGGCGACTTGCTGGCGCGCTACCGTGAGCCGGGCCGCCCTGTGATCGAACTGGACAACGGCTGGTATGACGTCGAAGTCCTGGCCGGCGCCTGCCTGTGTGATGGCCTGTACGAACCGACCTTCGAGTTCGTCTTGAACAAGCGTGCTGGGCGTGTGGCGAACTCCGCCGTAGATACTGGGTACAATTTCAGCCTGCGAGGCTACTTTGACTAACACGCCTTCACTGTGGCCATGAACGGCGCAGTGCACCCGAGTTGGCAGGGCGAGATCTGGCTGGCCGAGGACCACTGCCTGGTGACGGGACGACTGGGGCGCACCGACAGCCACCAGCACTATGCCCACCAGCAAGGGCAGCAACCAAAACAGATAGGTGTTCATCGCCACTGCCAGGGCAGCGCCAATGAACCCAAAGAAAAATACAGGGCCGAGGAGGTAGCGCATGGGCAACTCCAGAATGACAGGAGCCCCCAGTGTCCCCGTACCGGCCGACACCGCGCTTGAACGAACGGCGCAACCGTGTGTAGGCGCTACTCGTTGACCAAGCGCTGCAACACACCGCCTTCATGGCGCGCGAGGATACGCAGCAGTTGATCAACCAAGGCACGGTCCGGCGCATCGAGGTGGAAATGATGGCCGCCTGGGTGCCAGGACACTTTCGCCTGTGGCGGCAATGCCGCTTCACGGCGGCCGAAGGCCTCGCCCGTGAAAGCGCCCTGCCGGCCAAACATCAGGTACAGCGGGCAGCGAATCTGGCTGAGCAGATCGCATGCCTCCGGCTCGGTGAGCGGCATGGGCTCAGGCAGCACCAACCGCGGGTCGTGGCGCCAGCAATAACCGTCGTTGAGCTGGAGCAGGTCGCGCAGCGCCAATAGCCTCGCAGCCTCTTGAGACAAGTCGGTGTCGAGCCGTTCACGACGCTGAGCCAGCGCGCTGTCCAAATCGTCGAAGCGTTGCACGTCCGGCTCGTTGAAGCCCTGCATCTGCGTACGCTGGACCATGCGCTTGAGGCGATAGGCCCGTGCCAGGTGCTGCACGCGGTCATGCTCGGCCACGGTGAACGGTGCCCCCATGCCGTCGAGGAAGGTCATGCTCGCAATCGCACTGGTCATGGCCGCCAGCAGCGAAGCCACACCGCTGCCCATGCCGTGGGCCAGTACATGGAATTGCCGCATGCCAAGGCTTTCGGTGACCGACAGCATGTCCTCGGCGTGTTCCCATAGGTAGTAGCCGCTGTCATGGCGCCGATGGTCGGAACGCCCATGGCCGACCAGGTCGGGGGCTACCACGAAACAGCCATCGAGCAGGGGCGCCAGGCGCTCGAACGAGGCGGCGTTGTCCAACCAGCCATGCAAGGCCAGTACGGGAATGCCATCCTCCGGCCCCCAGCAGCGCACAGCCACTTCGATGCCATTGATGTCCAGCGGGTGATCCTTGGGTGTGGTGGTTGATCGCATGGGTATGCTTCCTGATCGGCAGCCTGATGCAGCTACACCAGACCGAACACGCCACCGCGTTCCACGACGCCTGTCGTCTGCGGCAACCCTTGCGCCGGAGCGCGCAGGGCGCCGACAGGTCACCTTGGCGCAAGCCAGTGGCCACCACTGGCCCCTTACCGACGGTGACTTAACCGTCACCGACCCCGACAGTCTTCGAAACAGTCCTGACGGCCATCCACACGGCTGGAAGCGCGAGCGGCCACGGCGGCATCGCCATTGGCCGGCTCCACGTGCCAGTAGCAATGCTGCACCGCTCGGGTCACGGCCACATAGGCCAAGCGCTGCACCTCCTCTTTCTGGGCGGTATCGAACGGCTGCGGGTCGCCCGCCTTGCCCAGGCCCGCCTGGCGATAGACCTGGTTCTTGTAGGGCGAGCTGGTCAGGTACTGGCAGTCGCCCAGCATGAACACCGCATCGGCCTGCAAGCCCTTGGCGCTGTGGTAGGTGAGTTGGCGAAGACGCCGCTGCTCGGGGGGCACCGCTGCCTCGGCGTGAAGCACAGGTTCCAGGTGTTCGCTCATCGCCGCCCGGTCATTGCCCTTGCGGTAGAGCATCAGCACCGACTCGCCGCGCTGGTAATGCTCGATGAGGGTCTGGCCCAAGGCGGCCTCGTCACGCTCGAAGACCTTGACCGGAGAGCCTGCAAGTTCAGCGGCAGGGCCAGCGGCCCGGGCCTTCTTGCCGGCGATGGTGGACGTGCCCTTGACCAGGTGCTCGGCGGCATCGATCACCTGCTGCTGGCAGCGATAATTCTCCACCATCATTACCCGTGTGCTGGCGGGCGTTGGGAACGCCTTGGTGAATTCGGTGAAGTACTTGGGCGAGCTGCCTCGCCAGCCATAGATCGACTGCCAGTCATCGCCCACGCACAACAGCGATGAGTGCTGAGCATTGCGACCGACATTCAGGCCGGGGCCGCGCCTGCGGATTTCACGCAAGGACGCCCGCAGCCAGCTGACGATTTGCGGCGAGACGTCTTGGAATTCATCGATCATCAGGTGGGCCAGCGGCCGCAACAGCGGGTCGGGCAACAGTTGCAGGTTTTCCGGGTTGTTTTCCCCGAACAGCGCGAACATGCGGTTGTAGCTCATGACCGGAGGGAATTGGTCAAGCAAATGCGCTTCGAACGCTTTCCAGTAAAGGGCCAACGCTTCGAAGAACAGCGCGTCGCTGTCGCCTGGCACAAAGCGCATGTCGGCAATAGCCGTGTTCACCTCCAGGCCGAGGTTCTCGATAAAGCTCGCGGCGCTGACGAATGCGTCGAGCAGCGGCGCGGCCGACAGCTCGCCCTTGACCTTGTATTCGAACCCAGGCCCGGCCACGGCGTCACCTGCCAGCGAAGCGGCCAGGCGCCGGGCCATGGCGTAGTTGTCCAGCCAGATCAACGGCTGATCGCAGAATGCCTGCAACAGGGTTCGTTTGACTGCCCACTCTGCGCGTACGGCGAGCTTGGCACCGGGTCGTTGGTACTGGGCGCTCTCGGAAGGGTCGAAGCCCAACACCACCCATGGCCCGGTGGCACCCAAGCGGCCGTGGACATGAAAACGGCACCCACGGATCTCAACGGTGTCACGCATCGGCTCAATGCCCTGGATTGGCCAAGCCCCCGCTGCGAACCAAAGGTCCTCGATCACATCGCACAGCTCTTCATCGCGTTGCGCGGCCAGTTGCGTCACCTGGGCGCGTTTCTGCACCTCGGGGTTGTCCGGGTCCAGTGGCTTGAGTTGCAAGGCTTCGTTGCGCAAGTGGCCGATCAGCTCGGCAAAGCGCGGGCTGTGCGCCAGCAGGGCGCTGTAGCAATGATTGAGCTGTTGGCGCTGGGCATCGTTCAGGCGCAGGTCGAACGGGTTGCTGTCCGCCTCGGCCTCACGCCCGGCGGGCATCTCGTTGCCCAGGGTCTCGAACGCGCGCACCTGCTCGAACCCAGGCAAGCTGCGCACCAGCGGCAGGATGCGGGAGTGGAAGGTGCGGACCAGTTCGCGCGCCTGTGCCGGTTGCAGATGAACGTCCCACAGCGCGAACACCTGCACCAAGCGCTTGATGAAGTCCTTGCGCGACTCACGGGTGAAGGTGACGACCGTCATCGCATCGAGTTCGTAGCCCAGGTAGTGACGCAGCAGCAAGATTCGCAGCACCAGGGAGGTCGATTTGCCCGCCCCTGCCCCGGCCACCACGCAGGTGGACGGTGTGTCGCTGAAGATCAGTTTCCATTGCGCGGCGCTGGGTTGCGCGTGGCTGGGCAGGCGCTGGGCAACGTCGGCCTTGAAGCGTTTCTTCAGCTCGGCGGTCAGGGCCAGGCGCCAGTCTTCGAACAGGTGATCGTCCTGGCCGGGAATGGCTGGGGTGTCGGGGCGGTGGTCACGGATGACCAGCACTTGCTGGCCTGCCTCGTACCCTTGCGCATGGCCACGTTCGAACCCGGCGCGTTCGCCTTCGCCCCGGCCTTGGTGCTGGCCATCGGCATGGCCTAGCCACCAGGAGTGAGGGTGTTGCGCCTGAATGCGGGTCAGACCACGCCCGAGGCACTGGGCGATGAGCCGTTTGAGCCAGGGGAGGCGTGTGGGTGGGGTCAGTTCGGCGAGGGCCTTGGGTTGCTCGTTGGCCACAGTCACTCCGTTGGCAGCAAAATCAGCCGGCAATGTTCGCCGCAATGGCGCAAAAGCGCCAGCGAATGCGTGGGAAAACGTCTGGGGCGGTGGTTGGGTGGGGGGTGCAGGGTAGGTGACCATGGGGCCGCTGCGCGGCCCATCGCGGCACGAGGCCGCTCCCACACGGGTGTAATTGTAGCCTGGGGCAGTGCGCAAGCTTCGATCCACTCATTGAAGTCAGTTAATACCTTCAAAGTTGCAACTCTTAACTCCCGGTAGCTGCCATTATTCTTGATCTTGATCTTGATCTTGATCTTGATCTTGATCTTGATCTTGCTTTGGCTTTTGATCTTGCTTTTGATCTTCGCGACTTCAGGAGGCCGA
>NZ_JBICMI010000032.1:0-26786 GCF_043106155.1 Pseudomonas sp. FYR_7
CCGAACAAAACCGCTCGAACGCTTAAGGCTCGAACGGCTTCATTGCAGGGATCACCGCACAGGCAATTTACTTGCCCGTCCACTCCTTCACTCGCTCTGGGTGCTTGGCCACCCAGTCCTTGGCGGCCGCCTCGGGCTTGGCGCCTTCCTGGATAGCCAGCATCACCTCGCCGATCTCATCCTTGGATTGCCAGCTGAACTTCTTCAGGAACTCGGCCACTTCCGGGGCCTTGGTGGCCAGCTCCTTGCTACCGATGCTGTTGACGGTCTCAGCAGCGCCATACACGCCTTTGGGGTCTTCGAGGAACTTGAGTTTCCATTTGGCGAACATCCAGTGCGGGACCCAGCCAGTCACGGCGATGGACTGCTGCTTGGCGTAGGCACGGCCCAGCTCGGCGGTCATCGCAGCACCGGAACTTGCCTGCAGCTTGTAGCCGGTCAGGTCGTAGTCCTTGATCGCCTGATCGGTCTTGATCATGACACCGGAACCCGCATCGATGCCGACGATTTTCTGCTTGAACGAGGAATCGGTCTTCAGGTCAGCGATGCTCACCGCCTTGACGTACTCAGGCACGATCAGGCCAATCTTGGCATCCTTGAAGTTAGCGCCGTAGTCGACCACGTTGTCCTTGTTCTTGGCCCAGTACTCACCATGGGTCACCGGCAGCCATGCCGACAGCATGGCATCGAGCTTACCGGTGGCCACGCCCTGCCACATGATGCCCGTGGCCACGGCTTGCAGCTTCACATCGTAGCCAAGCTTCTGCTTGATCACCTCGGCGGCCACGTTGGTGGTAGCCACACTGTCTGCCCACCCATCCACGTAACCAATGCTGACTTCTTTGGCCATGGCCTGTGCGCCGCTCAAGGCCAGTGCCAGGGCGGTACCCACGCCCAGGAAACGACGCATTTTTGTTGAAGTAGCCATCAAAGCATTCCCTCGTCAGGTCTTGGAGATTCCATCATCTGCCTGCAACCAAGCCAGACCTGATCCAAGTACGACGCCCAGGCGCTCATACGCGACAGCACTGTGCCATTAGCGGCAGCGGCATGGACCTGCCTGCGCGATCCTTGCATGCCAAAGGTTTGGCGCCGGGCTACTATTGGCCCTTTTGCCCCCGACGATGGACCGCCCGATGCCCAGTTCTCCCCGCCTGCTGACATGTCTATATACCCTTGCCTGCCTGATCGGTCTGCTCGGGCTCGGTGGGCTCTGGTACGGGCTGGGCAGACCGGTGAACCTGCCAGACGCCGCCAATGCCACGCACAAGCTGCAGTGCGCATCCTATACCCCGTTCGACAAAGACCAGTCGCCCTACGACCAACCCATGCAACTGCGCCCGGCGCGCATGGACGCCGACCTGGCCCTGCTCGCTGAGCGATTCCAGTGCATCCGCACCTATTCCATGAGCGGTCTTGAGGCTATCCCGGCGCTGGCGCGCAAGCATGGCCTGAAGGTGATGCTCGGGGCCTGGGTCAATGCCCACCCGGCCGATACCGACCGGGAAGTCGCGCTGCTGATCGCCGCCGCCAACGCCAACCCCGATGTGGTCAGCGCCGTCATCGTGGGTAACGAGACCTTGCTGCGCAAGGAAGTCACCGGCAAACGACTGGCCGAGTTGATTGCGCGGGTCAAGCGTCAGGTAAGCGTGCCGGTTACCTATGCCGATGTGTGGGAGTTCTGGCAGCAGCACCCTGAGATCGCGCCTGAAGTGGACTTTCTCACCATTCACTTGCTGCCGTATTGGGAAGACGAGCCACGGGGCATCGACGATGCGCTGGCCCATGTCGCCGACATACGCCGGCAGTTCGGCGAGCGCTTCGCGCCCAAGGACATCCTGATCGGTGAAACCGGCTGGCCCAGCGAAGGCCGGCAGCGTGAAACCGCCCTGCCCAGCCGGGTCAACGAGGCGCGCTTCATTCGCGGCTTCGTCGCCATGGCCGAGCACAATGGCTGGCGCTATAACCTGATCGAAGCTTTCGACCAGCCCTGGAAACGCGCCAACGAAGGTGCCGTGGGTGGGTATTGGGGCCTATACGATGCCGATCGGCAGGACAAGGGCATCCTCGAAGGGCCCGTCAGCAACTTGCCCGACTGGCCCACTTGGTGGCTGGGGTGCGCGGCGCTGGCAGCGCTGATGCTGTGCATGGCCGGGCGACCCCGCACACGCACAGGCGCGTGGGCCATGCCGCTGCTGGCCATGTCCGGTGCGGCGTGTCTGGGCCTGTGGGGCGAGTTGATGCGCAGCCACGCCCGTTTCGCCCCGGAGTGGGTGTGGGCAGGGCTGTTGGCGGGGTTGAACGTGCTGGTACTGGCCCGGGCACTGCTGCATCTGGCCCAGCCGCCAGGCGTGCGCGGGCGCTGGTCTGACTGGCTGCAAAAGCGGGCCGGCGGGTTGCTGCTGCTGGCCGGCTTTGCAGGCGCCGTGAGCACATTGGCAATGGTGTTCGACCCCCGCTACCGCAGTTTTCCCAGCGCAGCGTTGGCCTTGCCAGCCCTAGTGTTCGTGCTGTGGCCCGTGCTGACACGGCGACGGGAGGCTACCTTGCTGGCAGGTATCATCGGCCTTGGCATACTGCCGCAGCTATTCATCGAAGGGCTGAACAGCGGACAGGCCTGGCGCTGGGCAGCCGTGAGCGCGCTGATGACTGCTGCCCTGTGGCGCAGCTTGAGGCTCGGCCGCGCCTGATACCTCTTTCCGTCAGCGTCACGGAGCGCCCCCTGGCGGGCGCTCATTTACCTGACCAGACGCAGCCCCGCCAGCACCAATGCAAATACGGCGATGCTCGCGGTGTACAGCACCAATGCTGGCACTGCGAATAACAGGGCAATGCCGGCCAGCCATTTACCAGTCCGTCCCTTTAGCAGCCAGCCAAGCACTGCCAGGGCCAGCCCGGCCCAGGCCAGGACCTGGTGGTGAATACCCAACCCCAGCAATGCCCGAACCTCGCACTGCCAATAGGCTGCTGGCTGAGTGCACAACCCTACCCACTGCCCGTCCTCCATCAGCCCGTAGCGCACGCCATAGCTGGCAGCGAGCCAGAGCCCGACGAACATCAGCAGTAATGCGCCAGGTAACGTGCGACCCATTCATTTCTCCACGGTGATTGATCGAAAAAATCCATGATCGCCTACGCCACGGTCTAAGGCAAAATACCTCGCCTGCCTCGACGTTCAGATAACAGGCACACCAAAGGCCATCACGCCCGGCAACTTTGCCACGGCCATCGTGGTCTTAGCTTGCACACGCGCCACCTTGCGTTCTTTTGGGGGATTACATGCTTCGTTCTTTGCGCCTCGCTGCCGTTCTTGGCAGCCTGCTCATGGCTGTGGCCGCTTCTGCGCGGGATATCGACGCCGCGAGCTATGGCTACCCCCTGACCAACCCGTTCGAGGCGACCATCGCCACGACGCCGCCGGATCAGCGCCCGATGCTGCCCAGCGATGACGAGATCGACCAGTCCGACTACAGCCTCACCTTGCGCCCCGAGCGTGAATTCACGCTGCCGGACAACTTCTGGGCGGTCAAGAAACTCAAGTACCGCATGGCCCAACAGGACCACGCCGCCCCGTTGATCTTCATCATTGCCGGCACCGGTGCGTCCTACAGCAGCAGCATCAACGAATACCTTAAAAAGCTGTACTACAAAGCCGGCTTCCACGTGGTGCAGTTGTCCTCGCCCACCAGCTACGATTTCATCAGCGCAGCGTCGCGCTTCGCCACCCCCGGCATCAGCCAGGATGACGCCGAAGACATGTACCGGGTGATGCAATCGGTCCGCGCCCAGCACCCTCGCCTGCCCGTGACCGAGTTCTACCTGACCGGCTATAGCCTGGGCGCCCTCGATGCGGCCTTCGTCAGCCACCTGGATGAAACCCGGCGCAGCTTCAACTTCAAGCGTGTGCTGCTGCTCAACCCACCCGTGAACCTCTACACCTCGATCAACAACCTGGACAAGCTGGTGCAGACCCAGGTCAAGGGGATCGACCGGAGCACCACGTTCTATGAGCTGATGCTGGAAAAACTCACGCGCTACTTCCAGGAAAAGGGCTTTATCGACCTCAACGAAGCGCTCTTGTACGATTTCCAGCAGTCGCGCCAGCACTTGTCCAACGAACAGATGGCCATGCTCATCGGCACCTCGTTCCGTTTCTCGGCCGCCGATATCGCCTTCACTTCCGACCTGATCAACCGTCGCGGCCTGATCATCCCACCGAAGGTGAAGATCACCGAAGGCACGAGCCTGACGCCCTACTTCAAGCGTGCCTTGCAGTGCGATTTCGATTGCTACATGACCGAACAGGTCATCCCGATGTGGCGTGCCCGCACCGGTGGAGGCACCATCCTGGAGCTGACCAATCAGGTAAGCTTGTACGCGCTGGCCGACTACTTGCAAAACAGCCCCAAGATCGCCGTGATGCACAATGCCGACGACGTTATTCTCGGCCCAGGCGATATCGGGTTCCTGCGCAAGGTGTTCGGTGATCGCCTGACCCTTTATCCCCATGGTGGCCATTGCGGCAACATCAACTACCGCGTCAACAGTGACGCCATGCTGGAGTTCTTCCGTGGTTAACAAACTGCTCTTTGCCACGGCCCTGCTTGCCGCAGGCCATACCCTGGCCGCCGAGACCGCACCCAGAGCCAGCGTCGTCGAGGCTGATCCGCAGGTGATCGGCACCGCCCCACTGGCCCCGGAAGCCGACGGCTTCCTGGATCCGTTGCGCGAGTTGAAATTCAACCCGGGCCTGGACCAACGTGAATTCGAGCGCTCTACCCTCGAAGCGCTGAACGTCTACGACCCGCTCGAGTCGATGAATCGCCGCATCTATCATTTCAACTACCGCCTGGACCAATGGGTGCTGCTGCCGCTGGTCAATGGCTACCAGTACGTCACCCCGCGTTTTCTGCGCAGTGGGGTGACCAACTTCTTCAACAACCTGGGGGACGTGCCCAATCTGTTCAACAGCGTGCTGCAGCTCAAGGCCAAACGCTCGGCCGAGATCACGGCACGGCTGATGTTCAACACAATCATCGGGGTAGGCGGTTTGTGGGACCCGGCGACCAAGATGGGCCTGCCGCGCCAGAGCGAGGATTTCGGCCAGACCCTGGGCTTCTATGGCGTGCCGGCAGGCCCTTACCTGATGCTGCCGCTGTTGGGCCCTTCGAACCTGCGCGACACCGCTGGGCTGGTGGTGGATTATTCCGGCGAGCAGGCGATCAACTACCTGGACATGGCCAAGGTCAGCCGCGAAAATCCGGAATTCTTCGGCCTGCGGGTCATCGACAAGCGCTACACCACCAACTTCCGCTACGGGCAGATGAACTCACCGTTCGAGTATGAAAAGGTGCGCTACGTCTATACCCAGTCGCGCAAGCTGCAGATCGCCGAGTAATCTGGCAGCGCCACTGCCGTCACGGCAGCGGCGCGGTCGCTTTCAACGCCTTTTCTTTTCGTACAGCCTTGGGGCCCCGTCCGGTCGGGACTTGAACCGGCGGTGGGCCCACAGGTACTGCTCGGGGCATTCGCGCAGCACCTGCTCTACCCACTGGTTGATCCGCAGGCAGTCAGCCTCTTCGCTTTCACCGGGGAAATCGCTCAACGGGGGATGAATCACCAACCGATAGCCGCTGCCGTCTTCGAGTCGCTTCTGCGTGAACGGAATGACCTGGGCGCGGCCCAAGCGCGCGAACTTGGTGGTGGCCGTGACCGTGGCTGCCGGGATCCCGAACAAGGGCACGAACAGGCTTTGCTTGGCGCCGTAGTCCTGATCGGGCGCGTACCAGATCGCGCGGCCGGCGCGCAGCAGCTTAAGCATGCCCCTGACATCCTCGCGCTCCACGGCCAGTGAGTCCAGGTTATGCCGTTCGCGTCCGCTGCGCTGGATGAAATCGAACAGGGCATTGCCATGCTCGCGGTACATGCCGTCGATGGTGTGACGCTGGCCGAGCAAGGCCGCGCCGATTTCCAGGGTAGTGAAGTGCACCGCCATCAGGATCGCCCCCTGCCCCGCCTGCTGGGCGGCCTGCAAGTGCTCGAGCCCCTCGACATGCGCCAGGCGCGCCAACCGCGCCTTGGGCCACCACCAGCTCATGGCCATTTCGAAGAAGGCGATGCCGGTCGAGGCGAAGTTGGCCTTGAGCAAGCGCTGCCGTTCGTCCGCCGACCGTTCGGGGAAGCACAGTTCCAGGTTGCGCGCGGCGATACGCCTGCGCTCACCGGCAAAGCGGTACATGATCGCGCCTAACACCGCACCCAGCTTGAGCAGTACACGGTAGGGCAACTGCACCACCAGCCACAGCAGCCCCAGACCCAGCCACAGGCCCCAGAACTTGGGATGAAGGAAATAGGGACGAAAACGCGGGCGATCCATTGAAGCTTCCAGCAAGACATGGGCCGCGCATTCTACAACGGATCGGCTCATGTTGCGGGCAACCGGTCTTATCGTTATAAGTCAGGGCACTTTTTCCGCAACAAGCCGTCTATGCAGACCATGAGCCCAAACCACACCTCCGACACTCCCTCCGTGTTCCAGCTCAAGGGCAGCATGCTTGCCATTACCGTTCTGGAACTGGCGCGCAATGACCTTGAAGCCCTTGATCGCCAGTTGGCGGCCAAAGTGGCCCAGGCGCCGAACTTCTTCAGCAATACGCCGTTGGTGCTGGCGCTGGACAAGCTGCCGGCCGGCGAAGGTGCGATCGACCTGCCTGGCTTGATGCGCATTTGCCGCCACCATGGCCTGCGGACCCTGGCCATCCGCGCTAACCGCATCGAAGACATTGCCGCGGCCATCGCCATCGATCTGCCAGTACTGCCCCCGTCCGGCGCCCGCGAGCGGCCACTGGAACCCGAGCCCGAGGCCAAGAAGCCCGAGCCGGCCCCTGCCCCGCCACCGGTGCTCGAACCCGAGGTACGCGCCACGCGCATCATCACCGCTCCGGTACGTGGCGGCCAGCAGATCTACGCCCAAGGGGGGGACCTGGTGGTCACCGCTTCGGTCAGCCCGGGTGCGGAACTTCTTGCCGATGGCAACATCCATGTGTACGGCGCCATGCGCGGCCGTGCCCTGGCAGGTATCAAGGGCAATACCAAGGCGCGTATCTTCTGCCAGCAGATGACCGCTGAAATGGTCTCGATTGCCGGCCAGTACAAAGTGTGCGAAGACTTGCGCCGCGATCCGTTATGGGGCGCTGGCGTACAAGTCAGCCTGTCTGGCGACGTGTTGAACATCACCCGTCTTTAACGGATACTTGCCAGCATTTTTAGAGCAACTTTTTTATCGTTGCCGTTATTTCAGTTATTTGCAGGGACTTGCGTCCCGATCATTTTAGGGGTGAAACACCTTGGCCAAGATTCTCGTGGTTACTTCCGGCAAAGGGGGTGTGGGCAAGACCACCACCAGCGCCGCCATCGGTACCGGCCTCGCACTGCGTGGCCACAAGACGGTCATCGTCGACTTCGACGTGGGCCTGCGTAACCTCGACCTGATCATGGGCTGCGAACGCCGTGTGGTTTATGACTTCGTCAACGTGGTCAATGGCGAAGCCAACCTGCAACAAGCCCTGATCAAGGACAAGCGCCTGGAAAACCTGTACGTGCTGGCGGCCAGCCAGACCCGTGACAAGGACGCCCTTACCCAGGAAGGCGTCGAGAAGGTCCTGATGGACCTGAAGGAGCAGTTCGAATACGTGATCTGCGACTCGCCGGCCGGTATCGAGAAAGGTGCCCACCTGGCCATGTACTTCGCCGACGAGGCCATCGTGGTCACCAACCCCGAAGTGTCTTCGGTTCGTGACTCCGACCGCATGCTCGGCATTCTGTCGAGCAAGTCGCGCCGCTCGGAAAACGGCGAAGAGCCGATCAAGGAACACCTGCTGATCACCCGTTACCATCCCGAGCGCGTCGTCAAGGGCGAAATGCTGAGCGTGGCCGACGTGGAAGAGATTCTCTCGATCAAGCTCAAGGGCGTGATTCCCGAATCGCAGGCGGTGCTCAAGGCATCCAACCAGGGTATCCCGGTCATTCTCGATGACCAGAGTGATGCCGGCCAGGCGTACAGTGACGCAGTCGACCGCCTGCTGGGCAAAGAGAAGCCGATGCGCTTCATCGATGTACAGAAGAAGGGATTCTTCGAGCGCATTTTCGGGAGCAAATAAACCATGAACCTTTTTGACTTCTTTCGTGGCAGACAGAAACAGACCAGCGCGTCGGTGGCGAAAGAGCGTCTACAGATCATCGTGGCGCACGAGCGCGGACAACGCAGCGAACCGGACTATCTGCCCGAGTTGCAGAAGGAACTGCTGGAAGTGATTCGCAAGTATGTGAACATCGGCAATGACGATGTGCACATCGAGCTGGAAAACCAGGGCAGCTGCTCCATTCTTGAGCTGAACATTACCCTACCGGATCGCTGATCCGGCAGAGAGCCGGGGCTGCGCTGCAGCCATTCGCGGCACGAGGCCGCTCCGACAAGGGATCGCACTCCCCTGTCGGAGCGGCCTTGCCGCATATGGGGTGCAGCACCGCCCCGCTTTTTCTCCTGATTCAACAGAGACCACGCAATGCCGCTGTCGACCATTCAGATCCTTCACGAAGACGCCGCCATCCTGGTGATCAACAAGCCGACGCTGCTGCTGTCGGTCCCTGGCCGGGCTGAAGACAACAAGGATTGCCTGATCACCCGTCTCCAGGAAAACGGCTATCCCGACGCGCTGATCGTGCATCGTCTGGACTGGGAGACGTCGGGCATCATCCTGCTGGCCCGTGATGCCGACAGCCACCGCGAGCTGTCGCGCCAGTTCCATGACCGGGAAACCGAGAAGGCCTACACCGCCCTGTGTTGGGGGCAGCCGGCACTGGACAGCGGCAGCATCGACCTGCCACTGCGGTATGACCCACCCACCAAGCCACGCCACGTCGTGGACCATGAACAAGGCAAGCATGCGCTGACGTTCTGGCGGGTGGTGGAACGTTGCGGCGAGTACTGCCGTGTGGAGCTGACACCGATCACAGGGCGCTCGCATCAACTGCGTGTGCACATGTTATCGATCGGCCACCCACTGCTGGGTGATCGGCTGTATGCCAACCCTCAGGCCTTGGCCGCCCATGAGCGGCTGTGCCTGCATGCATCGATGCTCAGCTTTACCCACCCGTTGTCCGGTGAACGCCTCAAATTCGAGTGCCCGGCGCCGTTTTGATCGGGCATGGCTGTGTCTTCGCAGTCCATCAGAGCTGCCGGCGCTGCCCTGACCAACTGTGATGCGGGCTGAGGCGCTGTGGCCGGTGTGCGGCCTGTAGCCATCCAGCCAAGTGCGCAACCCACAGCCCGACACCGCTGGGCGACTCAATACGCTAAACTCGCGCCACTGCTGTCTGGAGTGAACTATGCGCGATGTACTCAATGCAGGCCTGATCGATTTTCTCAAGGCCTCCCCTACTCCCTTCCACGCCACCGCCAGCCTGGCCCTGCGCCTGGAGGCCGCTGGCTACCAGCGCCTGGACGAGCGCGAGAGCTGGTCCGTCGTGTCAGGCGGGCGCTATTACGTCACCCGTAACGATTCATCGATCATCGCGATCAAGATGGGCAGGCAGGCACCGCTGCTCAACGGCATCCGCATGGTCGGCGCCCACACCGACAGCCCCTGCCTGCGGGTCAAGCCGCAACCGGAACTGCAGCGCCAGGGCTTCTTGCAGCTGGGCGTGGAGGTGTATGGCGGGGCCCTGCTGGCGCCGTGGTTCGACCGCGACCTGTCGCTGGCGGGCCGGGTCACCTACCGCCGTGACGGCAAGGTGGAAAGCCAGCTTGTCGACTTCAAGCTGCCGATCGCGGTCATCCCCAACCTGGCCATCCACCTCAACCGTACCGCCAACGATGGCTGGCATATCAACCCGCAGACCGAACTGCCACCGATCCTGGCGCAAGTGGCCGGTGACGAGCGCATCGACTTTCGCGCCCTGCTGACCGAACAACTGGCGCGCGAGCACCAACTCAACGCCGACGTCGTGCTGGACTACGAGCTGAGCTTCTACGATACCCAGGACGCCGCGCAGATCGGGCTCAATGGCGACTTCATTGCCGGTGCCCGCCTGGACAACCTGCTGTCGTGCTACGCCGGGCTGCAAGCCCTGCTGGCCGCCGACAGCGATGAAACCTGCATCCTGGTGTGCAACGACCACGAGGAAGTCGGCAGCAGCTCGGCCTGCGGCGCAGACGGGCCGATGCTCGAGCAGACTTTGCAGCGCCTGTTGCCCGACGGCGACGCCTACGTGCGCACCATCCAGCGTTCATTGATGGTTTCGGCCGACAATGCCCATGGCGTGCACCCGAACTACGCCGACAAGCACGACGGCAACCATGGCCCGAAACTCAACGCAGGGCCGGTGATCAAGGTGAACAACAACCAGCGCTACGCCACCAACAGCGAAACCGCCGGCTTCTTCCGCCACTTGTGCATGGCCGAGGAAGTACCGGTGCAGAGCTTCGTGGTACGCAGCGACATGGGTTGCGGCTCGACCATCGGGCCCATTGCGGCCAGCCACCTTGGCGTGCGGACGGTCGACATCGGGCTGCCGACCTTTGCCATGCACTCCATTCGCGAGCTGTGCGGCAGCCATGACCTGGCGCACCTGGTGAAGGTCCTGACAGCGTTCTACCGCAGTCACGACCTGCCGTGAGCCACGCAGAGCGCCGCGGTGCTACACACCCGGCGCCAACAGACCGCACTGCTGCACATGGCCTACACGTTCGCCTCAGGCAGGCCGGGCCGGGGGTTAGCGACTATGCTAACGGCATGTCTCACTGCAAAGGACTGTTGCCATGTCACCCTTCCTGGCCCTGCTGATTCCCGTCTGCGCATCCCTGCTGCTGCTCACCCTCGGGTTCGGCCTGCGCGAGCGCGATGTTGGCGTGCTGATGATGTGGGCAGGCACCCTGGGCATCTTCGGCCTGACCTGCTGGAAGATCCTGGAGAAACTGCCGTCATAAACCTCTACACTCGGGCAATCGTTTGACCTGAGGTAGATCTGCCCGTGCCTGCCCTTCTGCGTTACCTGCTTGTCCTGCTGTTGCTGTCCACCGGCCCTGTACACGCAGCAGGCCTGCCCGGCCTTCTCGGTTCCAGTGCCCCCGCCCAGCCCGAGGCTTCCGAGCCGCTGGGCAAATCCCTGGACGAGGTGATCAAGAGCCTTGAGAACGACCAGCAGCGTGCCAAGCTCCTGGCCGACTTGAAAAAGCTGCGCGACGCCACGCAGAAGTCACAACCGAGCGTTGAGCAAGGCGTGCTCGGCTTGATCGGTGGCGCCCTGCACGATTTCGAAAAGCAGTTCACCGGCGAGGCCAACCCGTTCCAGCGCTGGGGCATGGAAATCGACCAGGCCCAGGAGGAACTGGCGGCCTTGATGGTGCCGGTTCACCAATGGCCCGCGATCCTGTTCGGCTTTGCAGCAGTGATTGCGGTGTGGAGCGTGCTGGCATTCGCCTTCAACTGGGTGGGCCATCGGGTTCGCCTGCGGTTCGGCCTGAGCGAAGAACTGCCCCAACATCCCCGCACCTGGGACCTGGTCCGCTTCGCCCTGCGCAAGCTGGGCCCGTGGTTGGTTGCGCTGGTGTTCACGGTGTACCTGAGCTTCGTACTGCCCCCGTCGCTGGGTAAATCGCTGGCCATGGTGCTGGCGTATGCCCTGGTGGTGGGCACCTGCTTCTCGGCCATCTGCGTGATCGCGTTTTCCCTGCTGGACGGCCCACACCGCCACCGGGCATTGCACATCCTGCGCCACCGGGCATTCCGGCCCTTGTGGCTGATCGGCAGCTTTGCCGCCTTCGGCGAGGCCATGAGCGACCCGCGCCTCACCGCTGCGCTGGGCATACACCTGGCCCATGGGGTGGCCACCTTGGCCAACGTCGTCGCCGCGGTGTGCACTGGCCTGTTCATCCTGCGTTTTCGCCGGCCCATCGCCCACCTGATCCGCAACCAACCCTTGTCGCGCCGCCTGACGCGACGAACCCTGAGCGACACCATCGAGATCCTGGGCAGTTTCTGGTTCATTCCGGCGCTGATTCTGGTGGCCATCTCCCTGTTCGCCACTTTCGTCTCGGCCGGTGACACCAGCACGGCGCTTCGCCAGTCACTGATGTGCACGGTGCTGGTCGTGGTGTGCATGGTGCTCAATGGCCTGGTGCGCCGCCACGCCGCCAACCCCAAGCGCGCCGGCAAACGCCATGCGGTGTATGCCGAGCGGCTGCGCAACTTTGGCTACTTGCTGGTGCACCTGTTCATCTGGCTGGTGTTCATCGAACTGGGTCTTCGGGTATGGGGGCTGTCGATGATCAGCTTCGCCGAAGGCGACGGGCATGACATCAGCCTGCGCCTGATGGGCCTGGCAGGCACGCTGATCGTCGCCTGGCTGGTGTGGATCCTGGCCGACACGGCGGTACACCATGCGCTGGTCCGCTCGCGCCGCGGCATGGCCAACGCCCGGGCGCAGACCATGATGCCGTTGATCCGTAACGTGATGTTCGTGTTCATCTTCATCATCGCGGTGATCGTGGCCCTGGCCAACATGGGCATGAACGTGACGCCGCTGCTGGCCGGTGCCGGTGTCATCGGCCTGGCGATCGGCTTTGGTGCCCAGTCACTGGTGGCCGACCTGATCACCGGGCTGTTCATCATCATCGAGGACTCCCTGGCCATCGACGACTACGTGGATGTCGGCGGCCACCTGGGCACTGTAGAAGGCCTGACCATCCGCACCGTGCGCCTGCGGGACATTGATGGCATCGTGCACACCATTCCATTCAGCGAAATCAAGAGCATCAAGAACTACTCCCGCGAATTCGGCTACGCGATCTTCCGCGTGGCGATCCCCTACAACATGAACATCGACCAGGCGATCACGCTGGTGCGCGAGGTCGGTCAGAAGCTGCGCAGCGATCCGCTGATGCGGCGCAATATCTGGTCGCCACTGGAACTGCAAGGGGTGGAGAGCTTCGAGTCGGGGTCAGCAGTGTTGCGCGCCCGCTTCAAGACGGCGCCGATCAAGCAGTGGGAAGTGTCGCGGGCTTTCAACCTGGCACTCAAGCGCCAGCTCGACGAAGCCGGCCTGGACCTGGCAACGCCCAGGCTGTCGGTGCAAGTGGTAACGGCCGGCGCAGGCGCCCTGACACAAGCCGAGGCGTCCAGTTGAAGTCGATTGGCCACGGATCGTGGCCACGCCGGCGCCCCCCGGGAGGCCGCCCGGCTAGCCTGCCTGTGCCCTGATACAAATGGCGTCATGGCGCCAGTATTCCAGGTCGCAGTCGATCAGCTGCCCATGCTGGTCGCTGTTGACCCGGGTGATCTGCAGCCCCGGGCTGCCCGCTGACACCC
The DNA here is from genome assembly GCF_043106155.1 of Pseudomonas sp. FYR_7. Classification (NCBI taxonomy): domain Bacteria; kingdom Pseudomonadati; phylum Pseudomonadota; class Gammaproteobacteria; order Pseudomonadales; family Pseudomonadaceae; genus Pseudomonas; species Pseudomonas sp. FYR_7. The sequence continues at coordinate 13,368 of NZ_JBICMI010000032.1, forward strand.
TCAACGCTCCGGCCGCCTGCACGGGCAATGCGGTGGGCAAGATCTCGAAGCACACCTGCCCGTAGTGCAGACCGTATTGGCGCTCATAGATTTCAGTCAATGACTGCGCCAGGTCGTGTTCGAGGATGGCCGGGAAGTAACGCGGGTTGAGGTAGTGCTCGGCGTACAGCACCGCCCTGCCGTCGATACGCCTGAGCCTGCAGATGCGCACCACACTGGACAACGCCGGCAGCTGCAGCCGCGCGCAGATGGCCGCCGAAGCCGGCTGCAGCCGAGCCGACAGCAGCTCGGTACTGGCGGCTCGCCCCTGCTCACGCACCATTGCATGGAAGTGGCTGCGCGCGATGAGGTCATAGCTCAAGCGCTCGGGAGCCACGAACCAGCCCCGCCGCTCTTCGCGATAGATCAAGCCCCTTGCCTCCAACTGCACCAACGCCTCGCGCAGGGTGATGCGCGTGGTGGCGAAGAGTTCGCTGAGCCGGCGCTCGGCGGGCAGCTTGCCGCCCGGCGCCAACAGGCCGTGCTCGATCTGCTCCTCAAGGGCGTTACAAATGGCTGTTACCGCGCGCGGTGGCATTGGCTGCATCAAAGGTTACCTATCTGGACTAGGCCAGCCCCACGACAGGGCACCGGGCACTGGGTGCAAGCCTAGGCAGGGCTGATGAACATCCCGTGACAAGCCTGCCCGGCTAGCGCTGCCAGAAACGGGCCAGGCCTTGTGAGGCCCGGCTCCCAGGTGGTCTACGCTGTACTGCCAGAAGCCGCGATCAGGCAGCAGGACCTGGGGCTACATCAAATTGTCACGCTACCGGCCTACCTTGGCTCAAGGTTTGCTGACCTAGACCAAGGCTGCAGACAACGGCTTCATACATAACAGCGTTCGGTCGATGCACCCACCCAAGGAGCTACGGATGAAAAAGTTGTTCATGGCGTCACTGCTCGGTTCGGCAATCGCGTTCTGCACGTCGGCCATGGCCGCCGATGACCTCAAGGCACTGGAGGATGCCGCCCGCAAGGAAGGCACGGTCAATAGCGTGGGCATGCCCGATGCCTGGGCCAACTGGAAGGACACCTGGCAGGACCTGGCCAGCAAATACGGGCTCAAGCACAGCGACACCGACATGAGTTCGGCCCAGGAAATCGCCAAGTTCGAGGCGGAAAAAGACAATGCCAGTGCCGACATCGGCGACGTGGGCGCAGCGTTCGGGCCCATTGCCATTGCCAAGGGCGTAAGCCAGCCGTACAAGCCAAGCACCTGGGACCAGGTGCCAGAGTGGGCCAAGGACAAGGATGGCCATTGGGCGCTGGCCTACACCGGCACCATCGCGTTCATCATCAACAAGGACCTGGTCAAAGAATCAGAGCGGCCCAAGACCTGGCACGACCTGGAACGCGGCAAGTACAAGGTGGCCATCGGTGATGTCGGCACCGCCGCCCAGGCCGCCAACGGCGTGCTGGGCGCCGCCATCGCCTACAAGGGCGATGAGAGCAACGTGGCCCCAGGCCTGCAACTGTTCACCAAACTGGCCCAGCAAAAACGCCTGTCCCTGGCCAACCCGACCATCCAGACCCTGGAAAAGGGCGAGGTGGAAGTGGGCGTGGTCTGGGACTTCAATGGCTTGAGCTACCGCGATCAGATCGACCCCAAGCGCTTTGAAGTGCTGATCCCATCGGACGGCTCAATCACCTCGGGCTACACCACCATCATCAACAAGTACGCCAAGCACCCCAATGCAGCGAAACTGACGCGTGAATACATCTTCAGCGATGCCGGGCAGATCAACCTGGCCAAGGGGCACGCACGCCCGATTCGCGCCGAGCACCTGAAGCTGCCGGAGGATGTGCAGGCCAAATTGCTGCCCAACGAGCAATACGCGCCTGCGCAACCGATCAAGAATGCCGAAGTGTGGGAAGCGACCTCCAAGAAGCTGCCGCAGTTGTGGCAAGAACAGGTAATCATCGAAATGGAATGAAGCAGGCAAACTGGCCTGCCAACTGCCATGCGGGTCGTCCTGCCTGCGTGGCAGCCCTAGCGAGCCGGCGTCGCGCCAGCAGTAACCCCCTGGCGCGGCGCCGCGCACTGCAGGCGCCCTCTCCCCGATGTTTTTGCGGAGTCATCAATGAGCCACAACGTCATCCTGGTGCTGTTGGACGGGCTGAACTATCAGGTTGCCCACCACGCCATGGGCCATTTGCACGCCTATGTCGAGGCTGACCGCGCCGCGCTTTACCGCATGGAGTGCGAACTGCCATCGCTGTCCCGCCCGCTGTACGAGTGCATTCTCACAGGTGTTCCCCCTATCGACAGCGGCATCGTGCATAACAACGTCAACCGGCTTTCCAACCAGCGCAGCGTGTTCCACTACGCCCGCGAGGCCAACCTGGGCACGGCAGCCGCGGCCTATCACTGGATGAGCGAGCTGTACAACCGCTCGCCTTTCGACCCCCAGCGTGACCGGCACACCCACGCCCCCAAGTTGCCCATCCAGCATGGGCTGTTCTACTGGGACGATCGCTACCCCGATTCACACCTGCTGGCCGACGGCGAATACCTGCGCCGGCGTCATGCGCCCAATTTTCTGCTGGTGCACCCGATGAGCATCGACGATGTGGGCCACCACCATGGGCTGGACAGCAGCCAATACCGCAACGCTGCCCGCAGCGCAGACATCCTGCTGGCCGACTATCTGCCCAAGTGGCTCGACGAGGGCTACCAGGTGCTGGTGACCGCCGACCATGGCATGAACAACGACCGCTCGCACAACGGCCTGCTGGCCGAAGAGCGCGAAGTGCCCTTGTTCGTGTTCGGCGCAGCCTTCAGCCTCGACCCTTCGGCCAAGCCGCTGCAGACCGACCTGTGCGGGACCATCTGCGAGTTGCTCGGCGCCGCTCACGACAAATCGGTCTGCCGGGAGTTGCTCAAATGAGCCAGTCGCCCCGTGGTCGGTACCTGGCATTGTTGTGCCTGGTGCCCTTCGCTGTCGTTTTCGTGGTCTTCCAGATTGCCCCGCTGGCCTGGGTGGCGCTGAGCAGCCTGCAGTCGGAGGCAGGTTGGGGCATGGACAATTTCAGCAAGGTGTTCGCCTCCAAGTTCTACCTGCAAGCCCTGCAACGCAGCCTGGAGATCAGCTTCTGGTCCAGCCTGTTCGGCATCATCATCGCGACCCTGGGCGCCTATTCGCTACGTCAGGTGGACTCACGGCTGCGCGACTTCGTCAGCGCCTTTGCCAACATGACCAGCAATTTTGCCGGCGTGCCGCTGGCGTTCGCGTTCATCATCCTGCTCGGTTTCAACGGCGCATTGACCCTGTTGCTCAAGCAGATGGGCCTGCTGGAAGACTTCAGCATCTACTCCAAGAGCGGGCTGATCCTGGTTTACACCTATTTCCAGATCCCACTGGGTGTCCTGCTGCTGTACCCGGCCTTCGACGCGCTGCGCGAAGACTGGCGCGAGTCGGCTGCGCTGCTAGGTGCTAACCACTGGCAGTTCTGGCGGCACATCGGGCTGCCGGTGCTAGCCCCGGCGCTGCTGGGCACCTTCGTCATCCTGCTGGCCAACGCCCTGGGCGCCTATGCCACGGTCTATGCCCTGACCACCGGCAACTTCAACGTACTGCCCATTCGCATCGCTGGCCTGGTGGCCGGCGACATCAGCCTCGATCCGAACCTTGCCAGTGCCCTGGCGATGGTGCTGGTAGGGCTGATGACAGTGGTCACCGTGGTGCATCAATGGTTGTTGAAAAGGAGCTACCATGCGCGCTGATTCCCGTAGCGGCGGCTGGTACCACCGCGCCGTGGTCTACCTGCTGTTTCTCATTCTGCTGATGCCACTGGCCGGCACCCTGCTCTACTCCCTGGCCACCAGTTGGTCGGCCACTCTACTACCCAGCGGCCTGACCCTGAAGTGGTACGTGGCGTTGTGGAGCGAGCCGCGCTTTCTGGCAGCGTTCGGCCAGTCGTTGCTGGTGTGCGTTGGGGCATTGCTGCTATCGGTGGTGCTGATCCTGCCGCTGCTGTTCGTGGTGCATTATCACTTCCCCCGGCTCGACGCGTTGATGAATGTCCTGATCCTGCTGCCGTTTGCCGTGCCACCTGTGGTGTCGTCGGTGGGGTTGCTGCAACTGTATGGCAGTGGGCCGATGGCCATGGTGGGGACACCGTGGATCCTGATCGGCTGCTACTTCACCATTGCCCTGCCCTTCATGTACCGGGCCATCACCAACAACCTGCAGGCCATCAACCTGCGCGACCTGATGGACGCGGCGCAATTGCTGGGCGCCAGCACCTGGCAGGCGGCTTTGCTGGTGGTACTTCCCAACCTGCGCAAAGGCCTGATGGTGGCCCTTTTTCTGTCGTTCTCGTTCCTGTTCGGGGAGTTCGTGTTCGCCAACCTGCTGGTGGGCACGCGCTACGAAACCCTGCAGGTCTACCTCAACAACATGCGCAACAGCAGCGGCCACTTCAACAGTGCGCTGGTGATTTCCTATTTCGCCTTCGTGCTGATTTTGACGTGGGTCGCCAACCGCCTGAACAAGGACAAGACCTGAGATGAGCTACGTCAGCGTACGCAACCTGCAGAAAAGCTACGCCGGTAGCCCGGTATTCAGCCAGATCGATTGCCAGATCGAACGGGGCGAGTTCATCACCCTGCTCGGCCCTTCAGGGTGCGGCAAGTCCACGCTGCTGCGCTGCATCGCCGGGCTCACGCCGGTCGACAGCGGGCAGATCCTGCTCGACGGCATTGATATCGTGCCGCAGAGCCCGCAAAAGCGCGGCATCGGTATGGTGTTCCAGAGTTATGCGCTGTTTCCCAACATGACGGTGGAGCAGAACGTTGCCTTCGGGCTGCGCATGCAGAAGGTCAGGGGTGATGAGAGCCAGACAAGGGTGCGAGAGGCATTGCAGCTGGTGGAATTGAATGACTTCGCCGCACGTTACCCTCATCAGTTGTCTGGCGGGCAATGCCAGCGCGTCGCCCTGGCCCGCTCCCTGGTCACCCGGCCCCGACTGCTGTTGCTCGATGAGCCGCTTTCGGCACTCGATGCGCGCATTCGCAAACACCTGCGTGAGCAGATTCGCGCCATCCAGAGGGAACTGGGCTTGACCACGATCTTCGTTACCCATGACCAGGAAGAAGCCTTGACGCTGTCGGACCGCATCTTCCTGATGAATCAGGGCCGTATCGTGCAAAGCGGCGATGCTGAGACCCTCTACACGGCCCCGGTGGACCTGTTTGCCGCCGGCTTCATCGGAAATTACAACCTGCTCGATGCCGACAGTGCCAGCCGCCTGTTGCAGCGCCCTGTCTCCGGGCGCCTGGCCATACGCCCCGAATCCATCACGCTGGGCCTGCACGGCGAACTCGACGCCCAGGTGCGCAGTCACAGCCTGCTGGGCAACGTGATACGTTATCGGGTGCAGGTGCGTGAGGTAGAGCTGGTGGTGGATGTGCTCAACCGCTCGCCGGCCGACCTGCATGCCGATGGGCAGCGGGTCAGCGTATCGATAGACCCCAGTGCGCTACGGGAAGTGGCTTAAGGAGATGCATGTATGGCGCTAGCCATTTTCGATCTGGACGAAACCCTGATCCACGGCGACTGCGCGTCACTGTGGAGCGAACACATGGCACGGCTGGGATGGGTGGATGGCGAGACGTTCTTGCGCCGTGACCACGCGCTGATGGAGGCCTACGGCAAAGGCGAACTGGCGATGGAAGACTACATGGCATTCAGCCTGGAGCCGATTGCCGGGCGGACCCTGGAAGAAGTCGCACACCTGGTCGAGCCGTGGGTGGAAGAGGTTATCGAACCGATCATTTTCGGCGATGCCTGCCGCTGCATTGCCGAGCATCGCAAGCGCGGGGACCGGGTGCTGATCATCTCGGCGTCAGGCGTACACCTGGTTGGGCCGATTGCTGCGCGCCTGGGCGTGGACGAATACCTGGCCATCGATCTGGACGCCCACAACGGCGTCTATACCGGCCGGACCCACGGCGTACTCACTTACCGGGAAGGCAAGATCACCCGCTTGCTGGCCTGGCTGGACCAGGAGCAGGAAAACCTGGAGGGCGCGAGCTTCTATTCGGACTCGCGCAATGACCTGCCCCTGTTGCTGAAGGTGGATCACCCTTGTGCCGTGAACCCGGACCCGGTGTTGCGCGAGCATGCGCAAGCTCACGGTTGGCCTATCTTGAGCTGGCACTGAACCCGCGCTCGCTGTTCAGTGCCAAACACTTGCCCTGCCTCCCCTCAAGCCTGCGCTCGGGCAGGCTTAAGGGCCCATCAGGGCGCCATGACGCCAGTGAGCGAGCAGTCAAACGGGTCCGGCACTAGGCCAGGCTTGGGTCGATGATCATGACCAGCTTGCCGGACACCTGGTTGGTCTCGAGTTCGGCGTAGGCTGCCTGGGCGAACTCCACCGGATAGGTATCGACCAACTGCGGTGACAACCGGCCTTCGGCGAACAGCGGCCAGACTTGCTGGCGCAAGTCACTCAACAGTTCGGCCTTGAACGCATCGTCACGGTTGCGCAAGGTCGAACCTGTAATCTGCGCCCGCTTGGCCATGACCTGGGCAAGATCCAGTTCGAACTTGCGTCCACCCATCACGCCAATGATCACCCAGCGCCCGTCGCGGGCCAGCAGCTTGAGGTTGAGCTCGCCATAGCTGGCGCCGACCGGGTCGAGAATCACATTGAATGGGCCGATGGCTTCCAGGTCATCAAGGTTCTGGTTGCGCACAACGCCCCCTGCCGCGCCCAAGGCCTGGCAATACGCCAGTCGCTCGGCTGAACCGACGCTGACCCACACGCTGTTGCCGAACGCTTTGCACAGCTGAATGGCAGCCGACCCCACGCCGCTGGCACCGGCGTGCACCAGCACCTTCTCGCCGGCCTTGACGCCGCCCAGCTGGAAGATGTTCAGCCACGCCGTGGCGTAGACTTCCGGCAGGGCCGCCGCTTCATGCAGGCTGAGCCCTTCGGGCACGGGCAGCACGTGCCGCGCATCAACGATCACTTCCTCGGCCATGGCACCGCTGGCCAGCAGTGCGCACACCCTGTCGCCCACCTGCCAGGCTGTCCCGGCCCCCACTTCTGCGATCACGCCGGCACATTCCAGGCCCATGTAGGGGCTGGCGCCGGGCGGCGGCGGATAGAGCCCTTTCATCTGCAGCAAATCGGCACGGTTCAACCCCGCAGCCGCGACCCGGATGCGTACTTGTCCTGCATCACACGCAGGACGTTCGGCTTCGACCCAGGTGACATGTCCGTCAACGCCTTGCAATGCCTTCACAGTGCCTCCATAGTTGAATCATATGACCGAGCCTGGGCACCCGTGCCCAGGCTTTTTGCAGTATGCGCCCGGTTTTATGGAACCGGCGAACGGAAAAGACGGCCTACTATGCGTGATCAATTGCCCCCACGTCGAATCAGCATGAAGCATTTCCTACCTAGCACCGCCCTGGCACTGATGATCGGCCTTGGCAGCCTTACGCTCGGCGGCAATGCGGCGGCCGCCAACAAATGGGATAGCCTGCAACCGGACCGCGACGAAATCGTCGCCAGCCTCAACGTGGTGGAGCTGCTCAAGCGCCATCACTACAGCAAGCCGCCGTTGGATGACGCCCGTTCGGTCATTATCTACGACAGCTACATCAAGCTGTTGGACCCGGCACGCAGCTATTTCACCGCCGCCGACATCGCCGAGTTCGACAAGTGGAAGACGCAATTCGACGACTTCCTCAAAAGCGGCAACCTCGACCCTGGCTTCACCATCTACAAGCGCTACCTGGACCGGGTCAAGCAGCGCCTGGACTTCGCCTTGGCCGAGCTCAACAAGGGCGTGGACAAGATCGACTTCACGGTCAATGAGACCTTGCTGATCGACCGCAAGGACGCGCCTTGGCTCAAGGACCAGGCTGCCCTGGACGAGTTGTGGCGTAAACGCGTCAAGGACGAGGTGCTGCGCCAGAAGATCGCTGGCAAAGAGCCCAAGCAGATTCAGGAAACCCTGATCAAGCGCTACAAGAATCAGCTGGCACGTCTGGATCAGACCCGGGCGGAAGACATCTTCCAGGCGTACATCAATACCTTTGCCCAGTCGTACGATCCGCACACCAACTACCTGTCGCCTGACAACGCCGAAAACTTCGACATCAACATGAGCCTGTCGCTTGAAGGGATCGGCGCGGTACTGCAAAGCGACAACGATCAGGTCAAAATCGTGCGCCTGGTGCCCGCCGGTCCTGCGGCCAAGACCAAGCAGGTCGCGCCGGCTGACAAGATCATCGGCGTAGCCCAGGGCAACAAGGAAATGGTCGACGTCGTTGGCTGGCGCCTGGACGAAGTGGTCAAGCTGATTCGTGGCCCCAAGGGCTCGGTGGTACGCCTGGAAATCATCCCGGCGAGCAACGCCCCCAGCGACCAGACCAGCAAGATCGTGTCGATCACGCGTGAAGCGGTCAAGCTTGAAGAGCAGGCGGCCAAGAAGTCCGTGCTCAAGCTCAAGCAGGACGGGCGTGACTACAAACTCGGCATCATCGAGATCCCGGCGTTCTACCTGGACTTCAAGGCCTACCGCGCAGGTGACCCGGAGTACAAGAGCACCACGCGTGACGTGAAGAAGCTGCTGACCGAGCTGCAAAAAGAGAAAGTCGACGGCGTGGTCATCGATTTACGCAACAACGGTGGGGGCTCGCTGCAGGAAGCGACCGAGCTCACTAGCCTGTTCATCGAAAAAGGCCCCACCGTACTGGTACGCAACAGCGATGGCCGTGTCGATGTGCTTGAAGATGAAAACCCAGGTGCCTTCTACAAGGGGCCGCTGGCGTTGCTGGTCAACCGCTTGTCCGCCTCGGCATCGGAGATTTTCGCCGGCGCCATGCAGGATTATCACCGCGCGTTGATCATTGGCGGCCAGACCTTCGGCAAGGGCACCGTGCAGACCATCCAGCCACTCAACCATGGCGAGCTCAAGCTGACCCTGGCCAAGTTCTACCGCGTTTCCGGGCAGAGCACCCAGCACCAGGGTGTATTGCCGGACATCGACTACCCGTCGATCATCGACACCAAGGAAATCGGCGAAAGCGCCCTGCCCGAAGCGATGCCGTGGGACACCATCCGCCCGGTCGTCAAGCCTGCGGTAGACCCCTTCAAGCCTTACCTGGCCCAGCTTAAGGCTCAACACCAGGCGCGCAGCGACAAGGATGCCGAGTTCATCTACATCCGCGACCGTCTGGCATTGACCCAGAAACTGATGACCGAGAAGACTGTCAGCCTCAACGAGCAGGCACGCCGGGCGCGCCACGATGAAGTCGAGGCCAAGCAGCTGGCACTGGAAAACATCCGCCGCAAGGCCAAGGGTGAAGAACCGCTCAAGGAGCTGAAAAAAGAAGACGAGGATGCACTGCCGGCCGAGGATGAAAACACCAAGCCGGAAGACGACGCCTACCTGTCGGAAACCGGGCGCATCCTGATCGATTACCTCAGCGCCAGTACCAAGGTGGCTAAAAAGTAGCGCCAGACCCTGGGGAGGGACGAATCATTCGCCACCCTCCCTGATGTGTAATCAAAAGCCGGGCTCATTGATGCCCGGCTTTTCTTTTGGGTCATTGATAGGTGCGACTGGCCAATGACTGGATGGCACAGCGCCGATGAACGCGCGCTGTGCCTGGTCAGGCGGGGTCGGGGTACGTGTATTCGAATACGCGCGCGACCTCAGAGGCATGCCAGGACGCGGCCTCCATGCCATCGACAGGCCCTGTGAAGCGCCCCAGCCGCTCCACACACTCAAAGAAGCCGGTGCGCGGCAAACGGCTGGCACCCTGGCTGATCACCAGTGAACTGCGCAGGGGTTGTTCGGCACGCGCATCCAGCACCGCCAGGTACTCAAGCGCCGCGGTCAGGGTCTGCATGGCAGGGCTTGGCAGTTGCAGGCGTTCGATGAGCGCTCGGTAGGTCAGCAAATGACGTTGGCGTCGGGCCAGATCCAGCTCGCCCAGCAGGTTGTCCCAATGCTGGCGGCTGATCCTGACCTGACTCATGAAGCCTCGCTCCAGCCAGGCACACCCAGGTGCCAGGCCAGCGCACGGCGAATGGCGGCGTCGGGCTGCCGCTCACCCGATTCGATCATCGCCAGGTAGGCCGGGCTGACGCCCACATTGCGGGCCAGGTGCTCGGCGGCGATACCCTTGTCCCGGCGTATGGCCCCAACGTCGGCAAAGGCAGGCAGGGCGGCGTGCGAGTCGTTTTCTTGCACAGGTGCAGATGCCGGAGTATTCGCTGGGGCCTGCCCTGCCGCTTTGAGCAGCGCTTGGTAGTCTTCCCACGCTACGACGGCATACTCGGGTTGACCGTCCCGGCTGATGACCTGAATATCCATTGCAAAACCCCTTCGAGAGGATTACTGGAGGTAATCCATTGGCGTGTTTCATGTGCCAATTATATGACCAAGTTCAGGATCTTTGCAGTCGAGCCCTTCCAGGGGACCCCTGTGTCACTCACGCCTCAAGGGATTTCACGCTCCAGACGCAGGTCTTCGGGGGTAGCTGGAAGACGCTCTACCACCTGCAGCCGCTCTGGGGACTGGCTGTCTCGCCAGGCCTTGAAGCGCTCCAGTTCATCGGAAACGGTCTTGAGCACCCACCCCAGCACGGCGATGTCATCCAGAAAGCCTACGCCCAGCAACCAGTCAGGGATGGCATCGATGGGGCTTACGAAATACAGCAGGCCGGCAACGATCGTAATCAATGCCTTGCGGTTGATCGCCCGGTATTCGCCACGCCACCAGGCCAGACACAGGGCCTGCATCAACTTCACGTCTTCGCGCAGCTTGCCCAAGCGCGGCCCTTTGCGGGCCACGGCAAACAGCAGCGCTGGCAAGCGCCCACGACTGAGCAGGCGCTCGGCCAGGGGCAGGAAGCGCGCGAAATTCCAAGGTGCATTCATGGTGCCTCCAGACGGAAAAGGTTATCCACATTTATTGTGGATAACCTTGTGAACAGGGGGACGTTTTTGAGCCCGTTGGCCCATAAACAAGGCGCCGGACAAGATCGGGCATTTTTTACACAGCGGTTACAGCTCACTGCGCAGGTCCGCCCCAGGACCGTAATTTCAGACGCAGCTTACAATGGGTGCCTGTCCTTGTTCGGACAGTGTGTGCCGGGGCAGGTTCGAATGGGGTATGCCTGAACACGTAGGTACTGCAAGGCAGCCTCGCCACTGGTTCAGTACGGCTCTGAGTGTTATCAGGCACCCGTGCAGGAGGATTACGCTGTACCCGTGTAGGAACGGCCCTGCCGGGACGCCGAATCGGTGGCGTAGGATCTCTAGGATCTGGCTTCGCCACACAAACCATTGGGGCCGCAAAGCGGCCCCAATGGGATTGAGTGAGCCGAACTCTCCGTGAGGACGGCGCGCTCGTTTCAACCGAAATACCGCTTACTTAGCAGGTGCTTCAGCCGGTGCTTCAGCCGGTGCTTCAGCCGGTGCCTCGGCCTCAGGCTCACCGCCTTGCAGCTGCGCGGGGTCCTTGATCGCGATCAGTTCCAGGTCGAACACCAGAACCGAATTGGCCGGAATCAATGGGCTCGGGCTCTGGGCGCCGTACGCCAGGTCAGCAGGGATGAACAACTTGTACTTCTCGCCAACGTGCATCAATTGCAAGGCTTCGACCCAACCTGGGATCACGCCACTGACCGGCAGGTCGATCGGGCTGCCACGCTCGACGGAGCTGTCGAAGACCTTGCCGTCGATCAACTTGCCTTCATAGTGAACTGTCACTACATCGGTTGGCTTGGGCTGCGGGCCATCGGCCTTCTTGATCACCTCGTATTGCAGGCCCGAGGCGGTGGTCACCACGCCTTGCTTCTTGCCGTTTTCCTCAAGGAATTTCTTGCCCGCAGTGGCCGCCTCTTCGCTGGCCTTGGCCAGGCGCTCTTCGGCACGCTTTTGCAAGGCAGTGAAGGCTTCTACCAGCTCTTCGTCCTTCAGGCGCTGCTCTTTCTTACCAACGGCATCCTCGATACCCAGCGCTACCGCCTTGGAATCAAGGTCATCCATGCCTTCTTGTGCCAGGCTCTTGCCCATGTTCAGGCCAATGCCGTAGGAAGCTTTCTGCGCAGGCGTTTTCAGTTCGGGGCTGCTGGCCTGCTGATCACAACCAGCCAGTACCAGGCCTACCAGGGCAACCGCAGCCGCCAAACGATGCTGTTTCATGCTAATTCCTTGTTCATGCGCCATAAGGGCAATCAGGGTAGAGGCCGCGAGCTTAGCAGGCGGCCCTCACCAATGGCTACCGGCATAGGAGCGGGTTTGAGTAAGTAAGTTCAGCAAGTGAATCGTTATTCATCAACCAGGCAACGGCCATGTGCCATGACCTGGAAGATCCCCCTTTCGTGCGCCTCATGTCGTACCGAAAACAGCAGGTGGCGACAGGAAAATCATCCACGCCCAAGTGTCGCACTCGTGCTCGAGGCTGGCATGTGGGTATGCCGTGGGTCTATGCTCTGAGGCATTCTAGCTGGAGTGATTGTTCGCGTTTATGTCCAAGGTCATCATCAAATCCCCCGCCGAGCTCGACCTGATGCGCCGCGCGGGTCAACTGCTTGCACAGGTGTTCGCCGAACTCGACAGGTTCATACGTCCAGGCGTCACCACCCTGCAGATCAATGACCACGCCGAAGACTTCATCGTCCAGACCTTGAGGGCCAGGCCGGCAAGCAAAGGTCAGTACGGCTTCCCCTTTGCGCTCAACACCTCGGTCGATCATGTCGTGTGCCATGGCATGCCAGACGCCCATGAAGTCCTTGAAGAAGGTTCGATCGTCAACGTCGACATCACGCTGGAGCAAGGCGGTTACATCGCTGACTCTTCGAAGATGTATGCCATTGGGCAGATCGATGATGAAGCCCGGCGCCTGGTCGACACCACCTACGCGGCGCTGTGGAAAGGCATCGAGCAAGTGCGACCCGGCGCGACCCTGGGTGACATTGGCCACGCCGTACAGGCTCATGCCGAGGCCGCAGGTTACAGCGTGGTCCGTGAGTATTGTGGCCATGGCATTGGCCAGCAGATGCATGAAGCGCCGGAGGTGCTGCATGTGGGTCAGCGCGGCATGGGCATGAGGCTCAAGCCAGGCATGGTGTTCACCATCGAGCCCATGATCAACCAGGGCGGGCGTGGCACCCGCACGCTCAAGGATGGCTGGAGCGTGGTGACCCGTGACGGCAGCCTGTCAGCACAATGGGAGCACACGGTGGCCGTGACGGACGAAGGTTTCGAGGTACTGACCCTGCGGGCCGAAGAGCGCCAAGGCTTGAATGGCCAGGCTGCGCGAGCCTGAACAGCGTCTACAGAGACTGAACTGCAGGCGTAAAAAAAGCGACCCTAAGGTCGCTTTTTTTGTTGCTTCAGGGTGTTCAG
>NZ_JBICMI010000033.1:0-163495 GCF_043106155.1 Pseudomonas sp. FYR_7
CGACATCGGCGACAGGTTTGCCTTTCTCGGTCACTTGCTTGACCGCTTCGATCTTGAATTCTTCGGGGTAACGCTGACGACTCATGGCACCTCCTATTTGGGCCTCATTATGAGGCTTGGAGGTGTCTACGAAACTAGGGGCGATTCAATGCCCCCGTCAACTACACCAACCCGACAGGCCATGCACTTGTCCACTTGAAAAATGGTCAAACACTGCAACCTTATAAGAACCACGCGGCGCCCCTGCCTCATGTGTTCAAGCCATCCAGGCTAAGACGCACAACCTCTCATGCTAGCGCGCTGAATCCAAACCCACCCAAATATGTTCCTCCCACAGAAGACTATTACAAGAGGATCAGGGAGCCTGACATATTTGAATCAATCATCAGCAATCTTACTTTCCAAGATGCCGCCGCCTTTGCAAAGACCGCCCAATCCAATAGAAGCTATGCCGTGCCGGTCATCGAGCGGTACATGTCAATAATCTCAGATACAGATGCCACCATGGAAGCCGTCCGGTCTGGCGTACTCCCCGGTGTCCCTAGGAGGTTTGGACAAAGCCTGGGCTTGGAGCTGAATCCCTATCTGCGAGACATAAACGCTTTAAGCTCAATTCATAGAGCAGCGCTTGACGGCATCCGAAACATTGCCCGACTTATAAGATTTAACAGGGAGTATGATGCACGCGCGAATCGTTCGCGTAGCGACAGTCTGCTGGGAGAATGAAACACGGTCGAAGCATCGTGGTTAAATTAACTTGCTATAAATACGCCTGGGATCAACTTACTTGTTCCCTTGATGCAGAAAGCCCCTCGGTTTGAGGGGCTTTCGTTACTCGATGCTAATTACGCCGCCCCCCACATCTTATGCGGGTCAATCACAAACTTCTTCGGCACGCCCGCATCAAACTCGCCATACCCTTCTGGCGCCTGATCCAGGTTAATCACCTGCACGCCCACCACTTCGGCAATGTTGATGCGGTCCCACATGATTGCCTGCATCAGCTGGCGGTTGTACTTCATGGTCGGAGTCTGGCCGGTGTGGAAGCTGTGCGACTTGGCCCAGCCCAAGCCGAAGCGGATGCTCAGTGCACCGATTTTGGCAGCAGCGTCCACCGCACCCGGGTCTTCGGTCACGTACAGGCCCGGAATACCGATCTGCCCAGCCACACGGGTCACCTGCATCAGCGAGTTCAACACAGTCGCCGGCGCCTCGTGCTTGGCGCCTTCATGGCCATGACCGCGAGCTTCGAAGCCTACGGCATCGACGGCGCAATCCACTTCCGGCTCGCCGAGAATGTCCACGATCTGTTCGTGAAGCGGCGTGTCCTTGGACAGGTCGACCACTTCGAAACCCTGGGACTTGGCGTGGGCCAGGCGCGCAGGGTTCAGGTCACCGACGATGACGCAGGCGGCGCCCAGCAGGCGGGCCGAAGCGGCAGCAGCCAGGCCTACAGGGCCAGCACCGGCTACGTAGACGGTGCTGCCAGGGCCGACCCCAGCGGTCACCGCACCGTGGTAGCCGGTCGGCAGAATATCGGACAGGCAGGTCAGGTCACGGATCTTCTCCATGGCCTTGTCGCGTTCTGGCAGTTTCAACAGGTTGAAGTCAGCGTACGGCACCAGCACGTATTCGGCCTGGCCGCCCGTCCAGTCACCCATGTCGACATAACCGTAGGCACCACCAGCACGGGCCGGGTTGACGGTCAGGCAGACGCCCGTATGCATTTCCTTGCAGGAGCGGCAGCGACCACAGGCGACGTTGAACGGTACCGAGACCAGATCGCCGATCTGCATGCGCTCGACGTCACTGCCCTTCTCGACAATTTCGCCGGTGATTTCGTGGCCCAGCACCAGACCGACCTGGGCCGTGGTACGGCCTCGGACCATGTGCTGGTCGGAACCGCAGATGTTGGTGGAAACCACCTTGAGGATCACGCCGTGCTCGATCTTCTTGCCGCGTGGGTCTTGCATTTTCGGGTAGTCGATTTTCTGCACCTCGACCTTGCCCGCGCCGAGATACACCACTCCACGATTGCCAGACATGCTCTTACCTCGCTTTATTTGTATTTATGCAGCGGTGGTGAACGCGCCGCCATCCATGGGCGGCATGTGTTACTGGATGGGGGAATTGTGGGCTCGATGGGCGATGTCACAGTGACTGGTTGCGACAGGGGTATGCCTGTTAGCGGCGCCTACCGCCTGGAGGGTGAGCGGTCGCAGCCAAGCCGCTACCTGACATTTATTTGTATGCAGCCAGCGGTGGTGAACGCGTCACCCTCCATGGGCAGCCCGTGTCATTGAAATGTAGGGGTGGTGGGCGTGTTAAGCCGCTGTGCGGTGACTGGAGACAGCAGGGGGATACTTTTTCACCGTGCCCCGTTTGGCAACCTATTAGTTTTGCCAGTGGTAGAGGCACGGCGGGTGTTGAGAATGGACGTGTGTCAACCGCGCTCATCCGTTGCACAGAGACGTTCATCATGACGACAACGAACCGTTCACTTTATTTCTACCAGGCCAACAGACTCATCGCAGTGCAACAGAGTGGCGACCACCGCTCAGTTTTTCGCACCGCAGGCACACCCTTAGCCGAACAATTATCAGGACAACTGGGCACGAGCCTGCTCGCAGTCGAGGGGAGCGGGACCGTACTGCGGGCCGGCTGTGCTGGTCGGAACGAACCACACCACTACACAGCTTACGGGTACGATCCGAAACTGCCGTCCTACATGACGCTGCTGGGGTTCAACGGCGAAGTATTAATTGCGTTGCAAGATGACTACGCCCTTGGCCAAGGCCATCGCTGTTTCAGTCCGGTGAGGATGCGCTTCAATACGCCCGATAGGTTGAGCCCTTTCGAGGCGGGCGGTTTGAATACTTACTGTTACTGTGAAGGGGATCCCGTCAATTACATAGACCCCAGCGGGCAAATGAAACGCTTAGGGAGGAACGCCAAGCCGTCCGTGAGTGCTCCTAATGCGAGTACCCGACGACCCCGCCACTCACCGCCTCCCACCACCGGGTTGTCAAACTTAACAAACAACAACAAGACGGTGGCGGCCGCACAACCGCCTGCGTCAAGGAAACCCGCTGGGCTTTTACCCCGGCAGGCCGTATTACGTTCTGACAACCCCAATCCCAGCCCTAGGTCTGATTGGATAGAGGACCCCAGAAGTGACTCATTTATATTCAACGTAAATATAAACCCAAAACCCACGGCCGTGGTCACACCCATTCAAACTTCACGGCCATCAAGCCCCTACCGGCAGCAGCCCCACTCCCCTGCATCTTCAGCGAACTCGTCAAGGGACTCGACGCCCGCTGAAAGTCGATCATCCAGTCCTCCATCTGGACTGATACCCGACTTCGTTCAGAGCACTATCGATATTCGCCAAAGCTCTTTTTACAGCCGTCGACATGATCCATCTAATTTCTATGGCTCATAGCCAGCATGCCGGCTCCCACACGGGCATCCACTGCCCTGATGTCCAAACAGCCAGCACAACCGGTCAGAGCACAACCGTCCGATTGGCGTTCAGAAACACCCGCCTTTCAATGTGGTACCCCACCGCCCGCGCCAAGGTCAGGCACTCGATGTCTCGCCCTTTGGCGATCAGGTCCTCGGGGTAATAGGTGTGGTCCACCACCTCCACGCCCTGGGCGATGATCGGCCCTTCGTCCAGGTCGTTGTTGATGTAGTGCGCCGTGGCCCCGACCATCTTCACACCTTTGTTGTACGCCTGGTGGTAAGGCTTGGCGCCCTTGAAACCCGGTAGTAGCGAATGGTGGATGTTGATCGCGCGGCCATCGAGCTGGCGGCACAGTTCAGGCGAGAGCACCTGCATGTAGCGGGCGAGGATGACCAGCTCTGCGCCCGTGTCCTCGATCACCTGCAACACCTTGCGCTCCTGCGCAGGCTTGTCTTTGGGATCGAGCGCGAAGTGGTAGTAGGGAATCTTGTGCCAGTGTGCCAAAGGCTCGAGGTCGGGGTGGTTGGAAACCACCGCCGCCACGTCCATGCCCAGTTGACCGATGCGCTGGCGATACAGCAGGTCGTTCAGGCAATGATCGGCCTTGGAGACCATGATCACCACCTTGGGGCGATGGTTGGGCGCCGTCAGCTCGAACGCCATGCCAAACGCCTCGCTGCGCTCGGCAAGGCCTGCACGCAACCCGTCTTCGTCGAAGCCATCAGGCACGCGAAACTCCACGCGAATGAAGAAGCGCCCTGACAGCCGATCATCGAAGGAATGGTGCTCCGTCACGTAGCAGCGTTGCTCGAAGAGGTAACGCGTCACCACGTCGACGGTACCGAGCATGCTCGGGCAGTCGGCGGTGAGAATCCAGGTATCCGGTGCCCGACTCATGGTGTTTCTCCTTAAGCCTCGATGGCCAGTCCGTACTCAGCCGATGCGTCCTGCAGCCAGAGCCACCAGTAATCGGAGAAGCTGCGGCGGATGACCAGTTCCCAGGTGTCTTCGGCGGTGCGCCGAATCACCAGTTGCGACTTGGCAAACACCGTGCCGACAGCCTTGCCGACCGGGAAGTTGTTCGGATGCACATCATAGCTGGTGGATTTCATCAGCACTTCGCGCACGTTCGGGCCGCGCAGTTCCAGCAGGCTCTGCCCACCGCTGACGTTGACCACCTGGATGTGTTGCCCTTCCAGGGCATCGCGCAACTTCTGCTCAATCGCCACTTCCTGCCCACCCGGAACGATCAGCAGCCATTCGTCAGGGCCGACCCATTGCAGCGACAGGTCGCCATTGGCAACGACGGTCAGTGCCACCGGCAACTCCAGGCCCAGGGCCTTGTGGACGCCACCGGCAAAGGCGGGATCATGGCCGTTGCCACGCAGGGTCAGGTGACCGAGGAACTTGCGCTCGCGCAAGGTCACGCCGGCATTTTTGCGGCCCTTACCCACCAGGCTCGCCAGGTCGGCGTGGTGCAATGGCGACTCGGCCTTGGCCGAGGCACCAGGGTTTTGCTCGAAGACGTTGATAGCGCTCATTTCATACCTGCCTAGAATTCTTGTTCGTCGATGGGATGCAGACATCCGGTCCTGCAAACTCTGCCGGCCTCATCGCCGGCGAGCCTGCGCCGATCCTTGACATCTGCATCGCGCCATTAGGAGCAGGCCTGGCCTGCTCCTAATGGAGCCCGGAGTCAAACGTTCTGCCGCTCACCCTTCGGATCGAAGAACACCGAAGACACGATTTCCGCCTCGATCACGCTGCCATCGGCCTGAGGCGAGTAGACACGCTCGCCCATGCGCTTGAGGCCGCCCTTGACCACACCCATGGCGAACGAGTAGCCCAGAGAGTTGGCAGCGTAGCTGGAGGTAACGTGGCCAACCATGTCCATCGGGATGGGCTGCTTCGGATCGAACACCAGTTGAGCGCCTTCAGGCAGCCACTGGTTCGGGTCGATCGGTTTCAGGCCAACCAGCTGCTTGCGGTTTTCACGCACGCAGTCTTCACGGTTCATGCCGCGCAGGCCAATCCACGAATACGGCTTGTTGCGCCCTACGCACCAGCTCATGTTCAGGTCGTCCGGGGTCATCGAGCCGTCCGTGTCCTGGCCGACGATGATGAAGCCCTTCTCGGCACGCAACACGTGCATGGTCTCGGTGCCGTACGGGGTCAGGTTGTACTTCTTGCCTGCCTCGACGATCTGCTCCAGCACGCCCATGGCGTAGTTGGCCTGCACGTTGATTTCGTACGACAGTTCACCGGTGAACGAGATACGGAATACACGGGCCGGCACACCGCCGACGTTGCCTTCCTTCCAAGTCATGAACGGGAAGGCTTCCTTGTCCATGTCGATGTCGGTCAACTCGCTGAGCAGCTTGCGGCTGTTCGGCCCGGACAAGGTCATGGTCGCCCAGTGGTCGGTCACCGAGGTGAAGTACACCTTAAGGTCCGGCCACTCGGTCTGGTGGTACAGCTCCAGCCACTGCAACACGCGCGCCGCGCCGCCAGTGGTGGTAGTCATGATGAAGTGGTTGTCGCCGACGCAGGCGGTTACGCCGTCGTCGAACACCATGCCGTCTTCCTTGCACATCAGGCCATAGCGCGCCTTGCCCACATCGAGCTTGGTCCAGGCATTGGTGTACACGCGGTTGAGGAACTCGCGCGAATCCGGGCCCTGAATATCGATCTTGCCCAGGGTAGAGGCGTCCAGGAAGCCGACGCTGTCACGCACCGCTTTGCACTCACGGGCAACGGCGGCGTGAATATCTTCACCGGCCTTGGGGAAGTACCACGGACGCTTCCACTGGCCGACGTCTTCGAACTCGGCGCCGTTCTTCACATGCCAGGCATGCAGGGCCGTAAAGCGCACAGGCTCGAACAGGTGCCCACAGTGACGACCCGCCACCGCGCCGAACGTCACCGGCGTGTAATTGGGGCGGAACATGGTGGTGCCCATTTGCGGAATGGTGATGCCCATCGAACGCGCCGCAATGGCCAGGCCGTTGATGTTGCCCAGCTTGCCTTGGTCGGTACCGAAGCCCAGTGCGGTGTAGCGCTTAACGTGCTCGACCGACTCGAAGCCTTCACGGGTAGCCAGCTCGATGGCAGCGGCCGTGACGTCGTTCTGCTGATCGACGAACTGCTTCGGCGCACGGGCGGTGCCCTTGTCGTGTGGCACCTGGAACAGCGCCAGGGTGGCGTCTTCCTTGCGCGAAACGGTTTTCGGCAAGGTGCCTACGCTGGCCTTGAAACCTGCTTCGGTGGCTGCACGCACGCCGCCTTCGAAGCCGTCGGCAATGGCATCGCCCAACGGGTAGACACCGTTGATGCCGCCAACGCACTCGCGCTTTTGCGGGGCATTGCCCGGCACGAAGCCCAGGATGTCTTCACGCCATACCGGACGGCCGCCCAGGTGCGAAGCCAGGTGAACCACAGGGCTATAGCCCCCGGAGGTGGCGATCAAATCGCACTCGAGGGTTTCACCAGGGCTGGTGACCTTGTGGGCCCTCACATCGATGGCCGCCACACGAGCGCCGGTGACGTGCTTGCTGCCCTTGGCTTCGATGACGGCACTGGAAGTGAGGATACGAATACCCTTGGCGCGCGCTTCTTCGACCAGCGAGCCACGTGGGTTGTGGCGCGCATCGGCGATGGCCACCACTTGCAGCCCAGCATCGTGCCAGTCCAGCGCGGTACGGTAGGCGTGGTCGTTGTTGGTCGACAGCACCAGCTTGCGGCCAGGTGCTACGCCGTAGCGACGAACGTAGGTCGAAACGGCGCCGGCCAGCATGTTGCCCGGCACGTCGTTGTTGCCGTACACCAGCGGGCGCTCATGGGCGCCGGTGGCCAGTACGACACGTTTGGCCCGTACACGGTGCACGCGGTGGCGCACCTGACCAAGCGGAGCACGGTCGCCCAAGTGGTCGGTGAGGCGCTCATGGATGGTCAGGAAGTTGTGGTCGTGGTAGCCGTTGACCGTGGCGCGTGGCAGCAAGGTCACTTCCGGCAGGCCTTCGAGCTCCTTGATGACGCCACTGACCCATTCAGCGGCCGGCTTGCCATCGAGGGTTTCACGGGTGTCCAGCAGGCTGCCACCGAATTCTTCCTGCTCGTCCGCCAGGATCACGCGAGCACCGCTGCGCGCAGCGGCAAGGGCCGCCGCCAGGCCCGCAGGCCCTGCACCGACGATCAGCACGTCGCAGTGCTGGTTCATGTAGTCATAGCTGTCCGGATCATTCTGCAGCGGCGCGCGGCCAAGGCCGGCTGCCTTACGGATGTACTTCTCGTACGTCATCCAGAACGACTTAGGGTACATGAAAGTTTTGTAGTAGAAGCCCGGCGGCATCATGCTGCCGCCCACCTTGCTGAGGATACCCATGACGTCATTGTTGACGTTCGGCCAGCCATTGGTGCTGGTGGCGACCAGGCCCGAATACAGGGCTTGCTGGGTGGCGCGCACGTTGGGGATCTGGGTGGCTTCGCTGGAGCCGATCTGCAAGATGGCGTTCGGCTCCTCGGTGCCTGCGGCAATGATGCCGCGCGGACGCGAGTACTTGAAGCTGCGGCCAACGATGTCGACGCCGTTGGCCAGCAGGGCCGCTGCCAGGCTGTCGCCGGCATAGCCCTGGTAAGTCTTGCCGTTGAAGGTGAAGTTCAACACCTTGCTGCGGTCGATACGGCCGCCGCTGGCGAGGCGATAGGTCTGGCTCATACGTTGACTCCCCGTTCGTTTACAGCAGCCGAGCGCGCCGGTGTGTGTTCACGGGCGCTGACTTGCGGCTTCTCGCCAATCTTGTAGGTTTCCAGGATCTCGTAGGTTTCGGTGTTACGAGTGACGTTGAAATACTGACGGCAGCCGGCAACGTGATCCCACAGTTCGTGGTGGATACCGCGCGGGTTGTCACGGTAGAACATGTACGTGCCCCACTCTTGGTCGGAGCAGGCGTTGGGGTCCAGCGGGCGGGCAATGTGCGCCTGGCCAGAGGCGTGGAACTCTTCTTCGGAGCGCAGCTCGCCGCAGTGGGGACAGAAAATATGCAACATGACGGTGTCTCCGGTTAGTGGGCGACGGCGGCAGCGCCGTGTTCGTCGATCAGGGCGCCGTTGTAGAAGCGGTCCATGGAGAACGGCGCGGCCAGTGGGTGCATCTCGCCCTTGGCCAGGCTCGCGGCGAAGACGTTGCCCGAACCTGGAGTCGCCTTGAAGCCGCCAGTACCCCAGCCGCAGTTGAAGAACATGTTCTTGACCGGGGTCTTGGTGATGATCGGGCAGGCGTCCGGCGAGGTGTCGACGATGCCGCCCCATTGGCGGTTCATGCGTACACGCGAGAGGTTGGGGAACATCTCGACGATGGCCTGCAAGGTGTGCTCGATCACCGGGTAAGAACCACGCTGGCCGTAGCCGACCCAGCTGTCGATACCCGCACCGATCACCAGGTCACCTTTGTCCGACTGGCTGATGTAGCCGTGCACGGCGTTGGACATGATGACGCTGTCGATGATGGGCTTGATCGGTTCGGAAACCAGTGCCTGCAAGGGGTGCGATTCGAGCGG
Organism: Pseudomonas sp. FYR_7; assembly: GCF_043106155.1. Taxonomy (NCBI): domain Bacteria; kingdom Pseudomonadati; phylum Pseudomonadota; class Gammaproteobacteria; order Pseudomonadales; family Pseudomonadaceae; genus Pseudomonas; species Pseudomonas sp. FYR_7. The sequence continues at coordinate 9,025 of NZ_JBICMI010000033.1, forward strand.
CAGGCGGAAGCCGGCCAGCTTGGCCATGTGGCCGGAGTTACCTGCCGTGACCACGCCCACGCGCTTGGCGCCGATGAAACCCTTGTTGGTTTCCACGCCGATGACCGCGCCGTTTTCCTTGCGGAAACCCGTCACTTCGGTCTGCTGGATCAAATCCACGCCCAGGGCGTCGGCGGCACGGGCGTAACCCCAGGCCACGGCATCGTGACGGGCAACGCCGCCACGGCGCTGTACGGTAGCACCCAGGATTGGGTAACGGGTGTTCTTGGAGCAGTCCAGGTACGGAATCTCGGCCGCGACCTGGGCGGTGTTGAGCAGCTCGCCATCGACGCCGTTGAGGCGGTTGGCGCTGACCCGGCGCTCGGAGTCACGCATGTCCTGCAGGGTATGGCACAGGTTGTACACACCGCGCTGGGAAAACATGACGTTGTAGTTGAGGTCCTGGGACAGGCCCTCCCACAGCTTCATGGCGTGCTCGTAGAGGTGGGCCGACTCGTCCCACAGGTAGTTGGAGCGCACGATGGTGGTGTTACGGGCGGTGTTGCCGCCGCCCAGGTAACCTTTTTCGATCACCGCGACATTGGTGATGCCGTGCTCCTTGGCCAGGTAGTAGGCCGTGGCCAGGCCGTGGCCGCCACCGCCGACGATGACCACGTCGTACACCTTCTTCGGTGTCGGCGTACGCCACATGCGCTGCCAGTTCTCGTGGTGGCTGAGGGAGTGCTTGAGAAGGCCGAAGCCCGAGTAACGTTGCATGGTGTGGGACTCCACTCAGCGGTAAACAGGGAAATCTGCGCACAGCGCCGCGACATTGCTGGCCACATCGGCTTCGACGTCAGCGTCACCGAGGTTGTCGAGCACGTCGCAGATCCAGCCGGCCAGGGCCACGCATTGGGCGACCTTGAAGCCACGGGTGGTGACCGCCGGGGTGCCGATGCGCAGGCCCGAGGTCACGAACGGCGATTGCGGGTCGTTGGGTACGGCGTTCTTGTTGACGGTGATGTGCGCGCGGCCCAGGGCAGCGTCGGCATCTTTGCCCGTCAGGCCCTGGCGAATCAGGCTGACCAGGAACAGGTGGTTGTCGGTGCCACCGGAAACCACGTCATAGCCGCGTTCGATGAACACCTGCGCCATGGCCTGGGCGTTTTCGATGACCTGCTTCTGGTAGCTCTTGAACTCAGGCTCAAGCGCTTCCTTGAAGCACACCGCCTTGCCGGCGATTACGTGCATCAGCGGGCCGCCTTGGGCGCCCGGGAAGACGGCAGCGTTGAGTTTCTTCTCGATCTCTTCGTTCGACTTGGCCAGGATCAGGCCGCCACGCGGGCCGCGCAAGGTCTTGTGGGTGGTGGTGGTCACCACGTCCGCGAACGGGATCGGGTTCGGGTAAAGGCCCGCAGCGACCAGGCCGGCCACGTGGGCCATGTCCACGAACAACAGCGCCCCGACCTTGTCGGCGATGGCGCGAAAACGCGGGAAGTCCAGGGTTTTGGAGTAGGCCGAGAAGCCCGCGACAATCATTCTGGGCTTGTGCTCGACCGCCAGTCGCTCGACTTCGTCGTAGTCGATCAGGCCGGTATCGGTGTCGATGCCGTACTGCACGGCGTTGTACAGCTTGCCCGAAGACGACACCTTGGCGCCGTGGGTCAGGTGGCCCCCGTGGGCCAGGCTCATGCCTAGAATGGTGTCGCCGGGCTGCAGCAACGCCAGGTATACAGCGCTGTTGGCCGAGGAGCCGGAGTGCGGCTGGACGTTGGCATAGTCGGCACCGAACAGCTGCTTGGCGCGCTCGATGGCCAGCACTTCGACCTTGTCGACATGCTCGCAGCCACCGTAGTAGCGCTTGCCTGGGTAGCCTTCGGCGTATTTGTTGGTCAGGCCGCTGCCTTGGGCCTGCATCACGCGCTTGGACGTGTAGTTCTCCGAGGCGATCAGCTCGATGTGGTCTTCCTGACGCTGCTCTTCGGCACTCATCGCCGCCAGCAGTGCATCGTCGTAACCTTGAATCTGGTCTTGCTTGCTGAACATCTTGTATCTCCCGGCAGCGATCATTTTTTGTTCGGAGGGTTCACTTTGACCCTTTGTGGCGATGGTAGGGCTGGCCGGGGTGTGCCAGATGCCTGCGCACGCCTTGCAATGGCGCGTTTACGACATTGGTCAGCGTCCCGATCACACTGACCACACGTACGGCTTGCGTTGGGGGGCGCTGGCCTGAACACCCGCCAGGCCACGGCCCGTTTCTTCATCGGGCCAAGCTCACTGACCTGACGCTTCGGCACGCCTGCCTGGATTTGGATACAGCGAAGCCCGTGAACAAGTGCGCTTGAAACGCATGGGTATCGGGGTTGTATAGTCAACCGCTGAATCGATGGTTTAGAGTGCTGTCCTGCGTCGTTCACAGGACAGTGTCATGACAGATAAGAGCCAACAATTCGCCAGCGACAACTATTCCGGCATCTGCCCGGAAGCCTGGTCTGCGATGGAAAAAGCCAACCACGGCCACGACCGCGCCTACGGCGACGATCAATGGACGGCGCGCGCCTCGGAATACTTTCGGGCCTTGTTCGAAACCGACTGCGAAGTGTTCTTCGCCTTCAACGGCACCGCCGCCAACTCGCTGGCCCTGGCCTCGCTGTGCCAGAGCTACCACAGCGTGATCTGCTCGGAGACCGCGCATGTCGAAACAGACGAGTGCGGCGCCCCGGAATTTTTCTCCAATGGCTCTAAGCTGCTTACCGCCCCAAGTACCAACGGCAAGCTCACCCCCGAGTCGATCCGCGAAGTGGCGCTCAAGCGCCAGGACATTCACTATCCAAAGCCCCGCGTGGTCACGCTCACGCAAGCCACGGAAGTCGGCACCGTCTACCGCCCCGACGAACTCAAGGCGATCAGCGCCACCTGTAAGGAATTGGGCCTTAACTTGCACATGGACGGCGCGCGCTTTACCAATGCTTGCGCTTTCCTGGGCTGCAGCCCGGCCGAACTGACCTGGAAAGCCGGCGTCGACGTATTGTGTTTTGGCGGCACCAAGAACGGCATGGCCGTCGGGGAAGCCATCCTGTTCTTCAACCGGCAGTTGGCCGAAGACTTCGACTACCGTTGCAAGCAAGCCGGGCAATTGGCTTCGAAGATGCGGTTTCTGTCTGCGCCTTGGGTCGGGATACTCGAAGACGGCGCCTGGATGCGGCACGGCAAGCATGCCAACCACTGCGCCCAATTATTGGCATCACTGGTGAGTGATTTGCCAGGCATCGAGCTGATGTTCCCAGTGGAAGCCAACGGGGTGTTCCTGCAAATGCCCGAACCGGTGATCGAGGCCTTGCGAGGCAAGGGCTGGCGCTTCTATACCTTCATCGGCAGCGGCGGTGCGCGGTTCATGTGTTCCTGGGACACTGAAGAAGAACGTGTGCGCGAGCTGGCGGCAGACATCCGGGCCATCGCCGGCACTTGATACTTCTGCCAGTCGGCTTCACCTGAAACTCAGTCATCGAGCAACTGGGGGAAACCGTGAAGCGTGGGGGCGAGGTTAGCCGCTCCCCACTTGGCTTGGCCAACGACCTGTCACTGCTCGGCCATGGTCCGAACGATCGCGTCAACGGTGGCGTCGATCTGCGCCTGGGTCCGTGCAAGCGTCTGCTGATGCTCCTTCTGCAGTTCTACCTGCTTCGAACACAGGTTCAAGGCTGCCAGCACCAGCAGCTTGTCGCCGATCAACGTCGGATACGAACGCTTGGTCTCGGCCAGGGCCGTGTTCAACATACGCACCGCGTGCGCCAAGGTTTCTTCCTGGCCTTCGGGCGCCTTGATCGAATAGTCGTTGCCAAGAATCGACACGACATTGATCGGCTGCGCTTGCAGGTTCATGCGTTGACGACACCCGCGCTGGCACGCTCGACCAACGCCTGGATACGGGCAGCGGTGGCGCCGTTCTTTTCTTCCTGCTCCATCAAGGACAGCTGCAGGGTTTCGTTCTCTTCGTTTGCCTGGGCCAGTTGCTGACCGAGTGCGTTGTTCTGCTCGGTGAGTTGAGCGTTCTTTTGCATCAGGTCGCTGACCAGTTGCTCGAGTTGATTGAGGGAAGCTTCAAGCATGGGTCTATCTCAGGTTGTTGCGAGGGGCGCACACGATAAAGAAAACCGTTGCCCATCGCCATTAAATATCGGATTCACAAGGTTTCTACCCCGCACATTGACAGGGTAACCCCCCTCTTGTTCCGACCTGAGTCAACCATCGGTCAGTCAAACACAGGGAGCTGCACAGCAGCCCCCCCTGACAGATCCAAGGCCGTGCCAGAAACTCAGTAGTCGATGCGCACATCCCCTTTCGGCACGCTGCAGCACGACAGGATGTACCCCTCGGCTTCATCTTCCTCGGTGATACCGCCGTTATGCTCCATTTCGACTTCGCCACCCAGCTTGAGCACCTTGCAGGTACCGCAAATGCCCATGCCGCAAGCTTTCGGGATCATCAGGCCGACCTTGGCCGCTGCAGCGTGCACGGTTTCGCCGGGGGCGATGCGGATGCTCTTCTCGCTGCCGATGAACTCAACCAGGTTGAGGTCGGCGGCGTCCACTTCAGGTGCCTCGGCGGCCGCTTCGGCGTGTTCGACCGCATCGGCCTTGGCTTCGGCTGGCGTCGCCCCGAACGACTCCTCGTGGTAATTGTTCATGTCGAAGCCGACAGCCTCGAGCATGCGCTTGACCGCCGTCATGTAAGGGGTCGGGCCACAGCAGAACACCACACGCTCCATGTAGTCCGGCGCGATCAGCTCCATCAGCCGTTGGTTCAGGTAGCCACGGTAGCCCGCCCAAGGCTCGCCCAGGCCATGCTTCTCGCAGATGATGTGCAGGCTGAAATTGGGCACGCGGGACGCCATCTGCTCCAGTTCGCGATGGTAGATGATGTCCTTGGGTGAACGGGCACTGTGAACGAAGACCATGTCGACATTGGCGTTGGTGTCATAGAACCAGCGGGCCATGGACATGACCGGGGTGATGCCCACGCCGCCAGACAGGTACAGCACCTTGGCGCCTGGAAAATCGATGGCGTTGAACAGCCCCACAGGTCCGTGTACCGGCAGCTCGGCACCTTCGTGCATGGTGTCATGCAGGAAGTTGGACACCAGTCCGCCGGGTACGCGCTTGACCGTGATGGAGAAGCTGTAGGGCACCGATGGCGAGCTGGATATGGTGTAGGAACGCATCACCGGCTTGCCTTCGATTTCCAGCTCCAGGGTCACGAATTGCCCGGGCTTGAAGAAGAACATGATCGGCTGGTCTGCCATGAAGCAGAAGGTGCGCACGTCCCAGGTCTCCTGGATGACCTTGACGCAGCGCACGATGTGGCGGCCGTTGGCCCAGGTCTGGGTAGTGACCGGATTGAGGAAGGTTTCGGACATGTTCATCTCCAGCAGCCGACAGTTGGCCTTTTTATGGCTCGGATGATGCTCAAGCTTGCGACCTTGAACATTCCTGCCAGCGACATCGGCGTACTTATCGCGACCAGCCCCGCACGACAAGGGTTGCGGCGTCGTAATTCAAATCGGCCATGTCGCCCATGGATACGGTTCACGCCGCCTTCGGACGCACACTCCACCGCAAAACAACACGCTGTTCATGGTTAACAGCCTTGCGGCACCACAACAACGATTAGCCACCTTTTGCCGGCCGCACACGGCCCCGAGGAATACACGATGGACGTCACCGCAACCCTGAGCCTGGGCGATCCACTTGAACCTGCACGCAAGGCGACTGCCCAGATGCTGCAGAACCGCGAGCGCACCTACTCGCTGCCCCAGCCGTTCTACACCGACGAGCGTCTGTTCCAGATCGACATGCAGGAGATTTTCCACAAGGAGTGGCTGATCGCCGGCATGACCTGCGAGATCCCGGCGAAGGGCAATTACCTCACGCTGCAGATCGGCAAGAACCCGATCATTGTAGTGCGTGGTACCGAGGGCAAGGTGCATGCGTTTCACAACGTGTGCCGTCACCGCGGCTCGCGCCTGTGCGTCAGCGAAAAAGGCAAGGTGGCCAAGCTGGTGTGCCCTTACCACCAGTGGACCTACGAGCTGGACGGCCGCCTGCTGTTCGCCGGCACCGAAATGGGCGCCGACTTCGACATGAACCAGTACGGCCTCAAGCCTGTGAACGTGAAGGTCGCTGGCGGCTACATCTTCATCAGCCTGGCGGAAAACCCACCAGCCATCGACGAGTTCCTGGCCACCCTTGACCACTACATGGAACCGTACGACATGGAAAATGCCAAGGTGGCGGTGCAGACCACCTTGATGGAAAAGGCCAACTGGAAGCTGGTGCTGGAAAACAACCGTGAATGCTATCACTGCAATGGCTCGCACCCGGAGCTGCTGCAGACCCTGCTGGAATGGGACGACACCAACGACCCACGCGCCAGCCAGGAATTCAAGGACCACGTGGCCGCCTCTGCTGCCGCCTGGGAAGCCGAGAAGATCCCGTACCTGCACAAGAGCCACGGCCTGCGTAACCGTATCGTGCGCATGCCGCTGCTCAAGGGCACGGTCTCGATGACCATGGACGGCAAGCAGGCCTGCCAGAAGCTGATGGGCCGCATCAAGAACCCAGACCTGGGCTCGATGCGCATCCTGCACCTGCCGCACTCCTGGAACCACTGCATGGGCGATCACATGATCGTGTTCACCGTGTGGCCGATCAGCGCCCAGGAAACCATGGTCACCACCAAGTGGCTGGTGCACAAGGATGCCGTCGAAGGCGTGGACTACAACCCTGAGAACATGCGAAAGGTGTGGGACGCCACCAACGACCAGGACCGCCGCCTGGCAGAAGAGAACCAGCGAGGCATCAATTCCACGGCATACCAGCCTGGGCCTTACTCGAAGACCTACGAGTTTGGCGTGGTGAATTTCATTGACTGGTACAGCGGGCGCTTGCTGAACAACTTGGGGGCGGAGCCTGCTCCGTACTTGAAGGAAGTGCTAGCTCAGTAGTTATCAGATGGAGCAGTAGCGCGCTCTGCCTTTCACCGGCAGAGCGTGCTTAGCCTCGTGGCATTCTTAACGCTAGCTCTGCACGTCATAGGGGCGAGTACCCCAGGACCTTATCTTGGCCGCAGCTGATATGAACCCACGGCCAACAGTGGATAGCATCTCGTCCACCATCGTGACATCCATCAGCGTCTCGAAGGCTACTGTGGGAATTTCTCGCGGGTTAGCCCGCAAATAACCGACTACCTCGCGAGCAGCCGCAAAGTTACCGATCGAGCCGCCGCTCAGATTCGTGACTGCGTTCACGACGCCCAGTACATCCGTGGCCGATTGAAAAGTGGCAGTTGCACCTGTGAACGCGGCAGTGAGCTGACCCGCCACCCCTGCGCTTCCAGTGATGAAGAATTGCTGGTTTGCAACCCTGGAAGCCTGCGTCAACTCCGTATGATTGAGCGGACTTTCTCTGCTTGCATTGGTGCTTGCAGCCTTGAATGCGCTTCTACGCCCAACAACGTTCCTGGCGGTTCGCATCAATGAACCGAAGAGCGTTGCGCCGCTGGATGCAACACCAATGGTTCTGAGCAGAGCGCTCCAGAAAGCGCCATCCGGATCGTGGCGATTGACGGGATCACCACCGCAGTACCCGTATACATTGATACCCCCCTTGCCAAATGGGCTCAGCGAGTCCGGGCTGGTGAAGCGCCCCAGCCTGGGACTGTAGAAACGACGACCGTTTCCTAGCGGATACTTAGCCGTCAGCGCATCCCTGAACTCACCACAGAACCCTATGCAGGTGGCCTGGGACAGACACTGGGCACCGTAAGGTGTATAGGCAAGTAGCTTGCGATGACTTTTTCCCGATACAGAATAGAGTCGGTCGGTGCTATCAAGAAGGGTCGCCATGATCACTCTGACTCGCTTGGCATACGCGTAGAGTAAGTGAGGATGCGGTGCTTGCGAACTGGCAGAAATGACAGGTAGTGAACGGCGCGTATCGTTCATTGTGAGAGCGGACGAACCCGCGATCACTGCCAGCTACTGCGCTGGATACCTCGCAGGTTCAGTCATGTGGCATGCCCATCAGCGCAGCACGCCTTCCTCCACCAATAGTTTCATGATGGCTTCGGCGCCTTCCTGCGGCGTGACGTCCTTCAGCACCTTGCCCCCGCCCCCACTGGCCTTGGCCGTTGCGGCCTTCATCCGGTCAGCGCCGCTCTTGGCCTTGATAACCTTCAAGCGCTTGGGTCGTGGACGCGCCGGCTGAAGGGCCTCTTCGCCCAACAGCTCATCCTCCACCACCTGTACGTCCTGCGCCGCCAGCACACCACGGCGCGCTGGCCCGAAGGCGCTTTGACGCGGCTTTGGCGCGGCGTTATCCACTGTCGCCACCATGGGTAGGCGTACTTTCAAACGCCGGCGCTGACCGCGCGGTAGCGCCTGCAACACCTGGGCAGTACCGTTCTCGATGGATTCCACCTCGGCCAGCCCCACCACCAACGGCCAGCCAAGTTTTTCGGCGAGCAGGAACGGCAGCATGCCCGACCCCTCCCCCGTCTCGGCCTGGCTGCCGGTAAGTACCAGTTGCGCACCGGCACCGCGCAGGTAATCGCCTAGTACTCCCAGCACATCGGCGCCTGCGGGTTGCTCAAGCACATCCAAATGTTCCAGGCCCATCCCCAGGTAACCGCGCAACGCTTCCTCACGGGAATCCCCTGCGTGCACGACTTGCAGGTCTTCGCCGGCCAGTTGCAGGCCCAACTCGACTGCCCGCGAGTCCTGCTCGGCGCGCCGCGTGCGACCGGAGCTTGGATGCGCACCGATCGAAACCAGGCTGATGACTTTCGTACTCATGCTCGTGCCCTTATGCCGCGTCACGCTGGGCGCCGTTGCGGAACTGCTCCACAGCGTCGATCAGTGCCTGAAGAATCGCCGCGCTGTCGCCAATCACCGACAGGTCGGCCCGTTTGATCATGTCGCAACCCGGATCCATGTTGATCGCCACCACTTTGTCGCACGCACCGATGCCCTGCAGGTGCTGGATCGCGCCAGAGATACCCACCGCCATGTACACCCGAGCCGTTACCCACGTACCCGTGGCGCCGACCTGGCGATCACGCGGCATGTGGCCATCATCCACCGCCACCCGCGATGCACCTTGGGTCGCGCCCAGTGCCGTGGTCGCCTTGTGGAACAAGGCCCAGTCCTTGACCCCGTTACCGCCGGATACGATGAACTCGGCTTCGGCCATGGCGATCTTGGCCGGGTCGACGGCCACCGAGCCCAGGTCCTCGATGCGCGAGATACTGCGCGCCACACTGCCGGACAACTCGACCGGTAAAGCCTCGTGACGGGTTTCGCTGACAGGCTCTGCACATTCGGCCGCAGCCAGGATCAGGCGTGGCAGCGCGCGTTGCATGTCTTGCTGGCCCGCACCGGCGCGGCCGATGCACTGCCCATCCTTGACCTGCCAGACGCGTGTTGCCGGGCGCTCGCCCAGCGCAGCACCCAGGCGTCGGCCGAGCTCGCCACCGCCGGTGCGGCTGTCTGGCAGCAGCCAGTGGCGCGGAGCGAACTGGTTGTCGACAGCGCGCAGGCCCTGCACCAACTGCTCCGGTGCATACCCTTGATACGCCTCGCCTTCGATGACCAGCAAGCGGTCCACACCTGCGCCGGCAAAGTTGGTTTCCTTGTGCTCGCCGAACACGATTGCCAGTACCGCACCGTCACTGCCCGCCAGCCCATGGGCTAGGCCCAGCAGGTCGCGGTCATGGCTACCCAGGCGCCCGCCGATCATGTCCGGTACTACGGCAATGTAGAACGCAGGCTCTGGCACCTGGTGCAGCGGCAACTGCACTTCGACCGCAGCGCTACGGCGTGCGCCACCACTGGTGCCCTGCTGGGCCCCCGAGCGGTCGATGCGCTTGAGCCCATTGGGGCCGATGAAGCCCGCTGCACTGGCGTGAGGGTTCTTGCGCACGAGGCCGTTGGGCCCCATCCAGCTGGTCTGTTGCGTCTGCATGGCTGCATGCAGCGGATGCAGGCGGTTACGGGCGATCCACTCGGCGCGAGGGTCGCGGCGGATGATGTCGCTCATCAATGCACCTCCGCAGGTTCACGTTTGGATTTCGCAGGCTTGGCAGCCGCTGGCTGGGCCTCTTCCTCGATCAGTACATCGGCCACCAGTTCGGCCAGGTCCTTGATCAGCGGCCGTGGCTCTACTACCCCTTCAAGCATGGCCGTGCACTGCGGGCAGCCCACGGCAACCACTTCGGCTTCGGTGGTGCGGATGTCGTCCATGCGCATGTCGGGAATACGCTGTTTGCCAGGGATGTCAGTGATCGGCGCACCGCCTCCCCCGCCACAGCAGCGTGAGCGAAAGCCCGAGCGCTCCATTTCGCGAACTTCGATTCCCAGCGCGCGGAGCACCTCGCGAGGCGCCTCGTACTCGCCGTTGTAGCGGCCCAGGTAGCACGGATCGTGGTAGGTGACGCTGCCGCCCTTGTGCTGCCCCAGGTTGAGTTTGTTGGCGCCAATCAGCTCGGCAATGTAGGTGCTGTGGTGCTGCACCTGGTAGTTGCCGCCCAGTGCGCCGTATTCATTCTTGAGCACATGGAAGCTGTGCGGGTCGCAGGTGACGATGCGCTGGAACTTGTACTTGGCCAGGGTCTGGATATTGCGTTTGGCCAGTTGCTGGAACGTCGCTTCGTCACCCAGGCGGCGCGCCACGTCGCCGCTGTCGCGCTCCTCCAGGCCCAGCACGGCGAAGTCCACACCCGAAGCCTTGAGTACCTTGACGAACGAACGCAGCGTGCGCTGGTTGCGCATGTCGAACGCGCCGTCGCCCACCCAGAACAGCACCTCGGTGCTCTTCACCTCCGACAGCAGCTTGAGGTTCAGGTCGGCAGCCCAGTTCATGCGGCCACCCGGTGCGAAACCACCGGGGTTGTCAGTGGCAATCAGGTTGTCGAGCACTTCGGCACCCTTGTTCGGGGTGGCGCCCTTTTCCAGGGTGAGGTGGCGGCGCATATCGACGATGGCATCGACGTGCTCGATCATCATCGGGCACTCTTCAACGCAGGCGCGGCAAGTGGTGCACGACCAAAGTGTCTCGGCATCCACCAGGCCGTTGACGATCGGCTGGTGCGGATGGCCACCATGCTCGCCAATCGGCTTGCCGGGGTAAGGGCTGCCGGCGAACTTGGCGTCAGTGCCACCGGCCAGGCCGATGACCATGTCCTGAATGAGTTTTTTCGGGTTCAACGGCTGCCCAGCGGCGAAGGCCGGGCACATGGCCTCGCACTTGCCGCATTGCACGCAGGCATCAAAGCCCAGCAGCTGGTTCCAGGTGAAGTCCACCGGCTTTTCCACGCCAAGCGGCGCACGTGGGTCTTCCAGGTCCAACGGCTTGAGGCCGGTCGAGCGGCCGCCACCGAAACGCTCGGCGCGCCGGTGCCAGGCCAGGTGCAGGGCACCGGCGAAGGCGTGCTTCATGGGCCCGCCCCAGGTCATGCCGAAGAAGAGCTCCGACACGCCCCACAGCACGCCCAGGCCCAGAATGCCGACCATCACCCAGCCGCCCGTGTTGGCCGGCAGAATACCGGCCACCGGCAAGGTGGCGATGAAGAAGCTGGCAGCAAATACCAGCAGGCTCTTGGGCAGGCGCATCCACGGGCCCTTGGACAGGCGCGAAGGCGGGTTCAGGCGGCGCTTGAAGACGAAGATGGCGCCGGTGAACATGACCACCGTGGCCAGCAGCAAGGCGTAACCCAGGACCTTGCTCTGCAGGCCGAAACCGTGCACCAGGATCGCCAGCAGCGCCGAGAGCACGAAACCACCAGCGGTGGCCACGTGGGTGTTGGACATGTACTTGTCGCGCTCGACCACATGGTGCAGGTCCACCAGGTAGCGGCGCGGCATGGCCAGCAGGCCGCCGACCAGGTCCACCTTGGAGGGCCGGCCACGGCGCCACATGTTCACACGGCGCAGCGCACCGAGCACGGCAAGCCCGAGCGCGGCGAACAGCAGGATGGGTAGAAGGGTGTTCAACATGGGAAGCTCCCACAACAGCTAGATTCTTGCGCCACCCCGAAGGCCAGCGCGGGCCCCTGTAGGGGCGGCCTGTTGCCGCGAAAGGGCTGCGAAGCGGCCCCAGCATCCGTGGTACTGATCAAATGCTGGGGCCGCTTCGCAGCCCTTTCGCGGCGCAAGGCCGCTCCTACAGGGGGGCCAGTCCCGCTTTCAGAAAGGCGGTGCGATCAGAAGTCCTTGCACAGCCGCAAGGCATCGTAGATCGCCGCATGCACGTTACGCTGGGCCACACAGTCGCCGATGCGGTACAGCAGGTAGCCTTCGCCTGGCTGGCTCAGGATCGGCTGTGGCTTGATGGCGAACAGCGCCTCCACGTCGATCTGGCCCTTGTTGCGCGAGCCGTCCTTGAGGGCGTAGTACAGCTGCTCGTCCGGACGCACGCCGTTTTCCACCACCACCTGATCGACCACCCGCTCTTCCTTGGCACCGGTGTACTCGTTCTCCAGCACAGCGACCAGCTTGTCGCCCTCGCGGTAGACTTTCTCCAGCATCATGTCCCCGGTCATGATCACTTCCTTGGGGTACATGCTGCGGTAGTAGGTCGGGAAGGTCGTACCGCCCATGGCCACACCCGGCTTGATGTCGTCGGTGACGATCTCGACCTGGCTGCCCTTGTCAGCAATGAAGTCGGCCACCGACATGCCGGTGAACTCGCAGATGGTGTCGTACACCAGCACGTTCTTGCCCGGCGCGACCTTGCCGTCGAGCACGTCCCAGCTGCTGACCACCAGCCCTTCTGCTGCACCCCAATGTTCGTTCTGCTCCAGGAACGAATGCCCGCCCACGGCCAGCACGATGATGTCCGGGCGCAGATCCTGGATGGTGTCCACATCGGCCGCAGTGCCCAGGCGCAGGTCCACCTTCAGGCGGGCCAGCTCCAATTGGTACCAGCGGGTAATGCCAGCAATCTGGTCACGTTGCGGCGCCTTGGCCGCGATGGTGATCTGGCCACCGATCTGGTCGCGTTTTTCGAACAGGGTCACATCGTGGCCACGCTCGGCGGCCACGCGCGCCGCCTCCATGCCGGCAGGGCCGGCACCGACGATGACCACCTTGCGCTTGGCGCCGGTGGTCTTCTCGATGATGTGCGGCACACCCATGTACTCACGGGAGGTCGCGGCGTTCTGGATGCACAGCACGTCCAGGCCTTGGTACTGGCGGTCGATGCAGTAGTTGGCGCCGACGCACTGCTTGATCTGGTCGATCTGGCCCATCTTGATCTTGGCGATCAGGTGCGGGTCGGCCATGTGTGCACGGGTCATGCCGACCATGTCCACATAACCACCTTCGAGAATCCGGGTAGCCTGGTTTGGGTCCTTGATGTTCTGCGCGTGCAGGACCGGGACCTTGACCACTTCCTTGATGCCAGCTGCCAAATGTAGGAACGGCTCTGGCGGGTAGCTCATGTTCGGAATGACGTTGGCCAGGGTGTTGTGGGTATCGCAACCCGAGCCCACCACACCGATGAAGTCGAGCATGCCGGTGCCATCGTAGTAGGCAGCGATCTGCTTCATGTCTTCGTGGCTGAGGCCATCGGGGTGGAACTCGTCGCCGCAGATACGCATGCCCACGCAGAAGTCGTCGCCCACTTCGGCACGCACGGCCTTGAGTACTTCCAGGCCGAACTTCATGCGGCCTTCGAAGCTGCCGCCCCACTCGTCGGTACGCTTGTTGACGCGCGGGCTCCAGAACTGGTCGATCATGTGCTGGTGCACCGCCGACAGCTCGACGCCATCGAGGCCACCTTCCTTGGCACGGCGGGCCGCCTGCGCATAGTTACCGATCACACGCCAGATCTCTTCCACCTCGATGGTCTTGCAGGTGGCGCGGTGCACCGGTTCGCGGATGCCCGAGGGCGACATCAGGGTCGGCCAGTTGAAGCCATCCCAGCGCGAACGACGACCCATGTGGGTAATCTGGATCATGATCTTGGCGCCATGCTTGTGCATGGCGTCGGCCAGGTTCTGGAAGTGCGGAATGATACGGTCGGTGGACAGGTTGACCGACGACCACCATTCCTGCGGACTGTCGATGGCCACCACGGACGAGCCGCCGCAGATGGCCAAGCCGATGCCACCCTTGGCCTTCTCTTCGTAATACTTCACATAGCGGTCGGTCGTCATGCCGCCGTCAGTGGCGTAGACCTCGGCGTGCGCGGTGCTGAGCACGCGGTTGCGGACGGTCAGTTTGCCGATCTGGATCGGCTGGAACATTGCTTCGAATGCCATGACGCTATCTCCGGCTTACAACGGCTTCGTGACGAACAGGCCATCTTCGTGGCCTTCTTCCGACCCGCCATATACCTGCTCGGCAACGGTGCGGATCGAGCTGCCGCGGGCAGCGAGGATCTGGTCCATGGCACCGGCGAACCAGCCAGTGAACATGTAGTCGACCTTGCGGCCGCACTTGCCATAGACGTAGACGAAGGCAGAGTGCTTGAGCTTGACGCTGCACGTGCCCTTGTCCAGGTCGATGTCCTGGATCTCGAACAGCCCCCAGCCGCGCTGGCTCAGGCGTTTCATGTAGTGCTCAAAGACCGCGACCCCTTCCAGGCCATGGCACTCGGCTTCCTTCTCGCACCAGTGCCACGCCGACTTGTAACCGGCCTTGTAGAGAATTTCGGCGTACTTGTCGGCGCCCAGGACCTCTTCGATGCCCATGTGGTTGTTGACGAAGAAATGGCGTGGCACGTACAGCATCGGCAAGGCGTCGCTGGTCCAGACACCGGTCTCGCTGTCGACTTCGATTGGCAATTGCGGGGCGATCTTGGCCATGGAAACTCAACTCCAGAAAAAATTTTTATTGGGTTGCCCCGGCGATGCTGGCAGGGGCTTGAAGCTTGGAGAGCGGCTTATTCGCCCCAGACGTCTTTCAACACGTTGACCCAGTTCTCGCCCATGATCTTGCGAACCACGCGCTCGGAGTGGCCACGTTTGAGCAAAGTCTCGGTGAGGTTGGGGAACTCGCCCACGGTACGAATGCCCAGTGGGTTGATGATCTTGCCGAAGTTGGTCAGGCGACGGGCGTAGCCCTTGTCGTGGGTGAGGTATTCGAAGAATTCCTTGCCGTGACCTTGGGTGAAGTCGGTACCGATGCCGATGGCATCTTCACCCACGATGTTCATGGTGTACTCGATGGCCTCGGCATAATCGTCGATGGTCGAGTCGATCCCCTTGGCCAGGAACGGTGCAAACATGGTCACGCCAACGAAACCACCGTGGTCGGCGATGAACTTCAGTTCCTCATCGGACTTGTTGCGAGGGTGCTCCTTAAGGCCCGATGGCAAGCAGTGGGAGTAGCACACCGGCTTTTTCGATTCGAGGATGACTTCCTCGGAGGTTTTGGACCCGACGTGGGACAAGTCGCACATGATGCCGACGCGGTTCATTTCGGCAACGATCTCGCGACCGAAGCCTGACAGGCCGCCGTCGCGCTCGTAGCAGCCGGTGCCCACCAGGTTCTGGGTGTTGTAGCACATCTGCACGATGCCCACGCCCAGCTGCTTGAACACCTCCACGTAACCGATCTGATCTTCGAAGGCATGGGCGTTCTGGAAGCCGAAGAGGATACCGGTCTTGCCCAGTTCCTTGGCCTTGCGAATATCGGCGGTGGTGCGCACGGGCATCACCAGGTCGCTGTTCTCGCGGATAAGCTTCTGGCTGGCGGCGATCTGGTCGACGGTGGCCTTGAAACCTTCCCAAACCGACACGGTGCAGTTGGCGGCGGTAAGGCCACCTTTGCGCATATCCTCGAACAGCTCGCGGTTCCACTTGGCGATGATCAGGCCATCGATGACGATGCTGTCGGCGTGTAATTCGGCTGGGCTCATCAGGCGTCCCCTTTTATTGAATGGGCTGGCGCCAAACCTTGTGCCGGCGCTTTGGGGCCAGCATATGCCTGTGCCCCGAGGCGCCCCGATGCAAAAACGACAGGGGGTTTGCCGAAAGCGTCAATGCGCGACAACGCGCGCTCTGGCGCGGTCTGTGGCGATGAGACACAGTCTCGATAACGACCATGGAGGGTCCTTTGATGAACAATTTGCCCAGGTGATACCGTACGCGCCGAGAGTGCGCGAGAATCGTCGGCATTCGTCAGTCGATGGAGGAAACAGCGAATGAAAGCGATGGCAGCAGTGGTACTGCTGGCGGTGGTGGCGGCAGCCCAGGCCGGTGAGGAGGAAAATACCCCATGCGATAACGTCGAGACAGAGGCGCAAGCCCATGCCTGCGCAGCGTTCAACAAGCAAGCTTCCGAACGGGAGCTAAAATCGGCCTATGACGAACTTCTCCAGCGCGTTCACGACGCGTTTGACGACAAAGGCGGCATTGCAGCAACGATGATCGAGCGCTTGAAACAGGCTCAGGGGCTATGGACGCAGCTTCGCGATGCCGATTGCAAGGCGGAAACCTTCGCCCTGCCCACCAACGGCAAGGCTTACCAGGCAGCCTGGGACACCTGCGTCGCGCAGCGCACTGATGACCGGTCCGAATACCTGCAATCGATTCTGCAACAGTAGAGTAGGACTGCCTGGTTAGGAAAAGTTTGCGGCTTATTCATCAAGCTGGCTCGTATCAAAGTGAGTGCCAAGTGCCCTTATCCAAGGCGCTTCACCCACTTAACAGGAGTCGCAGATATGACCGTGAACCTCACGAAAACCGACATGGACAGTGCCATCGCTGCCTTGAAGAAAGAAGGCGAAGAGCGGGCCGTCATGGTGGCAAACACTGTGTGCATCTTCGCACCAGACGTACCGGCCAGCGTCGCTGAAGACGTGCTGGACGGCATGCGTCTGATGAACCTGTCGGCGAACAAGAAGTTCGACAAGGAAACGCAGCAGCGCGAGTGGTACAACTTCTACAATGATGGGCTCGGCAAGTTCGGCTGGACGCTGACCGGCGCCGCCCATGTGGAAGAGGCGGTCGACAAGGACACCCATACCCTGGCAACCCTGGTGCCAGAAATCGTCTCGGTGCAGATTGGCCACAACCATCGTCTGAACCGCTGCGTCAAACGCTCTTTCGAAGTGATCGTCAAGACACCCAAGGCCCAGCAGTTGCTGGAAGAAAGCGCCGCGAGCGTTTCCGGTAAATCCAGCACCGTGCAGATTTCGACCTGCGAAATGTCGCCACAGGGGTTGCCGATCATGCACATGACCAGTGTTCAACTGAGCTACGACAAAGCCGAGAAGACTGCCGGCGCCACTGGCCGCACCCTCGACAAGTCCAATACCCGTGTGTATCGCGCCTCGCAGCAGGGTTCCTTCAGCATCCGCCACTTCAATGCCATGCGCGAAGCGGTCAGGCTGAAACTGGCCAGCCAGGCCGTCGATATTCTGGCCCTGGACATCTGAACAAGCCCTGGCGCCGCGCTGCGGCGCCAAGCTTCCCTGTTTGCCGAAGGCCTATCTAATGCCCATGGAAGTTGTCAGCCACCCTTACGAGGACCTGCAGGGCTGCCTGCGCGTGGCGCAGTTGGAAGCCAACCTTGTCCACAATCAACACCTGGACAGCCAACGCTGGTTCGAGCATTTTCTAACCAACCTGGAGCGCTACGGCGCCTTGTTATTCGAGCGGACCACCAGAACAATACCGTACGTGCCCACCGAGGCAGTTTTCGAAGACATCTTCTCAGGTTGGATCCCCGCTCCCCAAGGCAAGAATCTCAAGTTCCAACGTGTGGGCAACGACATTCTGCAGGGACTGAAGCAGCCAGACCCGGCCTTGTTGAAGATTCGATCGGCAAGCTCACACATGCTCATCGACTTCGACACTGACGAGGCGGCACGGCCCGTGGCCATCGTTCTGCACATGGCCTGCTCGACCAACCCAGATACGAGTCGAACCAAGGCGTTGCTTGAACTGGATCACTTGGGTATCCGGCTTGTCGATGAATACGCAGCGCTGTACAGAGACTGCGTAGAACGACGTCTCGAGGCGCATAGCAGCATCGATCACCTCTAATTCGGTGGAGACGACTTCACGAACTTGCGCTCTTCGCGTGGGCAGCACCCGAAGCGGCGCTTGTAACGTCGGGTAAAGTACGACGGCAGTTCAAAACCGCATGCCACGCTGACCTGGGTGATCGTCATCTGGGTCTGGCGCAGCAACTGGCGAGCCTTGTCCAGGCGCAGGCCAAGGTAAAAACCGCTGGGCGTATCGTTGAGATGCAACCTGAACAGGCGCTCCATCTGACGACGCGTGATCATCACGCGCGCGGCCAATTCTGTTGTACCAAGCGGGTGTTCGGTATGCTTTTCCATCTCTGTGATCACCTGCACCAGCTTGCGGTTGCTGATGCCATAGCGTGCAGCAATCTGCATGCGCTGATGATCTTGGCGCGGTCGAATACGGCTCAACACGAACTGCTCGGAAACTTGCACAGCGAGCTCGGCGCCATGGGCCTGGGCGATCAGATCGAGCATCAAGTCGATCGAAGCGGTCCCGCCCGCACAGGTGATGCGTTGCCGGTCAATTTCGAACAGCTCCTGGGTGGCATGCAGGCTGGGATAGTTTTCCCTGAACGCATCCAGCGCCTCCCAATGCACGGTCGCACGATGACCATCGAGCAAGCCTGCCTCGGCCAGCACCACAGCGCCGGTATCGATACCGCCTAGCATGACGCCCTCGTGAGCCAGGCGGCGCAGGCTTTGCTGAAGCTTTGGGGCGTAGCAGCCCAGGGGTTCGAAGCCTGCCACGATCAGCAATGTACTGCAGGGCGTTTGCGCGCCCAACGCTGCATCGGCATTGACTGACATGCCGTTGCTGGCGTTCACGGCGCTCCCATCCAGGCTCAATACCTGCCAGTGGTATGCCTGGGCTTTGAACCTGTTGGCCACGCGCAGGGGCTCCAGGGCACTGATGAACCCCATGGCGGAGAAACCGGGCAACAACAGAAAGTGGATGATCTGCGCCATGGCATGCTCCAGCGAACAGGTCGCCTGCGTGCAAATGTTGGTCGCCGGCGTGCGATTTTCAATAGTGCCACCAGCGTAGCGTGTTCACACGGTCCGCAGAGGCCGCCCCCATAAAAATATGCACTGCCGATGGAGAGCCACCATGCACAGCTTGATCCGCCGCAGCCTGTTGACCTTGGCCCTGACCAGCCTTGCTACCCCCTCGCTTTACGCCGCCGATGCCGCTGCTTGCAAGAATGTCCGTCTGGGCGTGGTCAACTGGACCGATGTGATCGCGACCAGCGCCATCGCCCAGGCTTTGTTCGATGGCCTGGGTTACACCACCAAGCAAACCAGCGCGTCGCAGCAGATCATCTTCGCTGGCATTCGCGACAAACGCCTGGACATGTTCCTGGGCTACTGGAACCCGATCATGACCCAGACCATCACCCCCTTCATCGATGCCGGGCAGGTCAAAGTCATGGACAAGGCCAGCCTCGAAGATGCCCGGGCCACCTTGGCAGTGCCCAAATACCTGGCCGACAAGGGGCTGCGCACCTTCGCCGACATCCATAAATTCGAGAAGGAGCTTGGAGGCAAGCTCTATGGCATCGAGCCGGGTTCGGGCGCCAACACCCAAATCAAGGCCATGATTGCCAAGAACCAGTTCGGCCTGGGCAAATTCCAGCTGGTCGAGTCCAGCGAAGCGGGCATGCTGGCCGCCGTGGACCGGGCAGTACGGCGCAAGGAAGCCGTGGTGTTCTTCGGCTGGACCCCACACCCCATGAACGTGAACATCGACATGGTGTACCTCGGGGACAGCCAGGACGCGCTCGGCCCGGACGAAGGCCGCGCGACGGTGTGGACCGTCACCGCACCCGATTATGCAGCGCGCTGCCCCAATGCCAACCGCCTGCTGGCCAACCTGAGTTTCAGCGCCGAAGACGAGAGCCGCATGATGCAGCCATTGCTCGATCACAAGGACCCGCTGGAATCGGCGCGCCAATGGCTCAAGGACCACCCCGAGGACAAGGCCCGCTGGCTTGAGGGTGTAACCACCTTCGATGGCAAACCGGCCGCCGACAATCTCAAGCTTACCGCCAACTGAAACCGCCCCATCACCGACAAACCAGCCCCTACAGATCCACGGACACCAAGGTTCGTCCAGAACCTTGCAGGGGTCGGCTTGCCGGCGAAAAGCCCACAACAGATCGCACAGGATCCCCCATGAACCACGACGTCATCATTACGTGCGCCCTGACCGGCGCCGGCGACACTGCCTCAAAAAGCCATCTGGTCCCCGTCACGCCGAAGCAGATCGCTGCAGCGGCCGTGGAAGCCGCCAAGGCCGGCGCCACAGTGGTCCACTGCCACGTACGCGACCCGCAGACGGGGCGCTTCAGCCGTGATGTCGCCCTGTATCGCGAAGTCATGGAGCGCATTCGCGAAGCCGACGTGGACATCATCGTCAACCTCACTGCCGGCATGGGCGGCGACCTGGAAATCGGGCCCGATGAAAACCCCATGGCATTCGGGCAGGGCACTGACCTGATCGGCCCGCTCGAACGCCTGGCCCACGTCGAGGCGTTATTACCGGAAATCTGCACCCTGGACTGCGGCACCCTCAATTTCGGTGACGGCAATTCCATCTACGTTTCCACGCCCGCGCAACTACGCGCCGGTGCCCGGCGCATTACGGAGCTGGGGGTCAAGGCAGAGCTGGAAATTTTCGATACCGGCCACCTGTGGTTCGCCAAGCAAATGATGAAGGAAGGGCTGCTCGACAACCCCTTGTTCCAGCTGTGCCTGGGAATACCGTGGGGCGCACCGGCTGACACCACCACCATGAAAGCTATGGTCGATAACCTGCCCGCCGATGTCACCTGGGCCGGCTTTGGCATCGGCCGCATGCAGATGCCCATGGCCGCGCAGGCCGTGTTGCTCGGCGGTAACGTGCGAGTCGGCCTGGAAGACAACCTGTACCTGGACCGTGGCGTACTGGCGAGCAACGGCCAGTTGGTCGAGCGCGCGGTAGAGATCATTTCGCGCCTGGGTGCCCGTGTCCTGAGCCCCGCAGAAGGCCGGGCAAAGATGAACCTGAACCGTCGCTGATCGCTTCTGGAGACCTGCATGACCTTCATCACTGACATCAAGACATTTGCCGCGTTGGGCAGCGGCGTGATCGGCAGCGGCTGGGTTGCACGCGCCCTCGCCCATGGCCTGGACGTGATCGCCTGGGACCCGGCGCCAGGCGCCGAACAGGCCCTGCGCAAACGCATCGCCAACGCCTGGCCTGCCTTGGAGAAACAGGGCCTTGCGCCAGGCGCATCGCAAGCTCGCCTGACCTTTGTCGATACCGTTGAAACGTGCGTGCGCGAGGCTGATTTCATCCAGGAAAGCGCGCCTGAGCGGCTGGACCTGAAGCTCGATTTGCATGCACGGATCAGCGCCGCTGCCAAACCCGATGCAATTATTGCCAGCAGCACGTCGGGCTTGTTGCCCAGCGAGTTCTACGCCTCGGCCGTTCACCCTGAGCGCTGTGTGGTAGGCCATCCTTTCAACCCGGTGTACCTGCTGCCATTGGTCGAGATCGTCGGCGGCAAGCAGACTGCGCCGCAGGCCATCGAGGCGGCCAGCACTGTTTATACCGCCCTTGGCATGCGGCCACTGCACGTACGCAAGGAAGTCCCCGGTTTCATCGCCGACCGGTTACTCGAAGCGCTGTGGCGCGAGGCGCTGCACCTGGTCAACGACGGGGTCGCCACCACGGGTGAAATCGACGACGCCATCCGTTTTGGCGCGGGCCTGCGCTGGTCGTTCATGGGCACCTTCCTGACCTACACCCTGGCCGGTGGCGATGCCGGCATGCGTCACTTCATGTCGCAATTCGGGCCGGCACTGAAGCTGCCGTGGACCTACCTGCCGGCGCCTGAGCTGACCGACAAACTGATCGACGATGTGGTGGAGGGTACGTCGCAGCAACTGGGTGATCGCAGCATCGCCGCGCTGGAACGCTACCGGGATGACACGCTGCTGGCGGTGCTGGAAGCGGTGACCACCAGCAAGGCCAACCATGGCATGTCGTTCAGCGACTGAGGAGAGCACGATGCCTGCATTGATCACCTACCGGACCCAAGTGCTGGAAGACTGGGTCGATTACAACGGTCACCTGCGTGATGCGTTCTACCTGCTGATATTCAGCTACGCCACCGACGCGCTGATGGAGCGCATTGGGCTGGATGCCGAAAGCCGTGGGCAGGGTGGCAACTCTCTGTTCACGCTCGAGGCGCACATCAACTACTTGCACGAGGTAAAGCTCGGCACCGAGGTGTGGGTGCAGACGCACATCGTCGGTTTTGACCGCAAGCGCCTGCATGTCTACCACAGCCTGCACCGCGCGGGGTTTGGAGATCCATTGGCGGCGAGCGAACAGATGCTGCTGCATGTGGACCTCGCGGGGCCGAAATCCGCACCCTTCAGTCAGCGCAGCAGCGCTGCCCTGGCCGCCACCCTCAATGCTCAGGGGCCTGTACCGGCCAACGCCTATACCGGGCGGGTGATCCGCCTTCCAGCGAACGGCTAGGGTCTTGCGAGCGATTGAAAATGGATAGGTGATCTGCAAAAAAATAACCCCGGAAAGCCGTGAGCATCCGGGGCCAAGAGCGAGCAACATCCACTGTGCACGAGTGAGGGTGACCAAACCCTCCGTAGCGGTAGATGACTAGAGTGTGCGCAGTTCCTGGGCAGCGGATTTAGCCGGAAACGACCTGTTCATAGCCAAAGCGGCCACTCTGCCCTTTCGAGGTTGCGAGCATGACGGCGGCGCCACAGAATCGGTCGTGATCACTGCAGCACTCTCTATGCGATAAAAGGGACAACAGCCATGATGCATGCCGATTTGATTGATCAAGACGACCTGGCGGGCCACCTGCGGGCACGCGGGTTCGACATTCCGGCCGGTGCCAGCGCCGAGCAGGCGTGTGAGGCCGTAGTACGCGGGCTCACCGAACCGAATGCGCGGGCGCTCAAGGGGATGGTCGAGCAGATGTACGCGGGCAGCGCCACCCTGTTACCGGCCGTGCGGCAGGCGATTGATAAACAGCTGCTGCCAGCCTTGGCGCAATTCAACAAGCGCGCCTGAGCGATTGCTCCGATGCCGGCGTGATCGTCGGCAAGCCGGCCCCTAGAGGGGCCGCGCGATGCCGGCGAACGGGCTGCAGCGCAGCCCTGAACCCTTAGAGCCTTACACTGGCAAACGTTGACTCATTACGCGCCTGGCTCAATGCCGCCATCGGACCACTGTGGGGCGACAGGGTGATGGCCTGTGGAATCGGCATCATCGCCACCTGCTGGGTGGTATTGGAGCCAACACGCTCGTCGCGCGGTGGAATGCCGAAGTATTCGCGGTAGCACTTGGAGAAGTGCGGCGTGGACACGAAGCCGCAGACCGAAGCCACCTCGATGATCGACATCGGCGTCTGCTTGAGCAACTGACGTGCGCGTATCAGCCGCAGCTTGAGGTAATAGCGCGAAGGCGAGCAGTGCAGATACTTCTGGAACAGCCGCTCCAGCTGCCGACGCGACACGGATACGTAGACGGCGAGTTCGTCCAGGTCGATCGGCTCCTCGAGGTTGGCTTCCATCAGGGCGACGATTTCCTGCAGTTTCGGCTGATTGGTGCCCAGCATGTGCTTGAGCGGTACGCGCTGGTGATCCTGCTCGTTACGGATGCGCTCGTAGACGAACATCTCGGAAATGGCCGCCGACAATTCCCGACCATGATCGCGGCTGATCAAGTGCAGCATCATGTCCAACGGCGCGGTGCCGCCAGAGCTGGTAAAGCGGTTGCGGTCGAGCGTGAACAGGCGCGTGCTCATGTTGACCCGTGGGTAGGCCTCTTGCATGGCCGCCAGGCATTCCCAGTGCACGCTGCAATCGAAGCCGTCGAGCAGGCCGGCACAGGCCAGCGCCCAGCTGCCGGTGCACACCGCCCCAAGGCGGCGCGACTGGCGAGCCTGGGCTTGCAGCCAGGTCACGTGCTCACGCGTCACGGTGCGCTGGATACCCACACCGCCACAGACGATGACCGTGTCCATGGGGGGCGCGCTGTGCATGGCGGCATCGGGTGTGATCTGCAAGCCGTCGCTGGCCCAGACCTGGCCGCCATCGACGGTCAGGGTATGCCAGCGGTACAGCTCGCGGCCGGACAGCTGGTTGGCCATGCGCAGGGGCTCGACCGCCGACGCCAGAGAAATGAGGGTGAAGTTGTCCAGGAGAAGAAACCCGATGGACTGGGGGGTTGTGCGGTTCTGGGTTGGGTTCCCGGAGGTGTACGACGTCATCGCGATTTCTCCTCACACAAATGCAGGGCGTGCCTCAGGCGGACACTGATTTCTTGTTATTGCCCCGGGGTCGTCCACGGGGCTTGGTTGTCTATCACTACGCAAACGCCGTGCCTGAAATTGAACAGCTATCCGAAAAAACCTGAAAACGACCTACTCCGTCGTCAAAATCAGGACTTTCCTACAAGTCTGTTACAGCCCTCAAACAGGCGTTCTAGGCGGCATGCGTGTCACCCCTGAGCACTTTGGTGACACGCATTACCCAAGTTGCCCAGAAACGACACTCTTGAGTGTCACCGACAACGCCTGCACCGATCGCGACATCCGACTGACGGTAGGCATCGTCTTGCACGTTTTAAGGTCACGAGGTGGTGCTTTGCACCGTTATGATGAGCGTGGTGCCAGCGCCGATCGCTCGACGATGACACCGCAGGTCGAAGAAGTGCATCAGCACTCGATGGCGCTGACGGCAAGGCCGCCGCGCGAGGTTTCCTTGTACTTGTCGTGCATGTCGGCACCTGTATCACGCATGGTGCGGATCACCTGGTCGAGGGAGATGAAATGCTCGCCATCACCACGCAACGCCATCTGCACAGCGTTGATGGCTTTCACTGCAGCAATTGCATTGCGCTCGATGCAGGGCACCTGCACCAGTCCGCCTACCGGGTCGCACGTCAGGCCCAAATTGTGTTCCAGGGCAATCTCGGCTGCGTTTTCAACCTGGGGCGGGGTAGCGCCCAGTACCTGAGCAAGTCCTGCAGCGGCCATGGCGCAGGCCGAGCCCACCTCACCCTGACAGCCCACCTCGGCCCCTGAGATCGAGGCGTTCTTCTTGCACAGGATGCCCACGGCGGCGGCCGCCAAGAAGAAATCCACCACGCTGGACTCGTCCACCTCGTCACTAAAGCGCATGTAGTAGTGAAGCACCGCCGGAATGATGCCGGCCGCGCCATTGGTAGGCGCGGTGACCATGCGCCCGCCTGCGGCGTTTTCCTCGTTCACGGCCAAGGCGAACAGGTTGACCCACTCCATGGCGCTCATGGTCGAGCCGATCACGTTGGGCTTGCCGATTTCCTGCAGGCTGCGGTGCAGCTTGGCAGCACGACGACGGACATTCAGCCCGCCCGGCAGCGTGCCTTCGTACTTGAGCCCATTGTTGACGCACTCCTGCATGGCATCCCAAAGCGTGTGCAGGCCGGCCCGAATTTCTGCCTCGCTGCGCCAGACCCGTTCATTGGCCATCATCAATTGCGACACACTCAGGTCGTTTTGCTTGCACAGGCGCAACAGCTCGGCCGCGCTGTTGAAATCGTACGGCAGCACGGTCTGGTCGGCGTCCAGCACGCCACTGGCGGCCTGGGCGGCATCGACCACGAAGCCACCGCCGACTGAGTAGTAGGTATCTCGGTGAATTTCGCCCTGCTCGCCTTCTGCCACAAGGGTCATGGCGTTCGGGTGGTAAGGCAGGTTCTCGTCAAGCAGCAGCATGTCACGGGCCCAGATGAAATCGATGGGCAGGCGGTTATCGAGTTTGAGCACTTGGGTTTCGCGCAGGTCGGCGATACGCGGGACAATCTGGGTAGGGTCGATGGCGTCTGGCCATTCGCCCATCAGCCCCATGATGGTGGCGTTGTCGGTTCCATGGCCGATACCGGTAGCCGACAGCGAGCCATACAGGCGCACCTCGATCCGCTTAACCTGTTCCAGCTCGCCGCGCTCGCGCAGCCCCTGGACAAACAGGGCACCGGCGCGCATGGGGCCGACGGTATGCGAGCTGGAAGGCCCGACACCGATCTTGAACAGGTCGAACACGCTGATGGCCATTGTCGAATCACCTCTTGCTGGGCTTGTCTGTACGCGCAATGCGCAGGGCGGGGCAGCTGCTAGGCTGGACTGCAGGCCGCCTTCAATGCACGCATCATCGGGCTTTTGCCACCCTGCTCGCCGTCTGCAACCGACGTAGTCTTGTCCAGCCGCGCCGCCTGTTTTGCAGGCTCAGTGCGCCGCTTTCCGGTGCCTTGGTGACGCAAAAAAGCGGCAGGATGGGTAGAAGAATCCATAAGCGACATTGCCCATACTGGATGCGACCCGTTGCGTACTGGATACGACTCCACCAGTAGGCGATTGCCCGGCGCTGGAGGATTATCGAAAGCGACTCGTAAAGCACGGCCACGCAACCTGCCCTCTGCAGGCCTGATCGATCGGACCCTCAGAACGTCCGACGAACCACGCGAACCCGAAGACAAAATCACAGGAGTCCACCCATGAAAGGTTCACCCTCGCTGTTGCTGGTCGCGTTGCTGTCCGCACCGGTACTGGCCCAGGCCGCAGAACCCGAGCAGTGCCAGACGGTGCGGTTTTCGGATGTCGGCTGGACCGACATCACGGTAACCACGGCCACCACCAGCGCTGTGCTCGACGCCCTGGGCTACAAGACGCACACCACCATGATCTCGGTGCCGGTGACCTACAAGTCGCTGGCGGCCGGCAAGGACCTGGACGTGTTTCTCGGCAACTGGATGCCGACCATGGAGAACGACATCAAGCAGTACCGCGACGCCGGTACGGTCGAAACCCTGCGCGCCAACCTGGAAAACGCCAAGTATACGCTCGCAGTACCGCAAGCCCTGTACGACAAGGGCTTGAAGGATTTCAGCGACATTCCCAAGTTCAAGGATGAGCTAGGCGGCAAGATCTACGGAATCGAGCCGGGCAACGATGGCAACCGCACCATCCAGAGCATGATCGACAAGAACGCCTTCGGCCTGAAGGACGCCGGCTTCAAGATTGTCCAGTCCAGCGAGGCCGGCATGCTTTCCCAGGTGGACCGCTCGCAGAAACGTGGCGAGGCCATCGTGTTCCTGGGATGGGAGCCGCACCCGATGAACACCCGGTTCAAGATGCAGTACCTGACCGGTGGCGATGAGTTCTTCGGCCCCGATTTCGGCAAGGCGACGGTGTACACCAATACCCGCAAGGGGTATGCGCAGGAATGCAGCAACGTCGGCCAACTGTTGAAGAACCTGTCGTTCGAGCTCAAGGACGAAAGCACCATGATGGGCTATGTCCTGGACGACAAGATGAAGCCTGACGCCGCTGCGCGGAAATGGCTCAAGGACAATCCCGGCAAGCTGGACACCTGGCTGGCAGGCGTGACCACTGTGGATGGCAAACCTGGCCTGGAGGCGGCCAAGGCCAAGCTGACGCAATAACCGAACTACGCAGTAGCGCTACCTCGGGGCAGGACCGTGCCCGCCCCGGGTTGATTTCAATCTACGCAGGTGGAAGCTCGCTATCATGCTTATCGATCAGAAAATACCCCTGGGCCAATACATGTCCTCGTTCGTCGAGTGGCTGACCCAGCACGGCGCGAATTATTTCGACGCCATCGCCCAAGGCCTGGAGTTCATGATCCATGGCGTCACCAGTACCCTGACCTGGTTCAACCCGCTCGTGCTCATCGCCCTGTTCGCTGCACTGGCGCACTTGATCCAGCGCAAGTGGGCATTGACCGCCTTCGTCGGATTGTCCTTCCTGCTGATCCTCAACCTGGGCTACTGGCAGGAAACCATGGAAACCCTGGCCCAGGTCAGCTTCGCCACCGTGGTCTGCGTGGCTATCGGCGTGCCGCTGGGTATCGTCGCCGCACACAAGCCGATGTTCTACACCGCCATGCGGCCGGTGCTCGACCTGATGCAGACGGTCCCCACCTTCGTCTACCTGATCCCTACCCTTACCCTGTTCGGCCTGGGCGTGGTGCCTGGGTTGATCTCGACGGTCGTGTTCGCCATCGCCGCCCCCATCCGCCTG
Source organism: Pseudomonas sp. FYR_7 (assembly GCF_043106155.1). Lineage (NCBI taxonomy): Bacteria > Pseudomonadati > Pseudomonadota > Gammaproteobacteria > Pseudomonadales > Pseudomonadaceae > Pseudomonas > Pseudomonas sp. FYR_7. The sequence continues at coordinate 37,136 of NZ_JBICMI010000033.1, forward strand.
ACCTACCTGGGCATCTGCGATGTACCCCAGGAACTGATGGACGCCGGCAAGGCCTTTGGCTGCTCGCGCCGTCAACTGCTCACCCGTATCGAACTGCCCCATGCGATGCCGAGCATCGCCGCAGGCGTCACCCAATGCATCATGCTGTCGCTGTCGATGGTGGTGATCGCCGCCCTGGTGGGCGCCGACGGCCTGGGCAAACCTGTGGTCAACGCACTGAACACCGCCGATATTTCCCTGGGCTTCGAAGCGGGCCTGGCAATCGTGCTGCTGGCGATCATGCTCGACCGTATCTGCAAGCAACCGGAGCTGCCGGCCAGGAGTGAAGCATGAGTATCATTCGATTCGAAGACGTCGACGTCATCTTCTCCAACAAGCCACGCGAAGCGCTGTCGTTGCTGGACCAGGGCAAGACCCGCGAAGAAATTCTCAAGCAGACCGGCCTTGTGGTCGGCGTAGAAAAAGCCAACCTGGACATCCAGAAAGGCGAGATCTGCGTGCTCATGGGCCTTTCCGGTTCGGGCAAGTCCAGCCTGCTGCGCTGTATCAACGGGCTGAACACCGTGAGCCGCGGCAAGCTGTTCGTGGAGCACGAAGGCAAGCACATCGATATCGCCCACTGCACCCCGGCTGAACTGAAGATGATGCGCACCAAGCGTATCGCCATGGTGTTCCAGAAGTTCGCCCTGATGCCTTGGCTCACGGTGCGCGAGAACATCAGCTTCGGCCTGGAAATGCAGGGCCGCCCCGAGAAGGAACGGCGCAAGCTGGTCGACGAAAAACTCGAACTGGTAGGCCTGGCCCAGTGGCGCAACAAGAAGCCCGATGAATTGTCCGGCGGCATGCAACAGCGCGTAGGCCTGGCACGTGCGCTGGCCATGGACGCCGACATCCTGCTGATGGACGAACCGTTCTCGGCCCTGGACCCTTTGATCCGCCAAGGCCTTCAGGACGAATTGCTGACCCTGCAGAGCCAGCTGAACAAGACCATCGTCTTCGTCAGCCACGACCTGGACGAGGCGCTCAAGCTGGGCAGCCGGATCGCGATCATGAAGGACGGACGGATCATCCAGTACAGCAAGCCCGAGGAAATCGTGCTGAACCCGGCCGATGAATACGTGCGCACCTTCGTGGCCCATACCAACCCGCTGAACGTGCTGTGCGGACGCAGCCTGATGCGCTCGCTGGACAACTGCAAGCGCGTCAACGGTTCGGTCTGCCTGGACCCCGGCGGCGACTCGTGGCTGGACCTGGGTGAAGGCAATTCGATCAAGCGTGCGCGGCAAGGCCAGAATGGCCTGGAGATGCAGAACTGGGCGCCTGGGCAGGCAGTGGAAGGCCTGAGCCGCAGGCCAACCCTGGTGCATGCCGACATCGGCATGCGTGAGGCCCTGCAGATTCGCTACCAGACCGGCAACAAGCTGGTGCTGCAGGAAAACGACAAAGTCGTGGGCATTCTGGGAGACACCGAGCTGTATCACGCGCTGCTGGGCAAGAACCACGGTTGATTGCACGAGGGCCGCACTCGCGGCCCTCTTCTTTGAGGAGAGCGGTTCGCGCTGCGGGCTGGCTTGCCTACATCTTCAGAAACGCTTTACAGGCTGCCAATTCATCAGGTTAGAATCGGTTGGCACGCGACCTGCTAGCAAACATCGAATACGCGCTACCACGTCTTCCCTCCTCGTTGTCCCGGAGTACCTGCCTTTGGATGCCAGTACCATCAATAGCCTGTTCCTGATCGGCGCATTGCTGGTAGGGGCAAGCATCCTGGTCAGTTCGCTGTCGTCGCGGCTCGGCATCCCGATTCTGGTCATTATCCTGGCCGTCGGCATGATCGCTGGCGTGGACGGGGGTGGCATCATTTTCAACAACTACCCGACCGCCTACTTGGTGGGCAACCTCGCGCTTGCCGTGATCCTGCTCGACGGTGGTCTGCGCACGCGGGTAGCAAGCTTCCGGGTTGCCTTGTGGCCGGCGCTTTCGCTGGCAACGGTCGGGGTCATGATCACCACGGCGCTGACCGGCATGGTGGCGGCCTGGTTGTTCGACCTGAGCCTGATCCAGGGCCTGCTGATTGGCGCCATCGTGGGCTCCACCGATGCCGCGGCGGTCTTTTCACTGCTGGGCGGTAAAGGCCTGAACGAACGGGTCACCGCCACGCTGGAAATCGAATCGGGTAGCAACGACCCGATGGCGGTGTTCCTCACCGTGACCCTCATCGACATGATCGCCAGCGGCCAGACCGGGCTGCACTGGAGCCTGCTGGGCCACCTGCTGCGCGAGTTCGGCATCGGCGGGCTGCTGGGGCTGGGCGGCGGCTGGGTGATGCTGCAGCTGGTCAACCGCATCAACCTGGCAGGCGGCCTGTACCCGATTCTGGTCGTGGCCGGTGGCCTGGTGGTCTTCTCGCTGACCAACGCCCTGCATGGCAGTGGTTTCCTGGCGGTCTACCTGTGCGGGCTGGTGCTGGGCAACAAGCCGATCCGCAGCCGCCACGGCATTCTGCACATGCTCGACGGCATGGCGTGGCTGGCCCAGATCGGGATGTTCTTGGTGCTGGGCCTGTTGGTGACGCCTCACGATCTGCTGCCTATCGCCCTGCCGGCACTGGGCCTTGCCCTGTGGATGATTCTGGTCGCACGCCCCTTGTCGGTGGTCGCCGCACTGCTCCCCTTCAAGGCGTTCCACGACCGCGAGAAGGCCTTCATTTCCTGGGTGGGCCTGCGCGGCGCCGTGCCCATCATCCTGGCGGTATTCCCGTTGATGGCCGGCCTGCCAGACGCTCAGCTGTTCTTCAACTTGGCGTTCTTCATCGTCCTGGTTTCGCTGCTGGTGCAGGGCACCAGCCTGCCCTGGATGGCCAAACTGCTCAAGGTGACGGTCCCGCCAGACCCGGCGCCCATTTCACGCTCGGCACTGGAAGTGCACATCACCAGCGAATGGGAGATGTTCGTCTATCGCCTGGGTGCCGAAAAGTGGTGCATTGGCGCAGCGCTGAGGGAGCTGAAGATGCCAGAGGGCACGCGCATCGCCGCGCTGTTCCGTGGCGAACAATTGCTACACCCTTCGGGCAGTACGGTGCTGGAAGTGGACGACATGCTGTGCGTGATCGGGCATGAGCACAACCTGCCTGCACTGGGCAAACTCTTCAGCCAGGCACCCCAGCGCGGGCTGGACCTGCGCTTCTTCGGCGACTTCGTGCTCGAAGGCGATGCCGAACTCGGCGCCGTGGCATCGCTCTACGGTCTCAACGTCGACAGCCAGGATGCCCACATGCCGCTGGCGCAGTTCATCCGACAGAAGGTCGGAGGCGCGCCAGTGGTAGGCGACCAGGTCGAATGGCATGGCACGATCTGGACCGTGGCGACCATGGACGGGAACAAGATTCAGAAAGTGGGCGTCAGATTCCCCGAAGGATCGCGACCAGGACCAGGATTGTTCCTCTAAACTTCGTTTCTGCCTGATCCACAAGTAGTCTGCCTATGTCCTTTCGCCTGCACCTTCGCACAGCCCTGCTCGGGCTGTGCCTTTGCCTTCCCCTGGCGGTCGCCGCCGCTGAAGCCCCCACCACCGCCAGCGTCCAGGAAAGCCTCGACAAGATCGCCGAGCGCAAGCTGCCCGAAGCCGATCAGAAGGCCCTGCAGCAAGTGCTCGAGCAGACCCTCGGCCTGCTGGCCAGCAAGGAAGACAACGAACGCAAGCTGGCTGCCCTCAAGCAGCAACTGGCCAGCGCGCCCAAGGAAACCAGCGACAGCCAGAAAGAGCTGGCAAGGCTCAAGCAGAGTTCGGTGCAGTCGGTGGCCCAGCGCTACGCAAACCTAGGCGTGCCGCAGCTCGAGCAGATGCTCAGTGAGCGCACTACCCAGCAAGGCGAGCTGCAAAAAGCGCTGGCCGAAGCCAACAGCCTGATCATCAATTCGCAGACCCGTCCCGAACGGGCCCAGTCCGAGATCAGCAGCAGCCAGGCGCGGGCCCAGCAAATCAACAGCATCCTCAAAAGCGGCAAGGACGCGGGCAAGCCTGTCAGCCCCGACCTGCGCAACCAGCTCAACGCCGAACTGGCCTCGCTCAACGCCCTTACCCAGTTGCGCCGCCAGGAGCTGGCTGGAAACAGTGTGCTGCAGGATCTGGGCAATGCCCGCCACGACCTGCTGATCGAGCGCACAGCACGCCTGGAACAGGAAATCCAGGACCTGCAGACTCTGATCAATGACAAACGCCTGGCCCAGTCCCAGGAAACTGTCACGCAGCAGTCGATCGAAGCCCAGAAAGCCGGCGGCAGCAGCCTGCTGGCCACCGAAAGCGCAGCCAACCTCAAGCTGTCCGACTACCTGCTCAGAAGCACCGACCGGCTCAACGAACTGACCCAGCAGAATCTGCGGACCAAGCAGCAGCTCGACACCTTGACCCAGGCCGACCAGGCGCTGGACGAGCAGATCAGCGTGCTCAAGGGCAGCCTGCTGCTGTCCAAGATCCTCTACAAACAGAAACAGACCCTGCCGCATCTCAAGCTCGACCGTGACCTGGCTGACCAGATCGCCGACACACGCCTGTACCAGTTCGAGGTCAATCAGCAGCGCGAGCAGATGAGCAGCCCGGTCAGCTACGTGGACAAACTGCTGGCAGCCCAGCCCCCTGAAACCGTCACCCCCCAGTTGCGCAAGGCATTGCTGGAAGTGGCCATCACCCGCAGCGACTTGCTCGAACGCCTGAACCGGGAGCTGTCGGCCCTGCTCAACGAATCCATTACCTTGCAGCTGAACCAGAAGCAGCTGCTGGGCACTGCCCAAAGCCTGCGTACCACGCTGGACGAGCAGATGTTCTGGATACCCAGCAACAAGCCATTGGACTGGGACTGGCTGGCCTATGTGCCGCAACGCCTGGCTGACCAGGTGGCGGACCTGCCATGGGGCTCGGGCCTCAAGGAGCTGGCTGACGGGTTGAGTCAGCGCCCGTTGCTGTTCCTGCCGCTGTTGCTGGTGATCGGCGCGTTGCTGTGGCGTCGCAAGTACCTGTACCAGCGCCTGGGCAAGGTGCACCAGGACATCGGCCATTTCCGCCGCGACAGCCAATGGCACACCCCTCAGGCGATCTTGATCAACATCCTGCTGGCGATGCCGGTGAGCCTGGGTCTTGCGCTGTGCAGCTATGCCTTGCAGATCGACGCCCGCGGGCAGAACGCCAACCTTGGCGCGGCGCTGTGGCAACTGGCCCAGGCCTGGCTGGTGTTCTATACGGCCTACCGCATTCTCTCGCCTGGCGGGGTGGCCGAGATTCACTTCCGCTGGTACAAGCCGCAAGTGGAGTTCCTGCGCGGCTGGGTCCGGCGTCTTGGCACCGTGGTGCTGGCACTGGTAGGGGTAGTGGCGGTAGCCGAACACCAGCCCTCGGCGCTGGCCGATGACGTTCTGGGGATTGGCGTGGTACTGACTTGCTACGCATTGATGGCCTGGTTGCTCAGCCGCCTGTTGCTGAGCAGCCCTGCCCACCGCGACACCTCGCTGTTTCGCAAGGCAGTGGGTGTGGCGTTCACGGCCTTGCCCATCGCCCTGTTCATCGCCGTGTGCTTCGGCTACTACTACACGGCGCTGAAACTCACCGACCGCCTGATCTACACCCTCTACCTGCTGCTGTTCTGGCTGGTGATCGAGGCGGCATTCGTGCGCGGGCTGTCCGTGGCCGCCCGACGCCTGGCCTACCAGCGCGCGCTCAGCAAGCGGGCTGCGGCCAAGGAAGGGCTCGATGGTGAAGTCGTCGTCGAAGAACCGACGCTGGATATCGAACAGGTCAACCAGCAGTCCCTGCGCCTGATCCGCCTGGCCTTGCTCGGCGGTTTCATCGCCGGCCTGTACTGGGTGTGGTCGGACCTGCTCTCGGTGTTCGCCTACCTCAACAACTTCGTGCTGTACGAATACACCAGCGGTACAGGCGCTGCGGCGAGCATGGTCCCCATCAGCCTCGGTGACCTGCTCGGCGCACTGGTGATCGTGGGCATCACCTTCGCCCTGGCCGGCAACTTGCCCGGCCTGCTGGAGGTGCTGGTACTGTCGCGGCTGAACCTGGCCCAAGGCAGCGCCTACGCCACCACCACGCTGCTGTCCTACACCATCGTCGGCGTCGGCATCGTCAGCACCCTCTCCACCCTGGGGGTCAGCTGGGACAAGCTGCAGTGGCTGGTCGCCGCGCTGTCGGTAGGCCTGGGTTTCGGCATGCAGGAAATCTTCGCCAACTTCATTTCGGGCATCATGATCCTGTTCGAACGCCCGGTGCGTATCGGTGACACCATCACCATCGGCAACTTGTCGGGCACGGTGAGCAAGATCCGCATCCGCGCCACCACCATCACCGACTTCGACCGCAAGGACATCATTGTCCCCAACAAGACGTTCATCACCGGGCAACTGATCAACTGGTCGCTCACCGATACCGTCACCCGCGTGACCCTGAAGCTGGGCATCGACTACGGCTCGGACCTGGACCTGGTGCGCGACCTGCTGCTCAAGGGTGCACATGAGAACCCCCGGGTACTCAAGGACCCCGAACCCCTGGTGTACTTCCTGCAATTCGGGGAAAGCTCGCTGGACCACGAACTGCGCATGCATGTCCGTGACCTGGGCGATCGCAACCCGACGCTGGACGAGATCAATCGCTATATCAACCGGGAATTCAAGGCGCACGACATCAAGATCTCCGTACGCCAGGTCGAAGTCTTCCTGATGGACCCCAAAGCCGGCAAACAACAGTTGATACCGATGGACTCGCCAAAATCCGATGGCACTCCATCGGTGTGATTGGACTCCATAGGGCAGATACGCCCTTTCCACCCGCGAAGGCCTGGTCCTCGCTCACGGCCGGTCCGCCCGCACAGGGCCACGCAGCGGCCTCTTGCCACCCCGACTCAGGAGCAGCCCCGTGAAAGCGCTCGACCAGCTCACCTTCGACAACCGCTTCGCCCGCCTGGGCGACGCATTCTCTACCCAGGTACTGCCCGAGCCCATCGCAGACCCTCGCCTGGTGGTTGCCAGTGCGTCGGCCATGGCGCTGCTCGACCTGGACCCGGCCCAGGCCGAGCTGCCGTTGTTCGCCGAGCTGTTCAGCGGCCACAAGCTCTGGGAAGGCGCCGATCCGCGGGCGATGGTGTACTCCGGCCATCAGTTCGGCGGCTACAACCCGCGCCTGGGGGACGGGCGCGGCCTGTTGCTGACCGAGGTGGTCAACGATGCCGGTGAACATTGGGACCTGCACCTCAAGGGCGCCGGCCAGACACCCTACTCACGCATGGGCGATGGCCGTGCCGTGCTGCGTTCTTCGATCCGTGAGTTTCTGGCCAGCGAAGCCTTGCATGCCTTGGGCATACCCAGCAGCCGCGCCCTGTGCGTGATCGGCTCCAGTACCCCGGTGTGGCGCGAAACCCAGGAAAGCGCTGCCATGCTCACCCGCCTTGCCCAGAGCCATATCCGCTTTGGCCATTTCGAGTACTTCTATTACACCCAGCAGCCCGAGCAGCAGCGCGTGCTGATCGACCATGTACTCGATGAGCATTACCCGCAGTGCAAAGACGCCGCACAGCCTTACCTGGCTATGTTCCAGACCATCGTCGAGCGCAATGCCGAGCTGATCGCACGCTGGCAAGCGTACGGCTTCTGTCACGGCGTGATGAACACCGACAACATGTCGATCCTGGGAATCACCTTCGATTTCGGTCCGTTCGCATTCCTCGACGATTTTGATGCCAACTTCATCTGTAACCACTCCGACGACCGCGGCCGCTACAGCTATGCCAATCAGGTACCGATCGCCCATTGGAACCTCAGTGCGCTGGCCCAGGCCTTGACCACGGTGATCGATGTCGAAGCGCTCAAGCAGGCGCTGGCGCTGTTCCTGCCCCTGTACCAGGCCCATTACCTGGACCTGATGCGTCGTCGGCTCGGCCTGACGACGGCCGAGGACGAGGACATGGCCCTGGTCGAGCGCCTGCTGCAACGCATGCAGAGCGGTGGCGTGGACTACAACCTGTTCTTCCGCCGACTGGGCGATCAACCGCTGGCCGACGCGCTGCAATCGGTACGTGACGACTTCGTCGACTTGGCGGGTTTCGACGCCTGGGCGGTGGACTATCAAGCGCGCTGCGAACGTGAACCGAACCATGCTGCCGGGCGGCGTGAGCGCATGCACGCCGTGAACCCGCTGTATGTGCTGCGTAACTATCTGGCGCAGAACGCCATCGAAGCGGCCGAGGCAGGCGACTACACTGAGGTCAGGCGTTTGCATCAGGTGCTCAGCCGCCCGTTCGAGGAACAGACCGGGATGCAGGCCTATGCAGCGCCGCCCCCTGCCTGGGGCAAGCACTTGGAAATCAGTTGCTCGTCCTGAAACCCACTTACTCGAACGGAGATGAAATGACCGATTCGCTGGTTGTCCCTTGCCCTCACTGCAATGGCCTGAACCGCTTACCCGCCGACCGCCTGGGCGATGCGCCCAAGTGTGGCCGCTGCAAGCAGCAGGTCGTGCTGCAGACGCCGTTCGTGCTGACCGAGAACAGCTATGCCAGCCAGGTCAAAGGCGACCTGCCCTTGCTGATCGATGTCTGGGCCGATTGGTGCGGCCCCTGCAAGGCCTTCGCGCCAGTGTTCGAACAGGCGGCCCGCCAATTGAGTGGCCGCTGCCGCCTGGCCAAGCTCGACAGCGAAGCCAACCGCACCTTGGCCGGGCAACTGGGCATTCGCTCGATCCCGAGCCTCATCCTGATGCGCAACGGCCGCGAGGTCGTGCGCCAGGCGGGGGCTCTTCCCCTTCAGGCACTGCTGGAGTGGCTGCGCAGCAAAGGGGTTTGACTTCAGGTACCCCCCAGCAGCGACTCATAGGGGATGCGTAGCCCCTCGTGCAGGCGTCTGATCATGGAGAGGCTCAGCCTACGCTTTCCATTCAAGACCTCAGATACCCGGCCACTGGGCCCGATATAGGGCTCCAGGTCTCGCGGGGTGAGGCTTTGTTGCTCCATGCAGAATTTGATGGCTTCCAGAGGGGTAGCCGACTGAATGGGGTAGTACTTGTTTTCGTACACTTCAATCAGGGTTACGAGTACTTCCATTTCATCAGCTTCGGGGGTGCCCGGTTCGGCTTGGAAGATAGCCTCAAGCCGCAGAAAGGCCGCGTGCAGATCCTCATCACTGCGAATAGGCTTAATATTCACACACTGTCTCCACGTCAATTTCGTCATAGCATTCATGGGTGCCGACGAATTTCACCCAGGCGATGCCCGCCTTATATTGCATTTCCACGACGAGGCGATATTTATTACCGCCAATGTTGAAAACAATGCGGTTCCTTCCACAGATGCGAGCGTTGCCGAGCTGATCTTTCACATCCTGCGGCGTTAGCCAAGTAGCTTTGATCACTAAGTCATACCAGCTTTCCAATGCAGCCTTGGCATCGTGATTACCGGGCATCTCCCAAAATTTCACTAGACTGCTTTTGGCAATCACCCGCATTTCAAAAAATCTCCCGTTTTGGGAGATTATGATCAACACCAAACTTGCACGGAAGCTGCGCCTACCCCTCCCCACCCAGCAAATCATGCAGCGCCACGAATTGCTGGGTCAGTTTGTGGCGGGGGTCGAGGTGGATCAGGGGCAGGCTGGCGTGGTGCGACTCACGCATCTTCACCGAACTGCCCAGATACACCGGCAGCACTGGCAAGCCTTCGGCCAGTAGCGCGTCCAGCATCTGCTGCGGCAGGCTGGCACGGGGCTGGAACTGGTTCACCACGATGCCCTCGACGATCAGGTGTTCGTTGTGGTCTTCCTTGATGTCCTCGATCTCGGCCAGCAGCCCGTACAGGGCCTGGCGCGAGAAACTGTCGCAGTCGAACGGGATCAGTACACGGTCCGCTGCGATGAGCGCCGAGACGGCGTAGAAGTTGAGGGCCGGCGGGGTGTCGATGTAAATCCGCTCATAGTCTTCACTCAAGTTTTCGAGCAATTTGCGCAGCTTGTTGATCTTGTGCTTGGCCTCGAGCTTGGGTTGCAGGTCGGCCAGCTCAGAGGTGGCGGTGACCACATGCAGGTTGTCGAATGGCGTCTGGTGGATTTCAACCTTGTTCTTCTTCGCTCCAGGTCCGCCGGACAGGCTTTGCTTGAAGAAATCGGCGATCCCCATGGGAATGTCTTCGCCCACCAGCCCAGTGAGGTACTGGGTCGAGTTGGCCTGTGCATCCAGGTCGATCAGCAAGGTTCGGTAGCCTTCATGGGCGCTTACCGCTGCCAGGTTGCAGGCGATGCTGGACTTGCCCACCCCGCCTTTCTGATTGAACACCACGCGTCGCATGACTGAGCTCCGGATAGGGACGAGGTTCCGAGTATGTGGCGACACTGTGTTCATGACCAGCGCTGCTACAGCGGCCGCCCACCACCCGTGGCGCCGTAACCGACTGTCGGAAAAATGAAACTATTCAATCGGACCACGCCACATCCGCTTTAAGGCGTTGTCTCTTTGGATCCGAATCCATTGCTACATCACTGCCGCACCGGGATAATGCGCGCCACTCGATGAACGCACCACCCCTGACAGGCAGGCGCCGAGTCGTTCGCTCGGCATGGAAGCCCCTCAGGGCGGGAAGAAGACCACCGTGATCACCTTCAACATCACCCAATGGCGTGCATGGGCTCCGGGCCTTTCGGCGCCTGCCGACTGGCACGCCTGGGCTAGCGGCAATTCGCCATCGGGTGCAGACGCCTGCGCGCCTGACGTAGCCTTCCTGCCAGCCATGCAGCGTCGTCGGCTGAGCCACATGGCGCGCATGGCGTTCGCGGTGGCCTGGCCATTGGCAGAGGGCCAGCCGCCGCTGCCGCTGGTGTTCGTTTCACGCCACGGTGAAACACCCCGCACGTTTTCGATTCTGGGCGAACTGGCTGCCGGGCAGCCGCTGTCCCCTACCCAGTTCAGCCTCTCGGTGCACAACGCGGTCATTGGCCTGTGGTCGATCCTGCGCGGTTCCACCTGCGAGATGACGGCTCTGGCCGCTGCCGGGGATGGTTTCGAACAGGGCGTGGTAGAAGCCGCAGCGCTCATGGCTGATGGCGCCCCAGCCGTGCTGCTGATCGTCACCGAAGAGCAGCCACCACCGGCCTATGGCCCCTGGATAGACGACGTACCGTTCGCCTACGCGCTCGGCCTGTTGCTGACCCCGGGCCGGCAATGGCAGCTGGCGCCCGGCGAGGTCGCCGCGTCACCTGCCGTGCCTGCGCTGCCTCACGGCCTGGCCTGGCTCAAGGCCATGCTCAACGGCCGCACCGATTTCACTCACACAGGGAAGCGTCGTACATGGAACTGGCACCGACAGCCGTGAGCAGGCCAGGCGACGCCTATATCTGGCGCCTGCTGGCCACCGCCACGAGCTTTATGCTGTTTGGCGTGGGCTGCCTGACCCTGCGGCTATTCGTGTTTCCGCTGCTGGCCTGCCTGCCGGGTGGCCGGGCACGCCACCGCGAGCGGGCCCGGCGCACCATCAGCTGGCTGTTCTGGCGCTTCGTGCAGTTCATGCGCGCCATGGGTGTGCTGACCTACGAAATTGACGGGGCCGAGCGCCTGGGCCGGCCGGGCCAGATGATCATCGCCAATCACCCGTCCCTGATCGATGTGGTGTTCCTGATCGGCCTGGTACGCCAAGCCAATTGCGTCGTGAAGCAGAGCCTGTTCGACAACCCGTTCACGCGCGGGCCGGTCAGCGAGGCGCAGTACATCGGCAACGATGGCAGCATGGACATGCTCGACACCGCCGTCGCCTCGCTGCAACAGGGCCAGACCCTGGTGATTTTCCCGGAAGGCACGCGTACCTCGCCCGGTCAGCCGCCGGCCTTTCACCGCGGCGCGGCTGCGATTGCCCTGCGCGGTGCAAGCGTCATCACCCCTGTCACCATCAAGGTCAGCCCGACCACGCTGACCAAGAACGAACCCTGGTACCGCATACCCGGCAGGCGGGTGCACTTCACCCTTTCGGTGGGCCCGGACGTGCATCCCGGCGCCTACACGGCCCTGGGCCCTGCGCCCAAAGCTTCCCGTCTGCTCAACGATTATCTGCACAACTACTACATCAAGGAGCTCGCCGCCGATGAGCGCGTCACAGCAAGACCTCAACCGTGATCTCAAGCAACTGATCATCGACGCCCTGGGCCTGGAGGACATCAGCGTCCAGGACATCGACGACGAACAGACCCTGTTCGGCGAAGGCCTGGGCCTGGATTCGGTTGATGCGCTCGAGCTCGGCCTGGCCATCCAGAAGCGCTATGGCATCAAGATCGACGCCGATGCCAAGGACACCCGCAACCATTTCAGCAGTGTCGCCGCCCTGGCGGCGTTCGTCACCGCCCGTCAGGCCGCCTGAGACCGCATCATGCAAACCCGTGAAGACATCTTCAACATTCTGCGCGACGCCCTGGTCGAATTATTCGAGCTCGAGCCTGAGCGCATTAGCCTGGACGCCAACCTCTACCAGGATCTGGAGATCGACAGCATTGACGCCGTCGACCTGATCGATCACATCAAGCGCCAGACAGGCAAGAAGATCGCCGCTGACGAGTTCAAGTCGGTGCGTACCGTCAACGACGTGGTCGAGGCTGTGTTCCGCCTGGTGAACCCGGCGGCATGAAGCGACTGATCGGCGCCGGCCTGCTGATCGCCGGGCTGCTGTATCCGTTCGCCGTGCATTTCGGCATGGCGCACTACGCCCCCTGGCAATTTGGCCTGCTGCTCGGCGGCCTCTGGCTGGCACGTGCGCTGAGCGCGCCTCGCCGGCCCGGCAGCCTGTGGATGGCAATCGCCGCCCTGGCGTTCTGTGGGCTGCTGGGGCTATCGGACAGCCAGGCACTGCTGCGTTGGTATCCGGTGCTCATCAGTACCTTCATGCTGGGGCTGTTCGGTAGCAGCCTGGTGCACGGCATGCCGGTGGCCGAACGCCTGGCACGCTTGAGCGACCCGGCGCTGCCGCCGCGCGCTGTGCGTTATACCCGGCAGGTCACCCAGGCCTGGTGCCTGTTCTTCCTGATCAACGGCCTGATCGCGGCCGCCCTTACGCTGTGGGCGCCGTTGGGCTGGTGGACGCTCTACAACGGCGTGATCGCCTATGCCGCGATGGGCGTGCTGTTCGCCCTCGAATGGCTGATTAGACAACGTGTGCGAGGACGCTCATGAACTGGATCAACCTCGAACACCTGCTGCTGCCGCTGGATGCGCCGCGCCAGGTGACCCAAGCCCCCGCCCTGGACCACGCCGAACTGAGCCAGCAGGCGCTGCGCCTGGCCGGTGGCCTGCATGCGCGGAGTGTTCGCCGACTGGCGGTGCACCTGGAGGACGCCGCGCAACTGGCCGCCGTCCTGCTCGGTGCATGGCGGGCCGAGGTCGAGGTCTTGCTGCCGGCCGACCTGCAACCGGCCACCCGCGAGCGCTGGAATGCCCACGTAGACCTGTGGCTCACGGATCTGGCTGAGGACACATCGCCCAACAGCTTGCTGGACACGCCCTTGCCACCTGCCATTCTGGACCTGGCCCGGTGCCGCATCAGCCTGTGTACCTCCGGGTCAAGCGGCGAGCCCAAGCGCATCGACAAGCAGGTCACGCAACTGGCCAGCGAGGTGAATGCGCTGGAGCACCTGTGGGGCAAGGCTCTAGGCCCTGCCTGGATCATCGGCAGCGTCGCTACCCAGCACATCTACGGCCTTCTGTTCCGCGTGCTGTGGCCCTTGTGCGCCGGGCGCGGGTTCGAGCGCCGCCAATTGCCGTTCCCCGAGGACCTGCAACGGGCCAGCCGCGCCCACCCGGCCTTTGCCTGGGTCGCCAGCCCGGCGCTGCTCAAGCGCATGGGCGAAAACCTCGACTGGCCAGCCCTGCAACCGGTGCGCAAGGTGTTCTCGTCGGGCGGTGAGTTGCCCGCCGATGCAGCCGAGCGCCTGCACCAGCGGCTGGGCCAATGGCCAGCAGAGATCCTCGGCAGCTCGGAGACCGGCGGGATCGCCTGGCGCCAGGGGCAGTCGTTGTGGCAGCCGTTTGCCGGTGTACAGCTTAGCCAAAATGACCAGGGGGCGCTGTGCATCGCCTCGCCCTACCTCCCAGCGGGGCATGTGGAACACAGCGCTGACGCCGTCGAATTCTCGTCCGACGGGCGCTTTCGCTTGCTGGGGCGACTGGATCGGATCGTCAAGCTCGAAGAAAAACGAATTTCGCTCCCCATGCTCGAACAGGCCTTGTGCACGCATCCATGGGTGTCTGAAGCACGTCTTGGCATGATCGAAAACGGCCGGGCCAGCCTAGGCGCCGTGCTGGTGCCGACCCCCGCAGGCCTGCACGCCCTGCGCAACCAGGGGCGGCGGGCCTTGGTCGAGGCCCTGCGCAGCCACCTGGCAGGCCACTGCGAGGCGCTGGCACTGCCACGCCGTTGGCGCTTGGTGCAGCACTTGCCGCTCAACAACCAGGGCAAGCTGACCCAGGCTGCGCTGCAGGCATTGCTGCTGGCGCCTCGCAGCATGGCCCCGCATGTGCTGGAGCAGCACCGCGAAGGTGACGAGCTCCAGCTCAAGCTCGGCGTGCCCCTGGACCTTGCCTGTTTCCCAGGGCATTTTCCCCGCACGCCGGTGTTGCCCGGTGTGGTCCAGATCGACTGGGCCGTCGCGCTGGCCGCTGAGCTGACCGAGTCGCCGCTGCGCTTTGCTGGCATGGAGGTGCTCAAGTTCCAGCAGTTGGTGCGGCCCGGCGATGAGCTGGCGCTGAGCCTTCGCCTGGACACGTCACGCGGCAAGCTTTACTTCGCCTTCACCTGTGCCGGTCAACCGTGTTCGAGCGGCCGGGTTCTGTTGGAGAACGCCTGTGCATAAGCCCTGCGCGGTGATCCCGGTCTACAACCACGAACAGGCCGTCCCGGCGGTCGTGGACGATTTGCTGCGCGCGGGCCTGCCCTGCGTGCTGGTCGACGATGCCAGCGATGCAGGCTGCGCGCAGGTACTCGCCCGGCTGGCCGAACAGAGGGATGTGTTCCTGGTCACCCTGCCTGTCAATCAGGGCAAGGGCGGTGCAGTCATGGCCGGCCTGCGCGAGGCGGCGCGACTGGGCTTCAGCCATGCGTTGCAGGTCGATGCCGATGGCCAGCACGACCTGGGCGATGTGCAGACGTTTCTGGAGCATTCCCGTCATGCCCCCCAGGCACTGGTGTGCGGGTATCCACAGTACGACGCCAGTGTGCCCAAAGGGCGGCTGTACGCGCGTTACCTGACCCACGTCTGGGTGTGGATCAACAGCCTGTCGCTGCAGATTCCCGATTCCATGTGCGGGTTTCGGGTCTATCCGCTGCCAGCCACGCTGGCCCTGATCGACAACGTGCGCCTTGGCAAGCGCATGGACTTCGACCCGGAAGTTCTCGTGCGCCTGGCCTGGCGCAACCAACCGATGCGCTGGTTGCCGACGCGGGTACATTATCCACAGGATGGCCTGTCGCATTTTCGCCTGGTCCACGACAACGCACTGATCTCCAAGATGCACGCCAAGCTGTTCTTCGGCATGCTGGTGCGAGCACCTGCAATCCTCTGGCGTCGGTGGCAGTCATGAGCACACCGTCGCAGCACTGGGCCGACCACCAGGAGCGGGGCAGCTTCTGGCTGATGAAGTTGACCGCCACCCTGGTACGGTTGCTTGGCCGCCGTGTGCTCAGCCCATTGATCCACCTGATCGTCGCCTACTTCTTCCTGTTCGGTCGCCGCGCCCGCCGCAGCGCGTGGCAGTACCAGCAACGCTTGCACCAATGGAACGCCGGGCAGACGCCTGCCCCCAGCTCATGGCAGGTCTTTCGTCAGTTCATGGCCTTTGCCGAGGCCCTGCTAGACAAGCTTGACGTGTGGAACGGCAAGCTGCGCATCGAGGATATCGAAATCCACGACCCGGCCGGCTTGCGTCAGCAACTGCGCGGCGCTCGCGGGCAGATGCTGGTGGGTGCCCACCTGGGCAACCTGGAAGTCTGCCGGGCCCTGGCCGAAATCGGCGAGCAGGTGACCATGAACGTGCTGGTGCACACCCGCCATGCCGAGCGCTTCAACCGCCTGCTGGGCGAGGCGGGAGCCACCAATCTGCGACTGATCCAGGTCAGCGAGCTGGACCCTGCGGTGATGCTGCAACTGTCCGAACGCCTGGAGCGTGGTGAATGGCTGGCCATCGCTGGGGATCGCGTGCCGCTGCATGGCGGGCGCACTGTCGAGGTGGACTTTCTAGGCCATCGCGCCGCCTTCCCCCAGGGCCCATGGTTACTGGCGGGCATGCTCGAATGCCCGCTCAACCTGCTGTTCTGCCTCAAGCACGACGGCCGCTATCACGTCACCCTCGAGCCCTTTGCCGAACGCCTGCAATGGCGACGTGGCCAGCGCGATCAAGTCATCGCCCAATGGGCCGCCCGCTACGCCGATCGCCTGGGCCACTACTGCACGCGCGCACCCCTGCAGTGGTTCAATTTCTACCCTTTCTGGAAGACCGATGACGATGCAAGCGCATGAACCTGTCACGTTCGGCGAATCGCCGCTGGCTATCGAAGACGTCGTGGCGCTGGCCGAGGGCCGTGCCATGGCACACCTGCAGGACGATGCTGCCTACCGCGAGCGCATTGCCCGCGGGGCGCGCTTTCTCGACACCCTGCTCGACAAGGAAGGGGTGATCTACGGCGTGACCACCGGCTACGGTGACTCCTGTGTCGTGGCCGTGCCGCTTGAACACGTCGAGGCGCTGCCACGCCACCTCTACACCTTCCACGGTTGCGGCCTCGGCAAGCTGCTGGACGCCTCGGCCACTCGCGCAGTGCTGGCTGCACGCCTGCGTTCACTCAGCCACGGCGTATCGGGTGTTCGCCTGGAACTGCTCGAGCGCCTGCGCGACTTCATTGCCCACGACATCCTGCCGCTGATCCCCGAAGAAGGTTCGGTAGGCGCCAGTGGCGACCTTACCCCGCTGTCCTACGTAGCCGCGACGCTCTCGGGCGAGCGCGAGGTGATGTTCCAGGGTCAACGCCGCCGCAGCGCCGACGTGCACCGCGAACTGGGCTGGCAGCCCCTGGTGCTCAGGCCCAAGGAAGCCCTGGCCCTGATGAACGGCACGGCAGTGATGACCGGCCTTGCGTGCCTGGCATTTGCCCGCGCCGATTATCTTCTGCACCTGGCAACCCGGATCACTGCATTAAACGTGGTTGCCTTGCAAGGCAACCCCGAGCACTTCGACGAGCGCCTGTTCGCCGCCAAGCCGCACCCTGGCCAGGCGCAGGTCGCCGCCTGGCTGCGCCAGGACCTGGCGATCGACGCCCCCCTGCCGCCCTTGCACCGCCTGCAGGACCGCTATTCGCTACGCTGCGCGCCCCATGTCCTGGGGGTGCTGGCCGACAGCCTGGGCTGGTTGCGCGGTTTCATCGAGACCGAGCTCAACAGCGCCAACGACAACCCGATCATCGACGGTGATGCCGAGCGCGTGCTGCACGGTGGGCATTTCTACGGCGGGCACATCGCCTTTGCCATGGACAGCCTGAAAACCCTCGTCGCCAACGTGGCCGACCTGCTCGACCGACAGCTCGCGCTGGCGGTGGATGTGCGTTACAACCACGGCCTGCCGAGCAACCTGTCGGGCGCACCGGCCGAGCGCGCCATGATCAACCATGGGTTCAAGGCTGTGCAGATCGGGGCCAGCGCGTGGACCGCCGAAGCGCTCAAGCAGACCATGCCCGCCAGCGTGTTTTCGCGCTCAACCGAATGCCACAACCAGGACAAGGTGAGCATGGGCACCATCGCCGCCCGCGATGCCCTGCGGGTCCTGGAGCTGACCGAGCAAGTCGCCGCCGCGGCACTGCTGGCCGCCAATCAGGGCGTCTGGTTGCGCAGCCAGCAGGCTCAGGCACACGCGTTGCCCCCTGCGCTGGCGCAGATGCATGAGGCGTTGCTGCAGGAGTTCGCGCCGGTCATCGAAGACCGCGCACTTGAAGGCGACCTGCGCCACTGCCTGGTGCGCATCGGTCAACGTCACTGGAGGCTGCATGCGTAACCCTGGCGTTTTCCACGTCGACACCGAGGTCATCGTGCCGTTTTTCGATGTCGACAGCATGCATGTGGTCTGGCATGGCCATTATGTGAAGTACCTGGAAGTGGCACGATGCGCCCTGCTCGACCGCCTGGCGCACAACTATGTGCAGATGCAGGCCAGCGGCTATGCATGGCCGGTGATCGACCTGCAGCTGCGCTACATGCGCGGCGCGACGTTCGGCCAGCGCCTGAATGTGAGGGCCAGCCTGGTGGAATGGGAAAACCGCCTGAAGCTGCATTACCTGATCAGCGATGCCGTGACCGGGGAGCGCATGACCCGTGCCAGTACGGTTCAGGTGGCCGTGCACATCGACAGTGGCGAGATGCAGCTGGCCTCGCCGCAGGCCATGCTCGATGCCGTGCAGCAGGTGTTGCCATGACCCCTGCGCTAAAACGGCTGGCCCGCGTGCTGGCAACGCTGGCGGTGCTGATCGTCAGCCCCTTGAGCGCAGCCTTCGACTTGGACGACCTGCAACGCCAGCTCAGCGCACCTGCGGTGGTCAAGGGCTTATTCATTCAGGAAAAACACCTGCGTGCCCTGCCCCAGCCCTTGCTGAGCGAGGGTGAGTTCGTGCTTGCCCGTGATCATGGCCTGCTCTGGATGCTGCATACCCCCCTGCGTCAGAACTACCGGATCGACGCCCAGGGCATTGCCCGGCGCGACCCGAGCGGCTGGCAAGTGCTGCCAAGCCGCAGCGCCGGTGCGCAGCAAAACCAGCTGTTCTTTGCCGTGCTGCAAGGTGACAGCACCGGGCTGCAGCGTGATTTCGAACTGGCGTTGAGCGGCGATGCAACCCAGTGGCAGCTGCGTCTGACCCCACGCTCGTTGCTGCTCAAGCAAATCTTCAGCCGCATCGACATCAGCGGTGGGCGTTTCGTGCAGCGCATCGAGCTGAGCGAGACCCAAGGCGACAGCACGGTATTGCGCCTGCCTGAAAGCACCGGCGCGGCCGAGCTGAGCGACATGGAGCGCAGTGACTTTGCCGACTGAACGCCAGTTGCCACGCCTGTTCGTCTTCGTGCTGCTGATCATGCTGGCCGTGGCCGGCTGGCAGTGGCACCGCGGCGCGCCCTTGTCTGCCGACTTGATGGCGCTGGTGCCCGGCGCGACCCAGGATCCTCTGGTGCAACAGGCCGAGCAGCGGATGCAGGAGCCACTGAACCGCGAGTTGCTGCTTCTGGTCGGCCACGCTCAGCGACCACAGGCAGTGGCGCTGGCACAACGGTTGGCGAATCAGTGGCAGGCCAGTGGCCTGTTCGAAAAGGTGCAGTGGAGCCTGGACACCGACCTGCAGGCGGTGCGAGACCAGTTGCTCAAAGGTCGCCTGGCCATGCTGCCGGCATCTGACCGGCAACAATTGCAGCAGCAGCCGGACGCCTTCGTGGCGCAGCGCGTCCAGAGCCTGGTCGACCCTTTTGCGGGGTTCAGCCTGGTGCCGGGCCAGGACGACTGGTTAGGGCTGACCGGGCGCATCCAGAATGCCCAGCCCAAGCCCGCGAACGTGGAACTGGACACCGCCAGCGGTGCCTTGATTGCCCAGGCCGAAGGGTATTACTGGGTGCTGGTGCGCGCGCGCACCCTGGGCAATGCCTTCGACATGCATCTGCCCCTACAGGTGGCGGATTTGCTGGCCCAGGGGCGTGTGCAGGCAAGCGCCGTCGATGCGCGGTTGCTGGCCGCCAGCGGCCTGCTGCACGCCGCCGCCGGCCAGCAGCAAGCCAGCCGGGAGATCACCTGGGTAGGCGGCGGGGCAACACTGGGTATCTTGCTGTTGCTATTGCTGGCCCTACGCAGCGTGCGCGCGCTGCTGGCGTTCGTGCCCGTGCTGGTCGGCATGCTGTTTGGCTCAGTGGTGTGCGTGGCAGTGTTCGGCCAGATGCATGTCATGACCCTGGTCCTGGGCTCCAGCCTGATCGGCGTCGCGATTGACTATCCGCTGCATTATCTGACCAAGAGCTGGAGCCTCAAGCCCTGGCAAAGCTGGACGGCCGTGCGCCTGACCCTGCCAGGCATGAGCCTGAGCCTGGCCACCAGTTGCATCGGCTATCTGGCATTGGCCTTCACCCCTTTCCCGGCGCTGACCCAGATTGCCGTTTTCTCCGCCGCTGGTCTGATGGGCGCCTACCTTGGTGCGGTGTGCCTGGTTCCGGCCCTACTGACCAAGGCTCAACTGCAACCCGCGGATTGGCCGATGCGTATCGCCCAGGCGCTCACCCGCTGGCGTAAGGCATTGCTGCGCAAAGTGCCGAGCGCAGCGTTGCTGGCCCTGCTACTGCTGTTCTGCGCCAGCGGCCTCTGGCACCTGCAGACCCACAACGATATCCGCCAATGGGTGGGCACGCCGCCGCAGCTGTTGCAGCAAGCCCAGGCAGTAGCACGCATCACCGGTTACCAGCCCACCAGCCAGTTCTACCTGGTGCGGGCTGCCGACCAGCAGCAATTGCTCGAACGCACCCAGCAGCTGGGGGCCAAGCTGGACGAGTTGGTGGCGCTGGACAAGCTCAAGGGCTACATGAGCCTCGGCCAACTGGTCGCTACCCCTGCCGAGCAAGCACAGGTGCGCGAGGCCTTGGCTGCGCTACCGGAGCATTGGCAGCCTCTGCTGGCGCTCGGCGTTCCCCAAGCGGCCCTTGACGCTGAAGTCGCGCAACTGCGCGCACTGCCACTGCAGCGCATCGACGACGTGCTGGCAGGCCCATTGGGCGAGGCATGGCGACCCTTGTGGCTGGGCAGCGCAGGTGACGGCGTTGCTGCCATCGTCAGCCTGCAAGGCTTGTCTGACGCCGCCCTGTTGCGGTTGCAGACGCAGGACCTGCCCGGTGTACAGCTGGTTGATCGTCTCGGCGAGCTGAACCAGTTGTTCGCCGCCACTCAGGTCAGCGCAGCGGAGCTCAAACTGCTTTCGTGCGCGTTGATTTTGATGCTGCTGGCCGTGCCTTTCGGGTTGCGGGGCTCTTTGCGCATCGTGGCCTTGCCGCTGCTGGCTGCACTGTGCAGCCTGGCGAGCCTCGGCTGGCTGGGCGAGCCGTTGACACTGTTCAGCCTGTTCGGGCTACTGCTGGTGACAGCCATCAGCGTCGACTACGCCATCCTCATGCATGAGCGCATCGGCGGCGCCGCGGTGAGCCTGCTCGGAACCCTGCTGGCTGCGTTGACCACATGGCTGTCGTTCGGCCTGCTGGCACTGTCCAGCACGCCGGCCGTCAGCAACTTTGGCGTGGCGGTGAGCCTGGGGCTGGTGTTCAGCTTCCTGCTGGCGCCTTGGGCAGCGCCCCGCGAGGGAGCGCACGACCGCTCATGATGATCGTTATCTTCTGGGCGCTGGCGCTGGCGCTCTTCACCCTGGCCAGCAGGCTGGGCAAGCGCCTCGGGTTGATCCCGATCGTCAGCCATCTGTTGCTGGCAACACTGGTGCTCCCTGCCTCGATGGGCCTGTGGGTGACGCCGCATTGGCGCTTGGAGGGCACTGCGCTGATCGCACCGGCATGGGTAAAAACGCTCTACGGCGGTAGTTTCGCCCTGTTGCTCGGCCACATTCTGATCGACGTGCTGGCGCTGCGCCCGGACCGCCAGGCGCTGAAACTTGCCGTGCCCAGTTTCCTGCTGCCGTTCGCCTGCGGTATCGCCTGTGCCTTCTGGGTGATAGGGCTGAGCGGTGTCGGTGCACTGGCACTGGGGCTGGTGTTCGCGATCACCGCCATACCGGTGCTCTACCTGTATCTCCAGGCAATCGGTTATCCCCCGGCGGCCAGCCGGCGGTTGTTGCAGGCTGCCATCCTGATCGACCTGGCATGCTGGCTGTTGCTAGGGGTAGGCCAGGGCAGCCTAGACCCCGGCACACTGGCCTTGCCGCTACTGGCGGCACTGCTGCCGTGGCCGTTGCACGCACTGGGTTTGCGTGCGCCTTCGCTGTATGGCGCGTTGTTCCTGGTGCTGTTGTTCATTGCCGAACACTACACGCTCAACGCACTGGTGCTGGGGGTTGGCTATCTGGCGTGCCTGGCCTGGCTCAAGGTCGCGGCGGCATTGCCGCTGCCAGAGCGGTACAACCGCCGCGTGCAGCAGGGTTTGGCGGTACCCATGATCCTGACTTACGGCGTGGTGCAGATCGATGCCCATCAAGCCTTGGGGCAGTTGGACGCGTGGCAGCTAGTTGCCCTGCTGGTGCTTCCGATCGTCAGCAAGTTGCTGGGCAACTGGCTGGGCCTGTGCTGGGCTGCTCCGTCGCCCGGCGCTGCCGGCAAATGGCGCGAGAGCCTGCTGCTGAACATTCGCGGCCTCAGTGAAATCGTTTTCCTCAACCTGCTGCTTTCCCAGCAGTTGATCACCCCAGCGGTGTACTTCGCGCTCATGCTGATGAGCCTGGTCGCCACCCTGATGCCGGCGCTGGCTGGCCTTCATCGCCTTCCACTCAACACAGAACCCATGGCAAGGAGCCCGCATGCCAAACCTTGAAACCCAACAACGCGAGGTCCTGGTCATCGGTGCCGGGCCTTCCGGCGCCATCGCGGCGGCCTTGCTCAAGCGCAGCGGGCACGACGTACTGGTGATCGAGCGTCAGCGTTTCCCGCGTTTTTCCATCGGCGAAAGCCTGCTGACGCACTGTCTGGACTTCGTCGAAGAGGCGGGCATGCTGGACGCCGTGCAGGCGGCAGGTTTCCAGTACAAGAATGGCGCTGCATTCGCCTGGGGCGACGAATACACCGCCTTCGACTTCGGGCAGACCTTCACGCCAGGCAAGACCAGCACCTTCCAGGTGCAGCGTGCCCGCTTCGACCAGATACTGGCCGACCAGGCCCAGGCTCAGGGCGTGGAAATCCGCTACGAGCATGAAGTTGTCAGCGCCGACATGGGCGGGCCACAGCCGCAGGTGGTGGTGCGCCGGCCCGATGGCAGCGAGTACCTGCTCCAGGCCCAGTTCGTCCTGGATGCCAGCGGCTACGGCCGCGTGCTGCCGCGCCTGCTGGACCTTGAAGCCCCGTCCGCTTTCCCAGTGCGCAAAGCGGTCTTCACGCACATCGAAGACCGCATCGACCACCCCGGCTTCGATCGCGACAAGATCCTCATCACCACCCACCCCGAGTACCGTGACGTCTGGTTCTGGACCATTCCCTTCAGTGATGGCCGCACCTCGTTGGGGGTAGTGGCCGCCGCTGAGCGCTTTGCCGCTGCCCCTGACGACCTCGATGCGTGCCTGAAGCACTTCGTGGCGCAAGCGCCTGGCCTGGCCAAGGTGCTGGCCAATGCAGTCTGGGACACCCCGGCTCGCACCATCGGCGGCTATTCGGCCAACGTGAAGGCGCTGCATGGGCCGGGCTACGCCCTGCTGGGCAATGCAGCGGAATTCCTTGACCCGGTGTTCTCCTCCGGTGTCACCATCGCCATGCGCTCTGCCAGCATGGCTGCCGGCCTGCTGCACCGCCAGCTGCAAGGGGAGGCAGTGGACTGGCAGAGCGCGTTTGCCGAGCCGCTGCAGCGTGGCGTCGATACCTTCCGTGTGTACGTGGAAGGCTGGTACGACGGCAGTTTCCAGGATGTGATCTATCACCCCGGCAGCTCACCGGAGATTCGCGCCATGATCAGCTCCATACTGGCCGGGTATGCCTGGGATACACGTAACCCGTTCGTCGCCGAGCCGCGGCGCCGGCTGCGTACCCTGGCCGAACTGTGCGCAAGGGACACCCCATGACCCAGCGCCCGTTCCTGAGCGAGACTTATGTGGAAGAAACCCGCATCGGGTTTCGCTTCCTGAGCAGCCACACCTGGCAGCATCACGTGCTGCGGGTGGCAATCGATGACCTCGCCCGGCTCTTCGCAGGCGCCCTTCCCCAGGCGCCGGTTCTGCTCGATGCCGGCTGCGGGCAGGGCAAGTCGTTCAAGCACCTGCAGCGGGTATTCGCCCCCTCCAGGCTGCTGGGCACCGACGCCGATCCGCACAGCCTCGACCTCAGCGCAGCCGAGGCCAAGCGCCTCGGTATCGAGGTGGAGTTGTCAGGCGGTGACTGCGCCAGCCTGCCCTACCCCGATGCCAGCATCGATGTACTGTTCTGCCACCAGACCTTCCATCACCTGGTCGAGCAGGAAAAGGCCCTGGCCGAGTTCTACCGCGTACTTAAACCGGGCGGCTACCTGCTGTTCGCCGAATCCACGCAAGCCTATATCGATACCTGGGTCATTCGCTGGTTCTTCCGTCACCCCATGCACGTGCAGAAAAGCGCCGAGGGCTATCTGCACATGCTGCGCGTGCAGGGGTTCGCGTTCGGGCCCGACAACGTGTCCTATCCCTACCTGTGGTGGAGCCGGGCCAAGGACTTCGGCCTGCTGGAGCGCCTGGGCCTGCGCAAGCCTCCACCGGTCGGCGAACGCGATGAAACGCTGGTCAATGTAGTGGCTCGCAAGCCCCTGGAGCACGCATGAAACCCTGGATGGCGCTTGCCCTTTGCCTGATGCTTGGTGCCTGCGCCGCCAGGGCACCACTGCCCGCATCCCTTCCGGCGCTTGCCCTGCCGCAGCAACTGCATGTTGAGCGCACCCAGGCCGGGCAGCGCCAGGACTGGCTACTGGTGATCCAGGACGAGGGCGGCCGTCTGCGCTGGTCGCTGCTCGACCTGCTGGGTATTCCCCAGGCGCGGCAAGTGCTGGACGGCCAGCAATGGCAGGCCGACGGCTTGCTGCCACCTAACCCGGCGGCCCGCGAGTTGTTCGCCGCCGTGCTGTTCGCCCTCACGCCACAGGACCAGCTGGCCCGGTTGTATCCCCAGGCCCGGGAGCAGCAGGGGCAGCGTTGGCTGGGCGCGCGCTGGCGGGTAACCTACCGCACGGCCCACGCGTTTGACTTGCACCTGGACCAAGGCCTGCGCTATGTAATCGACCCCCTGCCCCGTGAGCACACACCATGACCGCCTACCTCAATGCCCTGGGCCTGATCTGCACCCTGGGCCATGGCCAGGCCGACGTCGCCGCACGCCTGTTTGCCGGCGACTGTTCAGGGATGCGGCCCGCCCCAGGCTGGATTCCCGAGCGCCAGCCTCCGGTGGGCGCCGTGACGCAGCCGCTGCCAGCCGTCCCCTTGCCGGAGCAGCACAGCCGCAACAATCAGCTGTTGTACGCCGCCGCGCTGCAGATCGAGCCCGCCCTGCGCCAGGCGATCACGCAATACGGTGCCCACCGTGTCGGGGTGGTCCTGGGTACCAGCACCTCGGGCATCGCCGAAGGCAGTGCCGCCATTGGCCACTTCCTGGCGAGCGATCACTTCCCGGCCGATTATCACTATGCCCAGCAAGTGTTGAGCGCGCCGGCTGACTTTCTCGCCGACTGGCTGCAACTCGGCGGGCCGGCCTATGTGATTTCAACCGCGTGCACCTCCAGCGGCCGCGCGCTGCTGAGCGCTCGGCGTCTGCTGGACCTGGGCGTATGCGATGCGGTGTTGTGCGGTGGGGTGGACAGCCTCTGTCACCTCACGCTCAACGGGTTCAGCGCCCTGGAGGCGATCAGCGACCGCCGCTGCAATCCGTTCTCGGCCAACCGCGATGGCATCAATATCGGCGAGGCTGCCGCCTTGTTCTTGATGACCCGCGCGCCTGAAGCGCACGGCGAGCGCATCGCCCTGCTCGGCGCAGGCGCCAGTTCCGACGCCCACCACATCTCCGCGCCCGACCCAACTGGCGCCGGTGCCTTGCAGTGCATGGGCAAAGCGCTGGACAATGCCGGGCTTGAGCCCGCGCACATCCATTACCTGAACCTGCACGGCACCGCCACGCCCCATAACGACGCCATGGAAAGCCTGGCCGTCGATACCCTGTTCGGCGCCGGCCTACCGTGCTCATCCAGCAAGCCGATGACGGGCCATACCCTGGGCGCTGCCGGTGCGCTCGAGGCGGCGTTCTGCTGGCTGAGCCTGAGCAGGCACAACCCGTTGGGCTTGCTGCCGCCGCACCTGTGGGACGGCCAGCCCGACCCTGCCCTGCCTGAACTGACCCTGGTCGACGGCAGCCAGCGCCTGGCAGCCCATGGCCCACGCCGACTGATGAGCAACTCGTTCGCCTTCGGCGGCAACAACGTCAGCCTGATTCTTGGAGACATCGCATGATCACCTGGCCCCTGGCCGAGCTGCTGCCCCATGCTGGCGACATGATCCTGATCGATCACATCGAGCACTGTGACGAGGAGCAGATCAGCACCCGTACCACCGTACGGCCCGGCGCACTGTTCAATCGCGCCGATGGCAGCCTGCCGGCCTGGTTCGGCATCGAGCTGATGGCCCAGAGCGTCGCCGCCTACGCCGGTTGCCGGGCGCGACGCAATGGCCAGGCCGTCGAGCTGGGGTTTTTGCTCGGTGCCCGCAAGTACACGTGCGATGTCGAGTCTTTCCCGGCCGGCGCCCAATTGCATGTCCACGCCCAACGCTCGCTCGAAGACGAGAACGGCATGGGCGTTTTCGAATGTCACCTGCGCGGCCCCGGCATCCACGCCACCGCCCGCCTGAATGTGTACCGCCCGCCGCAAGCGGCCAGCTACCTGGCCGAAGCGGGCCCTGAGGAGCCCCTTTCATGACTGATACCATCCTGGTGACCGGTTCGAGCCGTGGAATCGGCCGTGCCATCGCCCTGCGCCTGGCACGTTCGGGTTACGACCTGGTACTGCATTGCCGCAGCGGCCGGTCCGAAGCCGACGTGGTGGCCGATCAAGTGCGTGCTCTGGGGCAGCAGGCGCGCGTATTGCAGTTCGACATCGGCGAACGCGCCGCCTGCCGCTTGGCGCTCGAAGCCGACGTGGAGGCGCACGGTGCTTACTACGGCGTGGTGTGCAATGCCGGCCTGACCCGCGATGGCGCTTTCCCCGCGCTGACCGACGAGGATTGGGACCAGGTGCTGCGGACCAACCTGGACGGTTTCTACAATGTGCTGCAGCCACTGACCATGCCCATGATCCGCCGCCGCGCGCCGGGCCGCATCGTCTGCATCACCTCGGTTTCAGGGCTCATCGGCAACCGCGGGCAGGTCAACTACAGCGCTTCGAAGGCGGGCCTGATCGGGGCGGCCAAGGCCTTGGCAATCGAACTGGGCAAGCGGCGCATCACCGTCAACTGCGTAGCGCCCGGGCTGATCGACACGGCCATGCTCGACGAACATGTGCCGGTGGACGAACTGATGAAGATGATCCCTGCCGGGCGCATGGGCACCGCTGAAGAGGTAGCAGGCGCCGTCAACTTCCTCATGTCGCCGGAGGCCAGCTACATCACCCGCCAAGTGCTGGCGGTCAACGGGGGGCTGTGCTGATGCGCCGCGTGGTCGTCACCGGCATGGCCGGCATCACCTCGCTGGGCAACGACTGGGCAACCATTGCCGGTCATTTCGCCAGCCAACGCAGTGGTATCCGCCGCATGGACGAGTGGGACCGCTTCGAGGAAATGAACACGCGCCTGGCCGGGCCCGTCGATGATTTCAAGGTCCCGGCGCACTGGACGCGCAAGCAGCTTCGCAGCATGGGCCGGGTGTCGCGCCTGGCCGTTGGCGCTGCCGAACAGGCCCTCGCCGATGCAGGCTTGCTCGGCGACCCGAGCATTCGCGATGGCCGCATGGGCGTTGCCTGCGGCTCATCCACCGGCAGTACCGACGAGATCAAGGCGTTCGGCAACATGCTGCTCAACTCGGTGGCCGACGGGCTCAACGCCAATTCCTATGTGCGCATGATGCCGCACACGACCGCCGCCAACATCAGCATTTTCTTCGGCCTGACCGGGCGCCTGATCCCCACGTCCAGTGCCTGCACCAGCGGCAGCCAAGGCATTGGTTATGCCTATGAAGCCATCAAGTACGGGCGCTTGCCGATGATGCTGGCCGGCGGTGCCGAAGAACTGTGCCCCACCGAGGCCATGGTCTTCGACGCGCTCTATGCCACCAGCCTCAAGAACGACACGCCGCACCTCAGCCCGCGCCCCTACGACTGCGGCAGGGATGGCCTGGTGATCGGCGAAGGCGCCGGCATGCTGGTGCTCGAAGAGCTTGAGCATGCACGGGCGCGAGGCGCGAAGATTCATGCCGAAATCATCGGTTTCGGCAGCAACGCCGACGGCCAGCACACGACCCGACCCGAACAGTCGACCATGCGCCGGGCCATGGAACTGGCGCTCGAAGACGCAGGCCTGGCACCGGAGGCGATTGGCTATGTGAACGGCCATGGCACCGCGACCGAGCAAGGCGACATCGCCGAAACCCTGGCCACCAGCAGCCTGTTTGGCCCACGCATGCCCCTCAGTTCGCAGAAGAGCTTCCTGGGCCATACCCTGGGAGCGTGCGGTGCGCTGGAGTCCTGGTTCAGCATCGAAATGATGAACAGCGACCGCTATGTGCACACGCTGAACCTGGACGCGGTAGACCCTCGCTGCGGCGAACTGGACTACCTGCGTGGTGAGTTCCGCCACATGAGCCACGGGTTCGTGATGAACAACAATTTTGCCTTCGGCGGGGTCAACACGTCGCTGATCTTCCGCCGCTGGCCCTGACCCTCGATAGGAGCGCAAGGAATGTCCTCACTGCTACGCGCCGCTGCACTAGGGCTGGTACTGGCCGGCCTTGCCGGTTGTACCTCCAAGCCGGTGCTCAACCCCTCGGAACAACTGGCTGCTGCCACCCCTTACACCCAGCAGCAGGTCCAGCAGGCGATCCTCAAGGCCATCGTCGAGCGTGGCTGGACGGCCCGTTCGGTGGGCGCCTCGGTCATTCAGGCCGACATCACCGTGCGCAATACCTTCTACGCCGCCGTGGATATTCACTACAGCGCCAGCCAGTTCCGCATCGATTACCGCGATAGCCGCGAACTGGGCTATGACGACGGCAAGATCCACCGCAACTACAACCGCTGGGTCTACAACCTGGACCGCAGCATCGTGCGCCAGCTCAACGCACTGTCCGCCGATCAGCTTCTGCAACGCAGCAACGCCTCATCCAACCACTGACCAAGGAAGACCCCGATGCGCTTGAAAACCCTGACCGCCGCCACCGCCCTGCTGCTCGCTGCCCTACCCGGCATGAGCCAGGCTCGCGACACAGCGCTGTACCTGCCGTTCGAAAAGGTGGTGCAGCAGATGCTCGCCGAGAAGAAGCTCGATGGCTCGGTCAAATTCTACCTGGCCGGCGTAAAGCCGCGCGGCAAGGTCACCGTGATCAGCCCCAACTCGGTCACCAACAAGAAAACCAACGCCTTCAACAAGAGTGACGAGGCTGCCTGTGAGTGGGCCCTGCAATCCGCGTTGCTGACCTTGCAGGACGCTGCTCGCAAGGCAAACGCCAATGCCGTGACGAACATCGCCAGCTACTACAAGCGCAACGAGCGCAAGGACGCTTCCACCTACGAATGCCACGCCGGTGCAGTGATTGCCGGTGTTGCGCTCAAGGGTGACCTGGCCCGCGTCAACTGATGACTCTCCGCGCTCACCGGGCAGGTTTCATCCCTGAACCTGCCCGGTGAGCAGCTCGGCAAATGCCTCGGCCATCGCCGACCTGCGGCACTGGCGCTGTACCAGCCAGACCGCCGAGGTGGCCTGCTCGTCCAGCAAGGTGCGGTACACCACGCCCTCGATGCGCATGCGCTGATAGGACGCCGGCAGCACCGACACCCCAAGCCCCGCCGACACCAGGCCGATGATGGTCATGGCCTCCCCTGCTTCCTGCGCGAAATGGGGACTGAAACCCGCCTGGCGCGCCAGATCCAGTAACTGCGCGTACAAACCACTGCCGTAGCTGCGTGGAAAGAAAACGAAAGGCTCGTGGGCCAGCGCTGCTAGGTGCACACCCTGCTCGGCGCCGTTGGCCAGCGCATGGGAGGCGTTGATCACTGCCACCAAGGGCTCACGAAACAGCTCGGTCGCAACCAGGCCGTCGGCCAGCGGCATGGGTCGCATCAGCCCCACTTCGATGGACTCGTCGAACACGCCCTGCGCCACTTCGCGGCTGCTCATTTCCATGAGGTTCAAATGCACGGCTGGAAAGCGCTGCCGGAACGCATGAATCGCCTTGGGAATTTTCGATGTGAACGGGGCCGAGGATGTGAAGCCGATCTTCATTTCACCCAGTTCACCCAACTGTGCGCGGCGGGCGACATCGGCGGCCTTTTCGACCTGCGCCAACACCTGGCGAGCCTCTTCCAGAAACAGTCGCCCGGCCTCGCTGAGCTCGACACGGCGGTTGGTCCGCTCGAACAGCCGCGCACCGAGTTCCTGCTCGAGCGCAAGGATCTGTTGGCTAAGTGGCGGCTGCGAGATGCCCAGTTGCTGGGCTGCCCGGCCGAAGTGCAACTCTTCGGCAACCGCGACGAAATAGCGTAGATGGCGCAGCTCCATCACCCACCTCATAGGTCGTGAAACGTCTTAATTAGGTCGAACAATATATTGGACCTAATTATTAGCCAGCTATATGATTTTTTCACTGCCTCTGAGGTAATTGCCCGTGAAAACCGCTGTAGCCCTCGTATCGACCCAACCTGAACCCGAGCCTGTGACCTCGCACGACGCCTGGATCGAAAAGGGCACCCCGGCGTTCATGAGAACGGTACTGGCGCTGTTCAGCGGCGGCTTCGCCACCTTTGCCCTGCTCTACTGTGTACAACCGATGATGCCCTTGCTGTCGAAGGAATTCGGCATCAACGCTGCACAGAGCAGCCTGGTGCTTTCGGTCTCGACTGGCATGCTGGCGCTTGGGCTGCTGGTCACGGGCCCGATCTCTGACCGCATCGGCCGCAAGCCAGTGATGGTGGCGGCCCTGGGCTGCGCGGCCTTGTCCACGATAGCCAGCGCGCTGATGCCGACCTGGGAGCTGGTCCTGGCAACTCGGGCCTTGGTCGGGTTGTCGTTGAGCGGGCTGGCGGCCGTGGCCATGACCTACCTTAGTGAAGAGATCCACCCACAGCACATTGGCCTGGCCATGGGCCTGTACATCGGCGGCAATGCCATCGGCGGCATGTGCGGGCGCCTGATCACGGGCGTGCTGATCGATTTCGTCAGCTGGCACGCGGCATTGCTCACCTTGGGAAGCCTGGCACTGCTGGCGGCCATCGTGTTCTGGAAGGCATTGCCCGAGTCGCGCAACTTCCAGCCCCAGACCCTGAACCCACGCACGCTGGTCAACGGGTTCCTCATGCACTTCAAGGACGCCGGCCTGCCCTGGCTGTTTCTCGAAGCCTTCCTGCTCATGGGCGCCTTCGTCACGCTGTTCAACTACATCGGCTACCGCTTGCTGGCCGAGCCTTATCACATGAATCAAGCCCTGGTGGGTTTGCTGTCGGTCGTCTACCTGTCTGGCATCTACAGTTCGGCCCAGGTGGGCGCTCTGGCTGACAGGCTGGGACGGCGCAAGGTGTTCTGGGCCAGCATCGTGGTCATGGGCGGCGGCTTGCTCATGACCCTGACCCAGCCGCTGTCGCTGATCATCCTGGGCATGCTTGTCTTCACATTCGGCTTCTTCGGGGCCCACTCGGTGGCCAGCAGCTGGATCGGGCGACGAGCGCTCAAAGCCAAGGGGCAGGCCTCCTCGCTGTACCTGTTCTGTTACTACGCCGGTTCAAGCGTGGCGGGCACGGCTGGCGGGGTGTTCTGGCACCATTGGGGCTGGAACGGCATCGGCCTGTTCATTGGATGCTTGCTGGCGGTGGCCCTGATGGTGGCGTTGCGCCTGAGCACCTTGGCGCCGAAGGCCGCCTGAAGGCAGGGGAACGCGGCAACGCAGGCAGGCTCGCAGTGGATCCGCCGCGAGCCTGCCTGCGACAGGATCACTGGATCAGTTGATGATCTCGACCCGGTCCACGTCCACCTCGCGGCTCATCAAGTGTTTTTCGACTTCACCGATGAGCTTGACCTTGGTCTTGTCATTGAATGGTGTGGGCGGCAGGTCCTCGTCGTCGATCTCGACCGTAATGGTGCCGGTGCTGTCCTTGAATTCGTATTTATCATCGTTGTCGAGCTTGCGGGTCACGTAGCCCTGCAAGACCACCGGCGTATCGTCCGCGGCCTCGCTGGCAGCGGCCACGGTGGCAATCGACTGCGCACCAGGGCCGGTGTAGCCGCCTGACGCCAGTGCAGCGGTGCTGAACAAGGGGGCAAGGATCAGGGCAAGGTAGCGTGCTTTCATGGGAGCGGGTCCTATCTCTGTTGGAGTAGGACCAGCCTAGCGAGCACCGCTGAATTGAAACTTAATGCGACAATCTCGCTGCACTCAGCCCCGGCCGGGCTACGCAGCGTCATGCGCTGTCACAAGCGGCTCACAGGTGATACTGCGCCGACAGCTCGTGCACGGCGTTGATGAAAGCGCCCGCGTGTTCAGGATCGACCTCCGGCGTGATGCCGTGGCCCAAGTTGAACACATGGCCGCTGCCGTGGCCGTAGCTGGCCAGGATGCGTGCCACTTCCGCACGAATGGCCTGCGGCCGGGCATACAGGACGGTCGGGTCCATGTTGCCCTGCAAGGCGACCTTGTCACCCACCCGGCGACGGGCATCGCCGATGTCGCAGGTCCAGTCCAGCCCCAATGCATCGGCCCCGGCATCGGCAATGCTTTCCAGCCACAGGCCGCCGTTCTTGGTGAACAGGATCACCGGCACCTTGCGCCCGTCGTGTTCGCGAATCAGGCCGCTGACGATCTTGCGCATATAGGCCAGGGAGAACTCCTGATAGGCCGCCGACGACAGGTTGCCGCCCCAGGTATCGAAGATCTGCACGGCCTGGGCACCGGCCAGGATCTGCCCATTGAGGTAGCTGGTCACCGACTGCGCCAGTTTGTCCAGTAACAGGTGCAGTGCCTGCGGATTGTCATAGGCCATGGCCTTGGTCTTGCGAAAATCCTTGGAGGAGCCGCCTTCGACCATGTAGGTGGCCAGGGTCCAGGGGCTGCCGGAGAAGCCGATCAGCGGCACGCGGCCGTTGAGTTCGCGGCGGATGGTACTGACCGCGTCCATCACATAGCCCAGGTCTTTCTGCGCGTCGGGAACAGGCAGCGCCTCGATGTCGGCCGGGGTGCTGACCACCTTCCTGAAACGCGGGCCTTCACCGGTTTCGAAATACAGGCCAAGGCCCATGGCGTCCGGGATGGTGAGGATGTCCGAGAACAGGATCGCCGCATCCAGCGGGTAACGGTCCAGCGGCTGCAGGGTCACTTCGCAGGCGAACTGCGGGTTCTTGCACAGGCTCATGAAGTCGCCGGCCTTGGCGCGGCTGGCGCGGTACTCCGGAAGATAGCGGCCGGCCTGGCGCATCATCCAGACCGGGGTCACGTCAACGGGTTGCTTGAGCAGAGCACGCAGGAAACGGTCGTTCTTCAGGGCAGTCATGTCGGCATCCGGAAAAATAGTGGGGGCATTTTCTCAGACACCGACACAAAAGGCACGGTCGGGGCCATGCGTTTTGTTTTTTGCGTGCTTCAGGTCAAGCATTCCCGGGCAGGTCTGGCGCTTGTCCCTGGCAAGTGAGGCCGCCCAGCGACCCCACGTGACCTGCCAGAGCGCGCTTAGACCTCCAGGTAGTCCAGGATGCCTTCGGCTGCGGTGCGCCCTTCGAAGATCGCGGTCACGACCAGGTCCGACCCGCGCACCATGTCGCCACCGGCGAACACTTTCGGGTTGCTGGTCTGATGCTTGAACCTGCTCTTCT
Source organism: Pseudomonas sp. FYR_7 (assembly GCF_043106155.1). Lineage (NCBI taxonomy): Bacteria > Pseudomonadati > Pseudomonadota > Gammaproteobacteria > Pseudomonadales > Pseudomonadaceae > Pseudomonas > Pseudomonas sp. FYR_7. The sequence goes on from NZ_JBICMI010000033.1 coordinate 70,863, forward strand.
CCGGCGCCACCACACGGCCCTGGCTGTCGAGCTGGATATCGTGCTGCTCGAACCAGGGGGCAGGGCTGGGGCGGAAGCCGAACGCGATCACCACCGCATCGGCCGGCAGGATCTCTTCGGAGCCTGGGATCGGCTCCGGGCTGCGGCGCCCACGCGCATCAGGCTCGCCCAGACGCGTCTCGACCACCTTCACCCCCTCGACCTTGTCCTCACCGACAATGGCGATGGGCTGGCGGTTGTAGAGGAACTTGACCCCCTCTTCCTTGGCGTTCTTCACTTCCTTGCGCGAACCCGGCATGTTGGCTTCGTCGCGGCGATAGGCACAGGTCACCGACTGGGCACCCTGGCGAATCGAGGTGCGGTTGCAGTCCATGGCCGTGTCACCACCACCCAAGACCACGACTTTCTTACCCTTCATGTCGACGAAATCTTCAGGCGACTTCTCGAAACCCAGGTTGCGGTTGACGTTGGCGATCAGGAAATCCAGAGCGTCGTGCACCCCTGGCAGGTCCTCGCCAGGGAAGCCGCCTTTCATGTAGGTATAGGTGCCCATGCCCATGAAGACTGCGTCGTACTCAGCCAGCAACTGCTCCATGGTCACGTCCGTGCCCACGTTGGTGTTGAGGCGGAACTCGATACCCATGCCGGTGAAGACTTCGCGGCGATTGCTGAGCACGCTTTTCTCGAGCTTGAACTCAGGGATGCCGAAGGTCAGCAAGCCGCCGATTTCCGGGTTCTTGTCGAACACCACGGGCGTCACGCCGGCGCGCACCAGTACGTCTGCGCAGCCCAGGCCAGCCGGGCCGGCACCGATGATGGCCACGCGCTTGCCGGTTGGTTTGACCTTGGACATGTCCGGGCGCCAGCCCATGGCGAAGGCCGTGTCAGTGATGTACTTTTCCACCGAGCCGATGGTCACGGCGCCGAAACCGTCGTTCAGGGTGCAGGCACCTTCGCACAGACGGTCTTGTGGGCATACGCGCCCACAGACTTCGGGCAAGGTGTTGGTCTGGTGCGACAGCTCGGCGGCCGCCAGGATGTTGCCCTCGGACACCAGCTTCAACCAGTTGGGAATGAAGTTGTGCACGGGGCACTTCCACTCGCAATACGGGTTACCGCAGCCCAGGCAACGGTGCGCCTGTTCCACGGACTGCTGCGGCTTGAAGGGTTCGTAGATTTCCACGAACTCTTTCTTGCGCTGGCGCAGCAATTTTTTCTTCGGGTCCTTGCGACCCACTTCGATGAACTGGAAGTCGTTGTTCAGACGTTCAGCCATTTTTCAAAACCTCTTAACAGCAGCCGCACGCTACACGCTGCAAGCCGCAAGACGATCACTTGAGCCGGGCAAACCCTGGGCGGCTCCGTTCGAGCGCCCAGGGTTGGTCACGTGCAGCTGTTTACTGCGGGTTGGCGCGGGTGCTGGACAGCAGTTGCTTGAGGTTGGCGGCCTTGGGCTTGACCAACCAGAAACGTCGTACATAGTCGTCCAGGTTTTCGGAGAGCTCACGCCCCCACTCGCTACCGGTTTCATCCACATACTCGGCAAGAACCCGCGCCAAGTGGCTGCGGTAAGCCTCCATCGCTTCACCACTGATGCGCTGGATTTCCACCAGTTCGTGGTTGAGCTTGTCGACGAAGCTGTTATCCATGTCGAGCACATAGGCGAAACCGCCCGTCATGCCAGAGCCGAAGTTGTAACCGGTCTTGCCCAGGACGCAGACGAAGCCACCGGTCATGTACTCACAGCAGTGATCACCAGTGCCCTCTACCACGGCGTGGGCACCAGAGTTGCGTACAGCGAAGCGCTCGCCCGCCGTGCCGGCAGCGAACAACCTGCCACCGGTGGCGCCGTACAGGCAGGTGTTGCCGACGATTGCGCTGTGCTGGGTTTCGAACGGGCTGCCAGCCGGCGGCACGATGGTGACCTTGCCACCGGTCATGCCCTTGCCGACGTAGTCGTTGGCGTCACCCTCAAGGTACAGGTTCAGGCCGCCGGCGTTCCAGACGCCGAAGCTCTGGCCTGCGGTACCTTTGAAACGGAACGTGATCGGCGCACCGGCCATGCCCTGGTTGCCATACAACCGGGCGATTTCACCAGAGACACGCGCACCGATGGAACGGTCGCAGTTGCAGATGTCGAGCGCGAACTCGCCACCGGCCTGGTCACGCACAGCCGGCATGGCCATTTCGACCATCTTCTCGGCAAGCTCGCCCTTGTCGAAGGGCGGGTTTCTGTCCACCTCGCAGAACTGCGGCTTGTCGGCCGCAATGTGCGAGCTGCCCAACAGCGGGGTCAGGTCCAGGTGGTGCTGGCGCTCGGTGTCGCCCGGCAGTACCTCAAGCAGGTCGGTGCGCCCGATCAGCTCGCCAAGGCTGCGCACGCCAAGCCTTGCCAGCCACTCTCGGGTTTCCTCAGCCACGAAGGTAAAGAAGTTGACGACCATGTCGACCGTGCCGATGTAGTGATCCTTGCGCAGCTTGTCGTTCTGGGTCGCCACGCCGGTCGCGCAGTTGTTCAGGTGGCAGATACGCAGGTACTTGCAGCCCAGCGCGATCATTGGGGCGGTGCCGAAGCCGAAGCTCTCGGCACCCAGGATGGCAGCCTTGATGACGTCCAGGCCGGTCTTGAGGCCGCCGTCAGTCTGTACCCGGACCTTGCCGCGCAAATCGTTGCCGCGCAGGGTCTGGTGAGTCTCGGCCAGGCCCAGTTCCCACGGCGCGCCCGCATACTTGATCGAGGTCAGTGGCGATGCGCCCGTGCCGCCGTCGTAGCCCGAGATGGTGATGAGGTCGGCATAGGCCTTGGCCACGCCAGCGGCGATGGTACCGACACCCGCCTCGGCCACCAGCTTGACCGAAACCAGCGCCTGCGGATTGACCTGCTTGAGGTCATAGATCAGCTGCGCCAGGTCTTCGATCGAGTAGATGTCGTGGTGCGGTGGGGGCGAGATCAGCGTCACGCCCGGTACGGCATAGCGCAGCTTGGCGATCAGGCCGTTGACCTTGCCGCCGGGCAGCTGGCCGCCCTCGCCGGGTTTGGCGCCCTGGGCCACCTTGATCTGCAACACTTCGGCATTGACCAGGTATTCAGGGGTCACGCCAAAGCGGCCGGTCGCCACCTGCTTGATCTTGGAACTCTTGAGGGTGCCGTAGCGGGCTGGGTCTTCTCCGCCTTCACCGGAGTTGGAACGCGCGCCCAGGCGATTCATCGCCTCGGCCAAGGCTTCGTGAGCCTCTGGAGACAGCGCACCCAGCGAGATACCGGCAGAATCGAAGCGCTTGAGGATGGCGTCGAGCGGCTCGATCTGCTCCAGCGGCAACGGCTGGTCGGCCACCTTGACCTTCAACAGGTCGCGAATCATCGACACCGGACGCTGGTCGACCAGCGTGGTGTACTCCTTGAACTTGGCGAAGTCGCCCTGCTGCACGGCCGCTTGCAGGGTGTTGACCACGTCGGGGTTATAGGCGTGGTATTCGCCACCGTGTACGAACTTCAGCAAGCCACCCTGCTGAATCGGCTTGCGCACGCTCCAGGCCTCGGCAGCCAACAGCTTCTGGTCACTCTCCAGATCGACGAAGCGCGCACCCTTGATACGGCTCGACACACCCTTGAAGCTCAGCCCAACCACTTCTTCGGCAAGGCCGATGGCTTCGAACAACTGGGCGCCCCGGTAGGAGGCGACCGTGGAGATGCCCATTTTCGACAGGATCTTGAGCAGGCCTTTGGAGATGCCCTTGCGGTAGTACTTGAAGACCTCGTCCAGATCGCCCAGCACTTCGCCCGTGCGGATCAGGTCGGCCAGCACTTCATAGGCCAGGTACGGGTACACAGCCGAGGCCCCGAAGCCCAGCAGCACGGCGAAGTGGTGCGGGTCGCGGGCGGTGGCGGTTTCCACCAGGATGTTGCTGTCGCAACGCAGGCCTTGCTCGGTCAAGCGGTGATGCACTGCACCTACGGCCAGCGAAGCATGCACCGGCAGCTTGCCGGGTGCGATGTGCCGGTCGCTGAGCACCAGTTGCGTCTTGCCCGCGCGCACGGCCTCTTCGGCCTGGTCGGCGATGTTGCGGATAGCCGCTTCCAGCCCGACGGCCTCTTCGTAGTTCAGATCGATCAACTGACGCTCGAAGCCGTCACGCTCCAGATTCATCAGCGAGCGCCACTTGGCCGGCGAAATGACGGGCGAGCTCAGGATGACGCGTGAGGCATGCTCCGGCGACTCCTGGAAAATGTTGCGCTCGGCGCCCAGGCAGATCTCCAGCGACATCACGATCGCTTCACGCAGTGGGTCGATCGGGGGGTTGGTGACCTGGGCGAACTGCTGGCGGAAGAAATCGTACGGCGAGCGCACGCGCTGCGACAGCACGGCCATCGGCGTGTCGTCACCCATCGAGCCGACCGCCTCCTGGCCCTGTTCACCCAAGGGGCGCAGCACCTGGTCACGTTCCTCGAAGGTAACCTGGAACATCTTCATGTACTGCTTGAGCTGGTCAGCGTCGTAGCTGGCCACACCCTGGTCGTCGGTCAGGGTCGCCTGGATCCGCGTGGCGTGCTGACGCAGCCAGCGCTTGTACGGGTGACGAGACTTGAGACGGTCATCGATGGCATCGGTGTCGAGGATCTGCCCGGTCTCGGTGTCCACCGCCAGGATCTGCCCAGGCCCGACGCGGCCCTTGGCCAGTACTTCATCAGGCTGATAGCCCCACACCCCGATTTCCGAGGCAATGGTGATGTAGCCGTTGGTGGTGGTGACCCAGCGCGCCGGGCGCAGCCCATTGCGATCGAGCAGGCATACCGCGTGGCGGCCTTCGGTCATCACGATGCCGGCCGGGCCGTCCCATGGCTCCATGTGCATGGAGTTGTATTCATAGAAGGCGCGCAGGTCGGCGTCCATGGTCTCGACGTTCTGCCAGGCTGGCGGCACCAGCATGCGCACGCCACGGAACAGGTCAATACCGCCGGTCACCATCAGTTCGAGCATGTTGTCCATGCTCGAGGAGTCTGAGCCGACGCGATTGACCAGCGGGCCAAGCTCTTCAAGATCGGGGATCTGGTCATTGGCGAATTTGGTACGCCGAGCCATGGCCCAGTTGCGGTTACCCGTGATGGTATTGATCTCGCCGTTATGGGCGAGGAAGCGGAAGGGCTGCGCCAGCGGCCACTTCGGCAGGGTGTTGGTGGAGAAGCGCTGGTGGAACACGCAGATCGCGGTTTGCAGGCGCTCGTCGCTCAGGTCCGGGTAGAACGCAGCCAGGTCCCGCGGCATCATCAAGCCTTTGTAGATGATGGTCTTGTGCGAGAAGCTGCAAATGTAGTGGTCGGCGTCATGGGCATTGGCTACAGACGAACGGCGACGGGCGCTGAACAGCTTGATGGCCAGTTCCTGATCGCTCAGGCCGTCGCCACCGATGAACACCTGCTCGATCTGCGGCAAGCGCTCCAGGGCCAGGCGGCCCAGCACGCTGGTGTCGATCGGCACCTTGCGCCAGCCCACCAGCTGCAGGCCGGCCGCACGGATTTCACGGTCCATGTTGGCGCGAGCCGCTTCTGCCTTTATCGGGTCCTGGTTGAAGAACACCATGCCAACGGCGTACTGCCTGGGCAGTTCGACGGCAAAATGTTCCTGGGCCATGGCACGCAGGAACTGATCGGGCTTCTGCATCAACAGCCCGCAACCGTCGCCGGTCTTGCCGTCGGCGTTGATACCGCCGCGGTGCGTCATGCAGGTCAACGCCTGCATGGCGGTTTGCAGAAGGTGGTGGCTGGGCTCGCCCGTCATATGGGCGATCAGGCCGAAACCACAGTTGTCCTTGAATTCTTCGGGATGGTACAGACCTGTTTTCATAGACACATTCTCACCAGGTTCACCCCTCAACGGAGGCAAATCTCTTTTTTAACAACCACTTACCATCCACGCCGATCAAACGCCAGCTTTTTTGCGGTGGCCATGGAAAACCATTGTTGCACAGCGACAGCGACACTCACAAATTTTCATGTCTCACCATTGAAAATTTATGTCGCATTTTTGAATGTATTGATGCCGCCAACCAGGTGGCAACTTCACTGGACTCTGAAGCGATTCAGCCAGAGCTGCGTGGGTGGCTTGTGGCCGACAGCCCGGGACAGAAAAGCCTGCCGCGCTTGGGCGCAGCAGGCTAGACGAAAACCAGAATTCGCTTGGCTACAGGGCAGCGGGGTGATGCTGCCCGGAAGGTATCAGCGGGCCGAAGCCAGCTCTTGTTGGACGCTGGCGACAGTACGTGGCCAAGGTTTACCAGCCTGGACCTTCGCTGGCAAGTTCTTGATGGCGGCCACCGCTGCATCGCGGTTGGCGAAGTTGCCGTAGGTGACCACGTACAGCGGCTTGCCCTGCAGGGACTTGCGGAAGTAGCGATAGTCGCCACCTTGGGCTTTCACAAAGGCCTGGGCCGACGCTTCGGAGCTGGTCCCCAGAATTTGCACTACATAGTTGCCTGGCTTCTGGCCGGTGTACCAGGCGCTGTTGCCGCTGCCACCTGACGCTGATTTTTCAGCAGGTTTCTCGGCAGCCTTGGGCGCGGGCTTGGCCACCGCCACCTGGGTACGTGCAGGCTCAGGCTTGGCCGGCGAGGTCTGCTTGGGCTGTTGCGTGACCGCCGGCTTGGCCGTGGAGGTAACCGGCTGGGCAGGCGCCGGAGCTGGGCCAGCAGACACACCTTGTGGCGGTGCGATGGTGGTGACCGTGGGTGGCGGATTGCCCGGTTGCAGCGCTGTATCACCCGCCGGGCTGCCCTCTTCGCCCTCGCCCATGCCTGCTGCCTGGGCCAACGGTTCACGCATCACCGGTTGCGACTGCCCGCCCAACGGCAGGGGCTTGGGCTGGGACGAGCCGGAGAACTCGATTGCCGCGCTGGAATTGCCGTCGCCAAGGGGCAACTGGGCTTGGGCTGCGGGTGCATCTTCAGGGGCCTTGTCGCCCTTGCGGGGCATCAACACCGCCGCGGCCACGGCGACGACGACCACGGCGGATAGCGCGAGTACGTGTTTTTTAGGCATCTTGAACCCCATGGCTGGTCGCTTTGCCGTCGTGCGGCTGGCGATCATGGCTTCGATCAGAGTGTCACGGGCAACCTGGTTGATAGTGCCAGGCCACCCATCGGCATTTTCATGGATATCGGCGATCTGCTCCCGGCTGAACACCTCGATACCCCGGCCAGCACCCACCAGGCGCTGTTCGAGGTACTCGCGGGTTTCATCCTCGCTGTACGGCGCAAGTTCGATGATGTGGAAGCGTTCTTCCTCGATGTTCAACTCATCGAGCCCTGCGATCAGCGATGGCTCACCGAACAGGAAGACATGCGGACGCCCTTCGGGAACGCCTGCCGCCAGTTCCAGCAACGCTTGGAGTGCCGACTCGTCCAGTTGTTCCGCATCGTCCACCAGCAGATACACTTCCTGGCCAGTCAGGGCCAGTTGCACCATCTTGGACAGGATGCTCTGCACCTGCGGCTCGGCCACATCCAGGTATTGCGCGATCTGGCCGAGAATACTGGCAGCATCGCCGGCACTGCGGGCCGACACCACGACGCTCTGCACCGACTGCTTGTTGGTGCTGGCCGCCAGCGCCTGGCGCAGCAGGGTCTTGCCGCTGCCCAGAGGCCCGGTGACCACCAGCATCAGGTGGCTGTAGCGGGCCAGGTGGTGCAGCTGTGCCAGGACCGGCTTGCGCTGGGCGGGGAAGAACTTGAAGCCCGGTACGCGTGGTGCGAACGGGTCGTGGCTCAGTTGGTAATGGTCGAGAAAGGCCTCATCGGCGTGCAAACTGGTCATTGCGCTGTCACAACCTCAAAGCTGGGCCACGATCGCGCGGTAATCCGCCGACAGCGTGGCCTGAAGAATCTCATTGGGATAGTCGTCGGTGACCACGGCCTCGCCTAGCTGGCGCAGCAGCACCAAGCGCAGACGGCCGTCCAGCACCTTCTTGTCGACCGCCATGTGTTCCATGAAATGCGCCGGGGTCATTTCCTGTGGGGGCACCACCGGCAAGCCTGCTTCCAGCAGCAAGCCGATGCCGCGGTCACGTTCGGCCTGGGTGATCCAGCCCAGCCGCATGGACATCTCCAGCGCCATGGCCGTACCTGCTGCCACGGCTTCGCCATGCAGCCAGACGCCATAGCCCATATGGGTTTCGATGGCGTGGCCGAAGGTATGGCCAAGATTGAGCGTGGCCCGAACACCCGACTCGCGCTCGTCAGCCCCTACGACGGCTGCCTTGGCCGCGCACGAGCGACGGATGGCTTCGGTCAACGCTACTGGGTCAAGACTGCGCAGCGCCGGCATATTTTCTTCGAGCCAGGCCATGAAAGGCTTGTCACAGATCAAGCCGTATTTGATGACTTCGGCCAACCCGGCAGACAGCTCACGCGCTGGCAACGTCCCGAGCGTCGTGGTGTCGATCACCACGGCGTTTGGCTGGTAGAAGGCGCCGACCATGTTCTTGCCCAGCGGGTGATTGATGCCGGTCTTGCCGCCGACCGACGAATCCACCTGCGACAGCAGGGTGGTGGGCACCTGGATGAAATCCACACCGCGCTGGTAGCACGCTGCGGCAAAACCGGCCATGTCGCCGATCACGCCGCCACCGAGCGCCACGACAGTGGTGCGCCGATCGTGGCGGGCCGTCAGCAGGCCATCGAAGATCAGCTGCAACGTTTCCCAGTTCTTGTGGGCCTCACCGTCAGGCAGTACCACCGGCAGTACGCTGTAAGCCCCCAATGTCTTGCTCAGACGTTCCAGATAGAGCGGCGCCACAGTTTCATTGGAAACGATGGCAACCTGACGGCCCGCGATATGCGGCGTCAGCCACTCAGGCTGGTCAAGCAGGCCTTCGCCAATGTAGATCGGGTAGCTGCGCTCGCCCAGGTCGACCTTCAGTGTCTGCATGTATCCCCACAATGAGCTGGTGCACGGCGCCTTTGGCAGGCAAGCCACGCGGTATCGTTGAACCTCGCCTTGGCGCAGGAGGCCGAGAATAGTCCCGGGCTAACGGGGCGGCAACTGCTGCAGGCGCTCGAGAATGTCGATCACTACCATCCGCGGTGGCCGCTCGTCGGTTTGCACCACCAGATCGGCAATTTCACGGTAAAGCGGGTCTCGGGTTTCGAGCAAGGCGCGCAGGGTCGCCTCCGGGTTGGCGGTACGCAGCAATGGCCGGTTGCGATCCCGAGCGGTGCGGCCAACCTGCTGCTCGACCGAGGCATGCAGGTAGATCACCCGGCCGCCCTGGTGCAGCACGCGGCGATTGGCCTCGCGCATGACAGCCCCGCCGCCGGTGGCAACGACCACGCCATCGAGGCTGCATAACTCGGCGATCATGGCCTGCTCGCGGTCACGGAAACCCGGCTCGCCTTCCTTGTCGAAGATCCACGGGATGTTGGCACCGCACCTCAGTTCGATTTCCTTGTCGGAATCCCTGAATGGCAGGCGCAGCTCTTTGGCCAATAGGCGCCCGATGGTGCTTTTACCAGCACCCATGGGCCCCACAAGTATCAAATTTCGCACAGAATCAACGACTCACAGCAATCGTCTGGTCACTCATGATACGCGGAGTCAGGAAGACCAGCAGCTCGGATTTTTTCTCTTGTAGTACATCGCGTCGAAACAGCCGTCCAACATACGGCAGATCGCCAAGAAATGGCACCTTGTCCACCACATTGTTTTGCGTGGTCGAGTAGACGCCTCCGATCACGATCGTCTGTCCGTTCTCGACCCTGACCTTGGCATTGACCTCGTTCTTGCGAATGGGCGGGACGTCATTCAGGGCATTGACATAGTCAGGTTCGTCCTTGGTCACTCTCACGGTCATGACGACACTGCCATCGGGCGTGATCTGCGGCGTTACTTCCAGTGAAAGCGAAGCCTCGCGAAACGACACAGTCGTCGCGCCGTTCTTGTTGGACTGCTGGTAAGGCACCTCGGTACCTTTGAGTATCCGCGCCGTCTCCTTGTCAGCGGTCACTACCTTGGGCTGCGAGATGATCTCCCCCTCACCGCTCTTTTCCATGGCGCTGAGCTCAAGATCAAGGAGCACGTCGCCGCGCAACAGACCAACGCCAAGGCTGCTGCCGCCCCGCTCGACGCCCAGGTCTACAAACAGGTCCTTGCCCGGTCTTAGTTCGTTGCTGTACAGGTCGCCGCCCCATCGCACCCCCAGGCCTTTCTGGTAGTCGACATTGGCCTCCACGATACGGGCTTCGATCGCGACCTGACGCACGGGCACATCCAACTGGGCGATCAGTTGCCGAATCTCGGCAAGTCGATTCGCCGGCTGGTGGACAACCAGCGTGTTGGTACGCTCATCCACACCCAGGCTGCCCCTGCCGGCAAGGATGCCGTCCTCAGACAGGCTCGCCAACAACAGCTCGGACAAATCTGCGGCCTTGGCATAGTGGATACGCATCAGTTCTCGACGCATGGGCTGTTGTTGCACGTCGAGTGAATTTGCGGTGCCCTCGAACGACTGCGCGTTCAGGGTCGAAAGCGGTGCGATCAGCAGTACATTGCCTTCCTGGCGTCGACCCAGGCCCTTGCTGCGCAATACCAGGTCGATCGCTTGATCCCAGGGGACATCTTCCAGCCGCAAGGTGACGCTCCCTTGGACGTCGTCGCTGGCGACCAGGTTGATACCGGCATGGTCGGCAAGCACCTGCAGCACGGCGCGTACCTCGACATCCTGAAAATTCAGTGACAGCCGTTCACCCTGGTAGGGGGCGGCCATTGCCGTCAACGGCAACAGCAGGGTTGCGAGTAGCCATTTCCATGTCTTGCTCATCCAGGATCAGGGCCTCCTTGCCCGCAGGTGTTGCCATAGAGATAAACGCAACGCGCTCGTGCCATGCACCGTCCATGAACCAGTGTTCGCGAATTTCCACCTGACCCGGATCGATATGCGCAACGACCCCTTGATCGCGCCCGACCCGGTCACCCAGGCTTACCCGATGAACCCTACCGGCTGCCATCAACAGCGCTTCGTGAGCCTGCGCCCGCGACAGACTGCCAACCATGCGCACCTGCGACAGCGGCACGCTTGCCAGCCCGCGATCAGGCAGTTGGTCCTGCTGCGGCCTGAATGGGTCGACGTGCGGTGCCGCCACGGGCATGCGTGCCGGCAGCTGGGCCAATGCCTGTGCCGGCAGCGTTGGGACGGTTGCCTGGAAGGCATCGACCTGCAGCCGCAGTTGCACCATGCCAGGCTGCCCGGTGACAGGTTCCAGGCTCATGTCGCCAGTGCGCAGCAGCCGAGCCTGGCCAAGCCACTCGAACAACCATTGCCGCACGCCGGCATACTCGCCTTTGACCCGCAGTTCCAGCGGCACCTGTTGGTAATCACCGTGGGTTTGCGCCTCTTGCACCCGCAGCAGCTCGATGAGCAAGCCGTGGGCGCGGCCCAACGCCGCGATGTGATCCACCAGGTCGCTCATGTCCTGGCCGGCGGCCATGCTCCACAGGGCCACCTGCAAGCGTTGCTCGGCCTCAGCCACCGCGGCGCGCAGGCTGTCGAGCCCGGCGCGTTCTGCGTTCAAGGCCGATTGCCGCTCATCCAGCGCCTGGGCCCTGACCTGCTCCCGGTCCATGTGCTGCAGCGCTGCTGGCAGGCGTATCGCGCAGCCCAGGGCGAACAGACAACAGGTCAGCAGCACCGGCGCCATGCGCTTGGCCCGCACGGACTGCCCGAATGCCGACGCGCGCTCAAATGCCGCCTGCAGTTTCATGACCAGGACGCCGCGACGCGTGCTGTCAGCAGGAACTGATCGGCACGGGGCAGGCTTTTGATCTGCTTGAGTTGCAGGTCGATCAACATGCCCGAGCGACCCAGGTCCCGCATGAACTGGGCGATCACGGCGCCAGAGGGAGCCAGGCCCGTTATCTGCAGGTGATTGGCTTCAAATTGCAGGCCCAACAACTGCACAGTAGTTGGCAGGGCGCGCTCAAGGTCCGTGAACAACCCCTCCAGGATGCGCTGCTCAGCGCGCAGCGTCTCAAACCGGGAAAGCTGGCTCGACGACGCGGCGTGCTGGTCCTGCAGCTGTGCCCTAGACGCTGCCGGCTCACCCAGGGCCGCCAATTCAGCCGCTCGCTGCTTGTTATCAGCCGCCTGCAAGTGGGCCCGTTGACGCGCCAGCTGATCGACCGTTGTCACGGCGCACAGGGCCGCCAATGCGCTTGCCAACAGCTGGTTGCGAAAGCGCCGAATGGCCGCTTGCCGCTGCCGCTCGCGCCAAGGAAGCAGGTTGAACCGGATCATGCCCGCAAGCCTCCTGCCGCCAGCGTGCTGGCAAGCAGCATGGGGCCGCCGAGACATTCGAGCCCGCCGGGTGCAGGTAACGGCCGGCAATGTACGTTGAGCCTTTCGCTCATCGCTCGCAGGTGCCGATGGGTCATGCAGGCACCGCTTGACACCCACAGGTCTTCCGGCAGGCTCTGCGACACGAGCGCCGCGGCAACCTGCTCTGGCAACTCGCCCGGCAGCAAGGGTTCAGTCGCCGTCCACTCCCATCGCTGGCAGACGCCCTGGGGTTGCCAGCGATGCAGCACGATGTTTTGCCGATCAATCCGCAACAAGGCTGCCTGATCCGAAAATGCAGACGGTAACAGGCGGGTAAGGGCGACCGTGTCGACCTCCACGGCCTCGAGTTGTAGCCCCGCTTGCGTCACCATCGATTGCACCAGTGCCAGCGTGCTTTGCCGGCAAGCCGCCACCATCACGTCGATACTGTTGGGCTTATCAAGGCTGGGGCCCAGTACATGAAAATCCATGGCCAGGTCATCCAGTGCAAAAGGCAGTAGCCGCTCGGCTTCGGCGAGCAATTGCGCTTCGATCTGTTCCTCACAAGCCTGAAGCGGCAGGCGGGTCGGCTTGCAGATCACCTGGTCGGCTGGCAGCGCCATGGCCACTCGATGCTGGCGTAGACCGTGACGTTCGAAGGCGCGCCGCAGCGCAGCTGCGGCATGTGCTGGCTGGGCCATCCAGGTGGTGGCCGCTGGCTGTCGGTAGGATTCCTGTGTCTGGCACAGCACCTCAAAGCCCCGCTTGCGTTTGCGCAACTGAACCACCCGCACCGCATTCTCGACGATTTCAATCCCTGTAAATGAACCGGCATCCCTGCTAAAGCGTCCAAGCATCGCGGCCTCCCTGCGCTCGATACCCCCTGGGGCGTTCCCTGAATCCGGCCGCCGCCAGACGACGAGCAGCCCGGGCGGTAACCCCGGCGTGGCGAAAAATGCTTATAATGCCCGGCGTTTTCCGGCCCGCCGGGCCTGCGTGCAATCCATTCACAACCTGGACACCGAAAAGCCTTGATACGTCTGCTTAAGTTCTTCTGGTGGTCTTCCGTCGCAGCCATCTGCGCGCTCGTACTCGGTGTGAGCGGTGCGTTTCTGTATCTTAGCCCCAACCTGCCTTCGGTCGATTCGCTCAGAAGCATCCAGTTGCAGATCCCCCTCAAGGTGTTCAGCAGCGACGGTAAGCTGATCGCCGAATTTGGCGAAATGCGCCGTTCCCCGATCCGCTTCTCGGAGATTCCGCCACAGTTCATTCAGGCACTTCTGTCCGCCGAGGACGACAATTTCCTCAACCACTATGGCGTCGACCCCAGCAGCCTGATGCGCGCGGCCACACAGCTGGTCAAGACCGGCCATATCCAGACCGGTGGCAGCACTATCACCATGCAGGTGGCGAAGAACTTCTTCCTGACCAGCGAACGCAGTTTCTCGCGCAAGACCAACGAGATTCTGCTGGCACTGCAGATCGAGCGCGAGCTGACCAAGGACGAAATTCTCGAGCTGTACGTGAACAAGATCTACCTGGGCAACCGCGCGTACGGCATCGATGCCGCCGCCCAGGTTTACTACGGCAAGTCGATCCGTGACGTGAGCCTGGCGCAGATGGCGATGATCGCGGGCCTGCCCAAGGCGCCGTCACGCTTCAACCCGCTGGCCAACCCGGTCCGCGCCAAGGAGCGCCGTGACTGGATCCTGGGCCGCATGTACAAGCTCGGCAAGATCGACGAGGCAAGCTACCAGGCCGCCCTGGCCGAACCGCTGAACGCCCGCTATCACGTGCCCACGCCGGAGGTGAATGCGCCCTTCGTCGCCGAAATGGCCCGCGCCGAGATGGTCGGCCGCTACGGCAGCGACGCCTACACCGAAGGCTTGCGCGTGACCACCACTGTACCCAGCGACACCCAGGAAATCGCCAACAAGGCGGTGCTCAAGGGGTTGACCGACTACGATCAGCGCCATGGCTACCGCGGCCCCGAGGCCCGATTCCCTGGGCGCACCGTGGCGGCCTGGACCCACGAACTGGCCAGGCAGCGCACACTGGGTGGACTGGAACCGGCCATCGTTACCCGCGTCGAGAAGACCGGCCTTCAGGTGCTGACCCGCAACGGCAAGGAACAGACCGTGGCCTGGGACACCATGAAGTGGGCACGTCCGTTCATCAACACCAATGCCCAGGGCCGTGCGCCTCAGTCGCCGGCAGACGTTGCCCAAGTGGGCGACCTGGTGCGCCTGCAACGCCTGGATGACGGGTCATTGAAATTCAGCCAGGTGCCTAGTGCACAGAGCGCACTCGTCACCCTGGACCCGACCAGCGGCGCCATCCGTGCACTGGTCGGCGGCTTCTCGTTCGAGCAGAGCAACTATAACCGTGCCATGCAGGCCAAGCGCCAGCCTGGTTCGAGTTTCAAGCCCTTCATCTACAGCGCAGCGCTCGACAGCGGCTACACCGCTTCCAGCCTGGTCAACGACGCGCCGATCGTGTTCGTCGACGAGTCGGTGGACAAGGTCTGGCGCCCCAAGAACGACACCAATACGTTCCTCGGCCCGATTCGCATGCGCGAAGCCCTGTACAAGTCACGTAACCTGGTTTCGATCCGGCTGCTGCAGGCCATGGGCATCGACCGCACCATCGACTACATCGCCAAGTTCGGTTTCAACAAGCAGGACCTGCCCCGTAACCTATCGCTGGCACTGGGTACCGCCACCCTGACGCCGATGGAAATCGCCACCGGCTGGAGTACGTTCGCCAATGGCGGCTACAAAATCTCGCCCTACCTCATCGACCGTATCGAGAGCCGCAATGGCGAGACGCTGTTCACGGCCAACCCGCCACGCGTTCCCCAGGGTTCGGAAGACAACGCCGGGCTGGCCGCTCCCGAGCAGCCCATCAGCACTGGGCAGGTTCCTGGTGAGCCCGCCGGCTCGTTCGATCAGACACCCGCACCCCAAGCCCCGGCAGTGGCCGAGCGCATTATCGACGGCCGTACCACCTACATCCTCACCAGCATGCTGCAGGACGTCATCAAACGCGGTACGGGCCGCCGAGCGCTGGCACTGGGACGCACCGACCTGGCAGGCAAGACCGGTACCACCAACGAATCCAAGGATGCCTGGTTCTCTGGCTACAACGCCGACTACGTGACCACGGTATGGGTTGGTTTCGATCAGCCCGAAACCCTGGGTCGTCGGGAATACGGTGGCACTGCCGCACTGCCGATCTGGATGGGCTTCATGGGCCCTGCCTTGCAAGGCCGGCCGGAGCACCCGCCTGCGCAGCCTGAAGGCATCCTGAGCCTGCGGGTCGATCCGGTCAGTGGCCGTGCTGCCTCGGCAAGTACGCCCAATGCCTATTTCGAGCTGTTCAAGGCGGAGGACTCTCCACCCTCGGTGGATGAACTGGGTAACGGGACTGCACCGGGTAGCCCGCTTCCAGCCGATGAAACAACGCCCATGGATCTCTTCTGATATCCAACCGGCACCCTGACAGGGCTGCAATGCGGCCCTGGCATTACGGCTCGATGCTGCCGATTTCCCGGGAACCCTTCGTTTTACAGCCATGAAAAAACCCGGCAGTCATGGCTATATGCTGTCTTGATATCGTTGGGGCCGCTTCGCGGCCCATCGCGGCACAAGACCGCTCCTACAAAGTTCCGCGAAACCGTCAAATCAGACTTCACGCGATCAATGTAGGAGCGGTCTTGTGCCGCGATGGGCTGCGAAGCAGCCCCACGTATACAGCATCAGGCCATGACAGCCGGGTTAGTCAGTGCAGAACAACGATCAGCCGTTGAACACGTCGTCAACGTTCTTGAGCGGGTAATGCTTCGGATACGGCAGCGTAGCGACGCCCGACTCGATGGCAGCCTTGGCCACGGCGTCGGAGACGACAGTGATCAGGCGTGCATCCAGCGGCTTGGGAATGATGTACTCACGGCCAAATTCCAGGCCTTCCACACCGTAGGCTTCGCACACTTCCTTGGGAACCGGCTGCTTGGCCAGGTCTTTCAGGGCGATGGCAGCGGCGATCTTCATTTCTTCGTTAATACGCTTGGCTCGAACGTCCAGCGCGCCGCGGAAGATGAACGGGAAGCCCAGTACGTTGTTGACCTGGTTCGGATAGTCGGAACGACCAGTGGCCATGATCACGTCGTCGCGCGTGGCATGGGCCAACTCAGGGGCGATCTCGGGATCGGGGTTCGAGCAGGCGAACACGATCGGGTTGGCGGCCATCGACTTCAGGCCTTCAGCGCTCAACAGGTTCGGACCGGACAGGCCCACGAACACGTCAGCACCCTCGAGGGCATCGGCCAGGGTACGTTTGTCGGTCGCGTGCGCGAACTGCGCCTTGTACTGGTTCAGGTCGTCACGGCCAGCGTGGATAACGCCGCTGCGGTCGATCATGAAGATGTTCTCGACCTTGGCACCCATGCTGACCAGCAGCTTCATGCAGGAAATGGCCGCTGCACCAGCGCCCAGGCAGACGATCTTGGCGTCTTCGAGGGTCTTGCCGGCGATTTCCAAGGCGTTGATCATGCCGGCGGCCGTAACGATGGCGGTGCCGTGCTGGTCATCGTGGAAGACCGGAATGTCGCACTGCTCGATCAGGGTGCGTTCGATCTCGAAGCACTCTGGCGCCTTGATGTCTTCAAGGTTGATGCCACCGAAGGTGATCGAAATGCGGCGTACGGTATCGATGAACGCCTGCGGGCTCTCGGACTCGACTTCGATGTCGAACACGTCGATACCGGCGAAACGCTTGAACAGAACACCCTTGCCTTCCATGACAGGCTTGGACGCCAGCGGACCCAGATCGCCAAGACCGAGAATGGCAGTACCATCGGAAATCACGGCAACCAGGTTGCCTTTGCCGGTGTACTTGTAGGCCAGCTCCGGATCACGACCGATCTCGCGCACAGGCTCTGCCACACCTGGGCTGTAAGCCAAGGCGAGGTCACGGGCGGTGGCGGTGGGCTTGGAGAGCTCGACGCTCAGTTTCCCTGGACGAGGGTGAGCGTGATATTCGAGAGCGGCGGTTTTCAGGTCTGACATGTTGGGCATTCCGCTATTGGCTGTTCTGACGGACCGCCGAGGATACGCAAAGAGTCCAGCCGTCACAAGACTGGCCGGTCACTCGTGTCAAGGCCTCTAGCCTAAGACTTTATGCTACAACCCACGGGGCATGCAGGCTTCAGTGTGTACAATCTGCTGTAGAAATGTCTACATCTTTTATCTCTGCACACGGTCGAGCATGCTGACGTCTGTGAGGGTCAGCTGCCAGCGTCGCTGACCCGACGTGTAGGAAGCCTTACGTGATGCACTGCGAATCCAACCCCTGGCCTCGACCTTTTGCCCCTTGAGGTTATCGAAGAAACCTGTGGGGAATGCACGGCGCAGACGAGCGGGTATATGAAGCGTCACGGCGCTGTCGAGGGTCACTCGAATGCCCGCGCGGCTCCGTTCGATGGCGGTGACGCGGCCTGACACCAGCGCAAAACCTGGCTTGCGCACTGCATGGGCGGGCACCACCGGTGAGCGCTTCCACACACCGACAGCCGCCTGACGCGCAACTGACTCGGCACTTTGCTGGCAGCGGCTGAGCTCAGTATTGGGTGCGAAGGCGATGCGGTATGCAAGGCCTTCGCTGAGCAGCTGCGCCTCAAAGTTACGCCCCTCACGGCTGTACAGGTGGGCCAGCGTGCGACCGTACCGGTCTTTGGCTTCCTTACCGCGTACCAAGCCAACGCGCCCGTCACTGGCCTTGATCAATGCTTGCAAGCGTTTTCGGGCAGCCTGGGCAAAAGGCTCATCCGCTTGCCCCTTGCGGCCGATTTCGGGGGCATTGATCCCGATCAGACGCACACTGCGGCCATCGACCAAGCGCACGGTGTCGCCATCGACCACATGCCGTACGGCGACCCATTGCGCACGTGCCGGGGGCGGGCAGAAAGCCAGCGCCTGGGATGCCCAGCAAACGAGCATAAAAAAAGCGCCCACAAGGGGCGCTTTTCTCTGCAACGCTGCGAAACCCGAAGGGTTCGCCACGCACATCAGCCTTTCTTGGCACCGAACATGCCGAAGCGATCGGCGAACTTCTGTACGCGGCCGCCGGTGTCCAGGACTTTCTGCTTACCGGTGTAGAAAGGGTGGCACAGGTTGCATACGTCGATCGACAGGGTATCGCCCAGGGTCGAACGGGTTTCGAATTTGTTGCCGCAGCTGCAGGTGACAGCAACTGCTTCGTAGTTCGGATGGATATCAGCTTTCATGGTCACTTCCTCGAGCTGCGTGCCGCCACCCAACACCAATTGTTGAATACCGCACGTAATTAGGCGGCAAATAATACCAGAGCATGGCGCCAGCGCAAGTTGTCGCTTGTACCGACCGTCGTCTGCTAGGCTCGCCAGTTCTGAAACGCCCCCCGAGACCTTTAGCGTGCCCGACGTCATCCTGCGCCTTGCCCTGCCCTCCCCGCTGCGCCGCCTGTTCGACTACAAGGCGCCGGTCGGCATGGCGAACCAGACATGGATGCCTGGCATGCGCCTGCGCGTGCCGTTCGGGCGGCGCGAGATGATCGGTGTCCTGGTAGAAGTGTGTGCCGAAAGCGAGGTGCCGGCTGACAAACTCAAGCCAGCAAGCGCCCTGCTCGACCCGGTATCGCCCATTCCAGCCTCGCTGTTCAAGCTGTGCCTGTGGACCGCCCAGTACTACCAGCACAGCTTGGGTGACACCTTGAGCTGGGCGCTTCCTACCCTGCTGCGTCAGGGTGAACCTGCCGAGATGCGCCAGGAACGTTTCTGGCACGCAGCGCCGGGCGCTCGCCTTGAAGACCCGCGCATCGCGCGTGCACCTCGCCAACGCGATGCGCTCAAGACCCTGGCTCAGCACCCGCATGGGGTGGCCCACAGCGTGCTGTCGAAGCTCAACCTCAACAAGGACAGCCTTGACCTGCTGTTGGCCAAAGAGCTGGTGTGCGTAGAAATACGCCGTCAGCGCCCGGCCGAACGGCGTGAGCATTGGCTGGCGCAGTCGGAATTGCCCCTGAACGAAGAACAGCGTGATGCCTTCGATGCCGTGCTCGGCGGTTTCGGGCAGTTCGGCGCTTTTCTGCTGGCGGGCGTCACAGGAAGCGGCAAGACCGAGGTTTACCTGCAACTGATTCGTGAAACGCTCGAAGCAGGCAAGCAAGCCCTGGTATTGATCCCGGAGATCAACCTGGGGCCGCAGACACTGGCGCGTTTCGAGCAGCGCTTCAACGCCCGCATTGCCCTCGTGCACTCGAACGTCAGCGACCGTGAGCGCCTCGATGCCTGGCTGGCGGCGCGTGACGGCGAGGCAGACATCATCATCGGCACACGCTCGGCCTTGTTCACGCCCATGAAGAACCCGGGCCTGATCATCATCGACGAGGAACACGACGGCTCTTATAAGCAGCAGGAGGGCCTGCGCTACCACGCCAGGGATCTGGCGCTGGTGCGCGCGCATCAGGAGAACGTGCCGATCGTGCTTGGCTCGGCCACGCCCTCCCTGGAAACCCTGCACAACGCCGTGAGCGGCCGCTACCGCCTGCTGCACATGACCCAGCGCGCAGGCGGTGCGCGTGCACCACGCATGTTGCGCCTGGACGTGAAAAGCCTGCCGCTGGACAGCGGCATCAGCGGCCCCCTGCAGCAGGCCATTGGCCAGACCCTAGAGGCGGGACAACAGGTACTGGTGTTCCTCAATCGCCGTGGCTTCGCGCCTACCCTGCTATGCCACGACTGCGGCTGGCTGTCCGAATGCCCGCGGTGCGATGCGCGCATGACGGTTCACCAGCGCTCCGGCGTGCTGCGCTGCCACCACTGCGGCTACGACGAGCGGTTGCCGCATCACTGCCCACAATGCAAGCACGTGGACCTGCGCCCTGTCGGGGCCGGCACCGAGCGCGCCGAAGAGCGCCTGAAGGTGTTGTTCCCGGATTATCCCGTGCTGCGCGTGGACCGCGACAGCACCTCGCGCAAGGACGCGATGCACCAACTGTTCACAACCATTCAACGCGGCCAGCCAAGCCTGTTGGTCGGCACGCAGATGCTCGCCAAAGGGCATCACTTCCCCCGGGTAACGCTGGTTGCCATTCTCGATGCCGATGGCGGTCTGTTTTCCGGGGACTTCCGCGCCAGTGAACGCATGGCCCAATTGATCGTACAGGTCGCTGGCCGTGCAGGACGGGCGGAAGAGCCCGGCAAGGTCATCATCCAGACGCACTTGGCTGACCACCCTTTACTGGTTCAACTGACCGAGCAGGGCTATTTTGCCTTCGCCAAACAGGCGCTCGACGAACGCCGCG
This sequence comes from Pseudomonas sp. FYR_7, assembly GCF_043106155.1. Taxonomy (NCBI): domain Bacteria; kingdom Pseudomonadati; phylum Pseudomonadota; class Gammaproteobacteria; order Pseudomonadales; family Pseudomonadaceae; genus Pseudomonas; species Pseudomonas sp. FYR_7. The sequence goes on from NZ_JBICMI010000033.1 coordinate 91,505, forward strand.
CCGCCGGTTTGCCGCCCTTTTCGCACTTGGCCCTGTTGCGCGCCGAAGCGCACAAGCCGGGGCAGGCCGAGGCGTTTCTGGATGAAGCCTGCACAGCGGCCGAGCGCCTGATGGCGCAGCAGCGCCTGCCCGGCATCGAACTGCTTGGCCCGGTACCGGCGCCCATGGAGCGCCGAGCGGGGCGCTTTCGCGCACAACTGTTGCTGCAGGCCAGTACCCGTGCCCCTCTGCACCGCCTCATCAGCGCCTGGCTACTGGTGCTGGAGCAACTGCCAAGCGGGCGCCAGGTACGCTGGTCGATAGACGTCGACCCGGTGGATCTTTACTGAAGGCACGTTTGAAGCGCCACGCCGCGCGCGGCGAGGCTGCATCAGGACCCAGCGAAGGCTTTCAAGTTGCCCCGTGCCTGGCCACGTGCCTGCCAAAGGTTGGCAACGCGCGCCCAGCCACGGATAATGCCCAGTTTTTCCACCAGCGCATCCAGGCGCCCGCCGCGCTTGCGGTCGAAAAGAGATTCCTATGAAAGACACCATTCGCCAGCTGATCCAGCAAGCCCTCACCCAACTCGTCAACGACGGTGTGTTGCCTGACGGGCTGTCGCCGGCGATCCAGGTGGAAAACGCCAGGGACAAGACCCACGGCGATTTCGCCAGCAACATTGCCATGATGCTGGCCAAGCCGGCCGGCATGAAGCCGCGTGACCTGGCCGAAAAACTGATCCAGGCCCTGCCGGCCAGCGCCGACATCAGCAAGGTCGAGATCGCAGGTCCGGGCTTTCTGAACTTCTTCCAAAACACCGCTGCATTGGCCGCCCGCCTGGACGCAGCGCTTGACGATCCTCGGCTTGGCGCGCGCAAGGCTGGCCCTGCGCAGAAGGTGGTGGTCGACCTGTCGGCGCCGAACCTCGCCAAGGAAATGCACGTTGGTCACCTGCGCTCGACCATCATCGGCGACAGCGTGGCGCGGGTACTCGAGTTCCTGGGTGACCAGGTGATCCGCCAGAACCACGTAGGCGACTGGGGCACCCAGTTCGGCATGCTGCTGGCATACCTCGAAGAAAACCCCATCACCAGCGACGAACTCTCCGACCTGGAAAACTTCTACCGTGCGGCCAAGAAGCGCTTCGACGAATCCGAAGCCTTCGCCACGCGCGCGCGCGGGTTGGTGGTCAAGCTGCAGGCGGGTGACCCTGACTGCCTGGCCCTGTGGACACGGTTCAAGGACATCTCGCTGTCGCACTGCCAGAAGACCTACGAACTGCTCAACGTCAAGCTGACCATGGCCGACGTCATGGGCGAAAGCGCCTACAACGATGACCTGGCCAATGTCGTCGCCGAACTCAAGGCCAAGGGCCTGTTGGTCGAAGACCAGGGTGCCCAGTGCGTGTTCCTGGAGGAGTTCAAGAACAGCGAAGGCGAACCGCTGCCCGTGATCGTGCAGAAGGCCGATGGTGGCTACCTGTACGCGACCACGGACCTTGCCGCGGTGCGCTACCGCAGCAATGTGCTCAAGGCAGATCGCGCCCTCTATTTCGTCGACCAACGCCAGGCGCTGCACTTCAACCAGGTATTCGAAGTCGCTCGCCGCGCCGGCTTCCTCGGGCACCCGATGCAGATGGAGCACATGGGCTTTGGCACCATGAACGGCGCCGACGGCCGCCCGTTCAAGACCCGTGACGGCGGCACGGTCAAGTTGATCGACCTGCTCAACGAAGCCAAGGACCGTGCGTATGCGCTGGTGAAGGAAAAAAATCCAGGCCTGCCCGAAGACGACCTGCGTCGCATCGGTGAGGTGGTGGGTATCGGTGCGGTGAAATATGCCGACCTGTCCAAGCACCGTACCAGCGACTACAGCTTCAACTTCGAGTTGATGCTCAACTTCGAAGGCAATACGGCCCCCTACCTGCTGTACGCCTACACCCGTGTGGCCGGGGTGTTCCGCAAGCTGGGCAAGGGCTTTGACGAAGTCGAAGGCACTATCGTGCTGCAAGCGCCTCACGAGCAGGACCTGGCCGCGCGCCTGGCCCAGTTCGGGGAAATTCTCAACAACGTAGCCGACAAGGGCACGCCACACGTCTTGTGCAGCTACCTGTACGACCTGGCAGGCCTGTTCTCCAGCTTCTACGAAAATTGCCCGATCCTGGCTGCCGAGACGCCCGAGCAGCAACAAAGCCGCCTACGTCTGGCAGCGCTGACCGGGCGCACCCTCAAGCAAGGTCTGCAACTGCTCGGCCTGGAAACTCTGGAGCGCATGTAAGGTGGCTGCCAAGAAGAAACCTGCCCCCAAACGTGGCGCCAGTCGTCAGACGGCGCCCGCCAAGCAGCCCATGCCCGGCTGGGTATGGCTGGCAGTCGGCCTGACCATCGGTGCGTTCATCGTGTTTCTGATGAAGCTCGAACCCGGTGGCGGCGATATCAAACGCACCAAGCCCGAACAGCAGAAAACCGAAAAGGCGGTCGAAGCCGGGAAGTCGAACCAGGCCACCCCGCAACAGCCGGTAAAGCCCAAGTACGACTTCTACACCTTGCTGCCGGAGTCGGAAGTCATCGTGCCGCCTGAGGCAGTGCCCGAGAAGACGCCACCTGTGCCAGCCCAGCCGGTCACCCCAGTGACCCCGGCAGAGGCCGCCAAGATCGACACCGCACGCGCCCAAGCTGCATTGCTGGGCCAGACACCACCGCCTGCCCCTCCGGTGATCAAGCCGGCGGCAACCACGCAGTTCTTCCTCCAGGCAGGCTCGTTCCGCAAGCAGGCCGATGCCGACAAGGTGCGCGCGCAGATCATCCTGCTGGGGCAGAGCGTGAAAGTGGAGTCCGGCACGGTGAAGGACGAAACCTGGTACCGGGTGCTGGTCGGGCCGTTCAGCAACCGCGAGCAGTTGACCGTCGCCCAGAAGCAATTGGCCGGCGCGGGCTTCAGTAACCTGCTGCTGCAACAGCGTCAGACCCGCCAATAGCAGTCAGTGCCCACAGGCTGGCGCGGCCTGGCCAGGCCGCGCCAGCGTTTCTAACGGTCAGCGCTGGCCGGCATTGCGCTCGGACACCTGCCCGTTCAACGTCCAGAAGTCATACAGAACGCCCACCAGGAACAACCCGCCCGTGCAGAAGTAGATGATGGCGGTGATCCACTTGCCTTGATAAAGGCGGTGCAGGCCGAAGATGCCCAGGAAGGTCAGCAGTATCCAGGCGATGTTGTAGTCGATTCGGCCAGAGTGGAAACGCAGGTCGGCTTCGCGGTCCATGGCCGGGATCAGGAACAGGTCGATGAGCCAGCCAATGCCCAGCAGCCCGAAGGTGAAGAACCAGATCGTCCCGGTGATGGGCTTGCCGTAATAGAAACGGTGCGAGCCGGTAAAGCCGAAAATCCACAGCAAGTAGCCGATCACCTTGCTGTGGGTGTCGTGAAAGGGCGCGCCCTGTTGATAAGTGTTCATGCATGGCCCTCGTGGGTTGCTGATTAAATTTTCTAAAAAAAGTTGTGACTTTTTCCGCCAAGGCCGACGGATGGTAAGCAAGAATCGACCAGCGGATCAAAATTTGATCAAAAAGCTGTTATAAAGTTGCGCGCCCAACACACAACTATTCATAAGAGCTTCATCTATGCCGCCTTTGATCAAGACATGGCTGACCCTCTGCCTACTATTGCCCCTGGCCGCCCACGCCACTAACCGTGAGCAACGTCTTCCCAACGGCTTTACCGGTTACACCACCAACGCATCGGTAAAGCGCACGCCCATCAAACAGACCACCCTGCACGCCCGCCCTGGCAACGCTGCCAATAAGTCGCGTGGCAAGACGGTGGCGGCTGCTTCGAGCAAGCAAAGCAGCGCCGTGCTCGATCGTGCCGTGAACATGCTCGGCACCCCTTATGTTTGGGGCGGTACCAGCCCGAAAAAAGGGTTCGATTGCAGCGGCCTGGTTCGCTACGCCTTCAACGACGTGGCTGAGGTCAACCTGCCTCGCACTTCCAGCGCCATGGCCAGCGGTCACGGCACCAAGGTTGCCAAAAGCGATCTCAAGCCGGGCGACCTGATCTTCTTCAACATCAAGAGCCGGCGCGTCAACCATGTTGCCATCTACCTGGGCAATGACCGCTTCATTCATGCGCCGCGTCGCGGCAAGCGGGTGAGCATCGATAACTTGAGCAAGCCCTATTGGCAGAAACACTACGTGGTCGCCAAACGCGTACTGCCCAAGGAAAAGCAACAGCTTAGCCTGGCCAAGCGTTAACCCTGCCTCATAGCAACCCCGTGGAGGGCCGCTCCGCTGCCAACCCTAGGTGGTGGGTAGCGGCCCTGGTTGCATCACTCGGCGAGCAGCCCGCGCGCTCGAAGTTGCCTCATGGCCCCGTCTAAGGTTTGCATACCCTCTGCCGCGCCGGTCTGCATCGCCGAATGGAGCTGGGCCATGCGCCCTTCGCGGATCAGATTGCGGACAGCATCCGTCACCACCAGCACTTCTCGCGCCGCGACCCTCCCACCGCCCCGGCGGCCAACCAGCACTTGCGCCACTACCACTCGCAGCGAGTCTGCCAGCATCGCGCGCACCCATGCCTTTTCCTGCGCAGGGAATACCTCTACTACCCGGTCGATGCTGTTCACCGCTGAGCGTGTATGAACGGTTGCCAGTACCAGATGACCTGTTTCGGCGGCACGCAGTGCAAGACGAATGGTTTCCAGGTCCCTCAACTCGCCCAGCACGATCACGTCGGGGTCCTGACGCAACGCACTGCGCAGGCCTTGGGCAAAGCTGCAGCAATCTCGGCCGACCTCACGCTGGTTGACCACGCCCTGATGGCTGGCATGGACGACCTCGATCGGATCCTCGAGGGTGACGATGTGCAGCGCGCGCTCGCGGCTCATCTGATTGAGCAGGGCTGCCAACGTGCTCGTCTTGCCACTGCCCGTCGGCCCACCTATGAGCACCAGACCGTCACGGTATTGGCCAATGGTTTGGGCAATCTCGCCCAGGCCGAGCGCTTCGGCGCAGGCGAGCCGCGCGGGGATCAAGCGGAACGTGAGCGCAGGGCCGTTCATCTGCCTGAACAGGTTCACGCGAAACCGCCCAAGCGCGGGCAGCTCCAGTGCCAGGTCCAGGTCGTGACCGGCGACCCACTGTCGATACGGGTCGGCGTCGAGCAACGTTTCCATGCTTCGCATCAATCCATCCGGCGTTGCCATCGGCACGGGCAGGCGTTGCAGCACGCCATGCACGCGCACTGTCGGCGTCTGGCCTGCAGCCAGGTGCAGGTCGCTGGCACCTGCCTTCAAGGCAAGCGCCAGCAGGTCTGTCACATCCATGAGACTCCCCATCTGCCTTCAACTAGGTAAAATGCGGCGACACTTCAGCTGCCGGCCTCGATCTATGTCCACCCTAGCAGACAACCTTTCCTCGATTCGCGACCGCATCAACCGGGGTGCCCAGGCTGCCGGGCGTAATCCCGCCGACGTCCGGTTGCTAGCCGTCAGCAAAACCAAGCCGGCCGCCGCCATACGCGAACTCCACGCCGCAGGCGTGCAGGATTTCGGGGAAAACTACCTACAAGAGGCGCTGACTAAACAACAGCAACTCATCGACCTGCCTCTGACCTGGCACTTCATTGGCCCTATTCAGTCGAACAAGACCAAGGCCATTGCCGAGCATTTCGACTGGGTGCATTCCGTGGATCGCCTGAAAATCGCCCAACGCCTTTCAGAACAGCGCCCAGTTGGCCTGGCGCCGCTCAACATCTGCCTTCAGGTGAACGTCAGCGGTGAGGCCAGCAAGGCCGGCTGCGCACCCGCGCAACTGCCCGCACTGGTGGAGGCCGTGGCTGCCCTACCCAACCTGCGTTTGCGTGGGCTGATGGCAATCCCCGAACCTACCGATGATCGTAACGCCCAGGAAGCAGCGTTCGCCCAGCTGCGCCAGTTACAGGACGCGCTCGGGCTGGGCCTGGACACCCTGTCCATGGGCATGAGCCATGACCTGGAAGCGGCAATTGCTCAAGGCGCGACCTGGGTCCGTATCGGCACCGCCTTGTTTGGTGCCCGCGACTACGGCAACGCTTGATGACATGCTTAACTCACTTTTCCTAACAAGGACCTGACATGAGCAAGACACGTATTGCCTTTATCGGCGCCGGCAACATGGCCGCAAGCCTGATCGGTGGTCTGCGTGCCCAGGGCGTGGAGGCGACGCACATTCGCGCCAGCGACCCCGGTGCCGAAACCCGTACTCGCCTCCAGGCCGAACAGGGCATCGAAACCTTCGAGCACAATGCACAGGCCATCGAAGGCGCCGATGTGATCGTGCTGGCGGTCAAGCCGCAGGTGATGAAGACCGTGTGCCAGGCCTTGCGCGATGACCTGAAGGAAGGCCAGCTGATCGTGTCCATCGCTGCGGGCATCACCTGCGCCAGCCTGCAGAGCTGGGTGGGCAGCCACCCGATAGTGCGCTGCATGCCCAACACGCCGTCGCTGCTGCGCCAGGGCGTCAGTGGCCTGTACGCCACAGCCGAAGTCACGGCCGAGCAACGCCAGCAGGCCGAGCAACTGTTGTCGGCGGTAGGGACGGCGCTCTGGCTCGAACAGGAGCAGCAACTGGATGCAGTGACCGCCGTCTCCGGTAGCGGCCCTGCGTATTTCTTCCTGCTGATCGAGGCCATGACTGCGGCGGGCGAGAAGCTCGGCCTGCCTCGGGAGACCGCCACCGAGCTGACCTTGCACACGGCGTTGGGCGCCGCCCGCATGGCGGTTGCCAGCGATGTGGACGCCGCCGAATTGCGCCGCCGCGTGACATCACCTGCCGGCACCACCGAAGCCGCTATCAAATCGTTCCAGGCCAGTGGTTTCGAGGCCATCGTGGAGCAGGCGCTGCACGCTGCAGCCACACGCTCTGCTGAGCTGGCCGAGCAACTGGGCAAATAAGGAGTTTCAAATGAATGCACTGTCCGGCGCCGCGATTTTCGTGGTGCAAACACTGGTCAGCCTGTACTTGGTGATCGTCCTGTTGCGCTTTGTGCTGCAACTGGTCAAGGCCAACTTCTACAACCCACTCAGCCAGTTCACGGTGCGCGCGACCCAACCGCTGCTCAAGCCGATCCGCCGGATCGTACCCAGCATCGCCGGGCTGGATACCTCATCGCTGCTGCTGGCCGTGCTCATCCAGGCCCTGCTGATGGGGTTCGTGCTGATGGTGACCTACGGCACCTTCGGTGATGTGCTGCACCTGCTGTTGTGGGCCATTATCGGCATCACCTCGCTGTTCCTGAAAATCTTCTGGGTGGCAATGATCGTCATGGTGATCGTTTCCTGGGTAGCGCCGAACAGTCACAACCCGGCGGCCGAGCTTGCGTATCAGATCAGCGAGCCGGTGCTGGCGCCGTTCCGCCGTATCGTGCCAAACCTGGGGGGCATGGATATTTCGCCGATCTTCGCGTTCCTGGCCATTCAGGTCATCCAGTCGTTCGTCATGCCACCACTGGCTGCCTACGCTGGCATGCCGCAGGAGCTGTGGCGGATGATCTGACCCGGCAGCACCCTGGCGACAAGCCTGCGCTTGCCGCTGGGGGTGGTGCTCTTTAGACTTACGCCTCCGTCAAGCGTGAGCAGGGTCGATGTCCACTGTCTTTCCAGAAGATTCCGTCGGTCTGGTCGTACCCCAGACCGCCCGGTTCGACGAGCCGCTGGCTCTGGCCTGCGGCCGTTCGCTGAGCAGCTACGAGCTGGTCTACGAAACCTATGGCACGCTGAACGCCAGCGCGAGCAATGCAGTACTGATCTGCCATGCCCTGTCTGGGCACCACCATGCCGCGGGCTACCACGCTGCCACTGACCGCAAGCCGGGTTGGTGGGACAGCTGCATCGGCCCAGGCAAGCCCATCGACACCAACCGCTTCTTCGTGGTCAGCCTGAACAACCTGGGCGGCTGCAATGGCAGCACCGGACCAAGCAGCATCAACCCGGCCACTGGCAAGGCCTATGGCGCCGACTTCCCAATCCTGACCGTCGAAGACTGGGTTCACAGCCAGGTCCGCCTGGCAGAGCGCCTGGGCATCGCGCAGTGGGCCGCCGTGGTGGGTGGCAGCCTGGGCGGCATGCAAGCGCTGCAATGGACCATCAGCTATCCCGAGCGCGTGCGCCACTGTATCGATATCGCCTCGGCGCCCAAGCTGTCCGCGCAGAACATCGCGTTCAACGAGGTGGCGCGCCAGGCCATTCTCACCGACCCCGAGTTCCATGGCGGCTCGTTCCAGGATCAGGGCGTGATTCCCAAGCGGGGCTTGATGCTGGCACGCATGGTCGGGCATATCACCTACCTGTCGGATGACTCGATGGGTGAGAAATTCGGTCGCGAGCTCAAGAGTGACAAGCTCAACTACGACTTCCACAGTGTGGAATTTCAGGTTGAAAGCTACCTGCGCTACCAGGGCGAAGAATTCTCCGGGCGCTTTGATGCCAACACGTACCTGCTGATGACCAAAGCACTGGACTACTTCGACCCGGCGGCGGCGCACAATGGCGATCTGGCCGCGACCCTGGCCCATGTCAAGGCCAACTACTGCATCATGTCGTTCACTACCGACTGGCGCTTCTCGCCGGCCCGCTCGCGGGAAATCGTCGATGCCCTGATGGCGGCGCGCAAGAACGTCTGCTACCTGGAAATCGACTCGCCCTACGGCCACGATGCCTTCCTGATTCCCACGCCTCGCTACATGCAGGGTTTCTCGAACTACATGAACCGCATTACCCTCTGAGGACAGCATGAGAGCCGATCTGGAAATCATCCACGACTGGATTCCCGCCGGCAGCCGGGTACTGGACCTGGGCTGTGGTACCGGCGAGCTGCTGGCTTCGCTGCGCGACCGCAAGCAGGTCACCGGCTACGGCCTCGAAATCGACGGGGACAATATCGCCGCCTGCGTGGCCAAGGGCGTGAACGTCATCGAGCAGGACCTGGACAAAGGCCTGGGCAATTTCGCCAGCGACAGTTTCGATGTGGTGATCATGACCCAGGCCTTGCAGGCGGTGGAGTACCCCGACCGCATCCTGGACGAAATGCTGCGCGTCGGTCGCCAGTGCATCATCACCTTCCCCAACTTCGGTCACTGGCGCTGCCGGTGGTACCTGGCGACCAAAGGCCGCATGCCCGTCTCGGACTTCATGCCGTACACCTGGTACAACACCCCTAACATCCACTTCTGCACCTTCGCCGACTTCGAAGAGCTGGTCCACGAGCGCAAGGCCAAGGTGCTGGACCGGCTGGCGGTGGATCATATGCACCGCAACGGTCTGGGCGGCCGGCTGTGGCCTAACCTTCTGGGCGAAATCGGTATCTACCGCGTCAGCAGCCCCGGCCCGCAGGCACATCAACTCGCGGTCTGACCCAGGAGAATCTGCACCATGCGTCGCCTTGCCCTGCTTTTGATCAGCCTGTGTCTGGCAATGCCAGCACTGGCAGCCGATACTGCACGCGCTGCTCGCAAAGAGGTATTTGGCGATATCACGGTGCACTACGGCGCGTTTACCTCAAGCATGCTCACCCCGCAGGTCGCAGCGGCCACAGGCCTGGTCCGCAGCCGTCACCAGGGCGTGCTCAGCCTCACCGTACTCAGAGCCGGCAAACCCATCACGGCCGTGGTCAGCGGCGCGGTCAAGGACCTGACCGGTCGCAAGGAGCCCCTGGCCTTCAAGCAGGTCACCGACCACGGCACCGCGTCTTACGTCGCCCAATTCAAGATCGAACACCCTGAGACCGTCGTCTTCGAGCTAGGTGTCCAAGCCGGTGGTGTCAGTCACTCCTTCAGCTTCAACCAGGACGTTTTCCCAGGCGAATGATGAATTTCCAGCAACTCGTATTGGCCAGCCATAACGCCGGCAAACTCAAGGAACTGCAGGCGATGCTCGGTCAATCCGTGCAATTGCGATCGATTGGCGAATTCAGCCAGGTCGAGCCGGAAGAAACCGGCCTCTCGTTCGTTGAGAACGCCATCTTGAAAGCCCGCAATGCCGCGCGCATTTCCGGGCTGCCCGCCTTGGCGGACGATTCCGGTCTGGCCGTGGATTACCTGGGAGGTGCACCTGGCATCTACTCAGCGCGTTATGCCGACGGCCAAGGCGATGCCGCCAACAACGCCAAGTTGCTCGACGCACTGAAGCACGTACCCGAGGCCGAGCGCGGTGCGCAGTTCGTCTGTGTATTGGCGCTGGTACGGCACGCCGATGATCCGTTGCCAATCCTGTGCGAAGGCCTGTGGCATGGTCGCATCCTGCTCAAGGCAAGCGGCGAACACGGGTTTGGCTACGACCCACTGTTCTGGGTGCCAGAACGTGATTGCTCAAGCGCCGACCTGACCCCGGCTGACAAGAATCAGATCAGCCACCGTGCCCGCGCCATGGCACTGCTGCGTCAACGTCTGGGCCTGGCATGACCCTGACGTCGTCGCTCATCCAGGCACCGGGCATCAGCCAGCTGCCGCCGTTGGCGTTGTACATCCACATCCCGTGGTGCGTGCGCAAATGCCCCTACTGCGACTTCAACTCCCATGCCGCGGGGCCTGAGCTGCCCGAAGCGGCCTACGTTGCGGCGCTGCTGACCGACCTGGACCAGGAACTGGCCGCAGTCCAGGGCCGCGTCATCACCTCGATCTTCTTCGGTGGTGGCACACCAAGCCTGTTCAGTGCCGATGCCCTGGGCCGGTTGCTGCGCGGCGTCGAGCAACGCATCCCATTCGCTTCGGACATTGAGATCACCCTGGAAGCCAACCCGGGAACGTTCGAACAGGACAAGTTCAAGGCCTATCGCCAGACCGGCATCAACCGCCTGTCCATTGGCGTGCAGAGTTTCCAACCCGCCAAGCTGCAAGCGCTGGGCCGCATCCACAACGGCGAGGAGGCGATCCGCGCTGCTGGCATGGCAAGGGCCGCAGGCTTCGACAACTTCAACATGGACCTGATGCATGGCTTGCCCGACCAATCGATGGACGACGCCCTGGGCGATCTGCGTCAGGCAATCGAGCTCGGGCCCACGCACCTGTCCTGGTATCAACTGACGGTAGAGCCCAACACCGTATTCTGGAACCAGCCGCCCGAGCTGCCCGAGGACGATATCCTCTGGGACATCCAGGAAGCCGGCCAGGGCCTGATGGCGGCCAATGGGTTCGGCCAGTACGAGGTGTCTGCCTACGCTCAGCCCGAGCGCGCTGCCCGCCACAACCTCAACTACTGGCGCTTCGGAGACTTCATCGGCATTGGTGCCGGGGCCCATGGCAAGCTCACCTATGCGGACGGCCGTATCGTACGCACCTGGAAAACCCGGCTGCCCAAGGACTACCTGAACCTGGCCAAACCATTCAAGGCCGGCGAAAAACAGTTGCCCGAGGACGAGCTGCCCTTCGAGTTCCTGATGAACGCGCTGCGCCTGACCCAGGGTGTGGAAGCGCAGCTGTTCACCGACCGCACCGGGTTGCCGCTCGCACGGCTCGCCCAAGCCCGTCGCCTGGCAGAACAAAGGGGGCTTTTGCAGGTCGAACCGGATCGACTGGTGGCAACGCCCAGGGGCCAACTGTTCCTCAATGACTTGCTGCAGTATTTCTTGACCTAAGGATGACCCATGGATCTGGTACTCGACCTGCTCGCGACGATTTCCCGCTGGAGCCGCAGCAACTTGTCGGAGATTTCTCTGGCGTTGGTAGGCTGTCTGCTGGTGCTGTTCGGGACGGACATCAAGGCCTGGGCCGAGCAGCGCCTGGGCGGGCTGACAGGGGCCCTGCGGGTGCCGCTGATGGCATTGCTGGTGATGATCGGCAGCGGCGCGGCCTTGATCTACGCCACACCCTGGGTTTTGAAGGGGCTGAGCCAGTTCAACAACTACGCGTTGGCGCCTGTGCTGCTGGTGGTCCTGGCGCTGATCGGCGTGGTGGCGGACCGTCGCGGCTGAAGCTGTAGCAGTCCGGCCGCCTTTTACGTAACGCCCTGGCGTTAGCCCCCGTGGTTGTCGGCACTCAAAAACCGACCTTGCAGAATGATGCTGTTCATCAAGATCGCTGGGGCCGCGCCGTGGCCCCAAATACTAGCGCTTGCAAGGCAGCTTTTTGTCCATCCGCACAGCGTCAGGCTTAGCGGGTCACGCGGTCTTTTCGAATTTCAGGTCCCAGACACCATGGCCCAAGCGCTCGCCGCGGCGTTCGAACTTGGTGATCGGCCGCTCGGTCGGGCGCGGCACGTAGGTACCGTCCGCTGCTTGATTGCGATAGCCAGGGGCTGCATTCATCACTTCCAGCATGTACTCGGCATAGGGTTCCCAATCCGTGGCCATGTGAAACACGCCGCCGGGCTTGAGCTTGCGCCGTACCAACTCGGCGAACGCCAGCTGGACAATGCGGCGCTTGTGGTGGCGCGCCTTGTGCCAAGGGTCAGGGAAGAACAGCATCAGGCGGTCAAGGCTGTCGTCGGCCACGCAACGGTTCAATACCTCGATGGCATCGCAATCGTATACCCGCAGGTTGGTCAGCCCTTGGGTGAGCACGCCATTGAGCAGCGCCCCTACGCCTGGGCGATGGACCTCGACACCGATGAAGTCCTGCTCAGGCGCAGCGGCGGCCATTTCCAGCAGGGAATGACCCATGCCGAAGCCGATTTCCAGCGTGCGCGGTGCCGAGCGGCCGAAGACCTGGTCGTAGTCGACCGGGCTGTCCGCCAGCGGCAGGATGTACAGCGGCCCACCCTGGTCCAGGCCGCGCTGCTGGCCTTCGGTCATGCGCCCGGCACGCATCACGAAGCTCTTGATGCGGCGGTGTGGGCGGGCGTCGCCGTCGGCGGCGTTCGGCAGATCTTGCGAATCAGTCATCAGGGGCTCTTACTTGATCAGACCATCCAGCGGCGAAGAGGCGCTGGCATAGAGTTTCTTGGGCATGCGACCGGCCAGGTACGCCATGCGACCCGCCACGATGGCGTGCTTCATGGCCTCGGCCATCAATACCGGTTGCTGGGCATGGGCGATGGCCGAGTTCATCAGCACCGCCTCGCATCCCATTTCCATGGCGATGGTGGCGTCGGAGGCAGTGCCTACGCCAGCATCCACCAGCACCGGTACTTTGGATTCTTCGAGGATGATCTGCAGATTGTAGGGGTTGCAGATGCCAAGCCCTGTACCGATCAGGCCAGCCAGGGGCATGACGGCGATACAGCCGGCTTCGGCCAGTTGGCGGGCGATGATCGGGTCGTCGCTGGTGTAGACCATCACGTCGAAGCCATCCTTGACGAGCACCTCGGCGGCCTTGAGGGTTTCGATTACGTTGGGGAACAGGGTTTTCTGGTCGGCCAGCACTTCCAGCTTGACCAGGTTATGCCCATCGAGCAGCTCCCGGGCCAGGCGGCAGGTACGCACCGCTTCGACGGCGTCATAGCAGCCGGCAGTATTGGGCAGAATGGTGTAGCGGTCCGGTGGCAGTACGTCCAGCAGGTTCGGCTCGCCCGGGTTCTGACCAATGTTCGTGCGGCGCACCGCCACAGTCACGATCTCGGCACCCGAGGCCTCGATGGCCTGGCGGGTTTGCTCCATGTCACGGTACTTGCCGGTGCCTACCAGCAGGCGCGACTGGAAGGTACGCCCGGCCAGGGTGAAGGGCTTGTCGCTGCGAACGTTGCTCATCGTTGTTCCTCGGGAAAAGGTTGCGGGGCCTGCCGTTGGGTTGCCGACAGCGGTCAGCCGCCGCCAATCGCGTGCACCACTTCGACCTGGTCGCCATCGCTCAGCGCGGTGGTGACATGCTGACTGCGCGGCACGATGTCCTGATTCAGCTCTACCGCCACGCGGCGGCCAGCCAGCTCAAGGCGTGCCAGTAGCCCGGCGACGCTTTCGCCAGCAGGCAATTCGTAGGGTTCACCGTTCAGTTGGATACGCATGCTCACGGCCACCATTGTTCTTTGGGGCCCGCATTCTAGCGCCGAAAGGCCGCGCAACCCAAGGCCACCGCACGCCATTAGTCGTTAATGTGGACTGGGCAGTCAGCCCAGTCGCCACGCGGCGAGCCCAAGGCAAAGCCACCCTGCCAGGAAGCACAGGCCACCGATGGGCGTGATCATGCCCAGCTTGCTGATGCCGGTCAGCGTCAGCAGGTACAGGCTGCCGGAGAACAGCACGATACCCAGCACGAACAGATAACCCGCCCAACCCACCAGCCGACCAGGCAGATGGACCGCCAGCAATGCCACGCCAAACAGCGCCAGCGCGTGAACCAGTTGGTAGGTGACACCGGTGTGGAAGATAGCCAGGTAGTCAGCGCTGAGTCGATTTTTCAGGCCGTGGGCTGCAAAGGCGCCCAGGGCCACGCCGGTAAAGCCGAAAAAAGCGGCAAGCATCAGGAAGCTGCGAAGCATGAGACGACTCCTCCAATCGGGTCTGTATAATGGCCCTTCCCAAACGTCCGGCCAAGCCACCCTATGCTGCGAAACCTTCTCCGACGTCTTCTGCGCGCCCTGCTCTGGTTTGCTGCCGTCAGTATCGTGCTGGTTTTGGTGTTTCGCTGGGTGCCCCCGCCCGGTACGGCGTTGATGCTCGAGCGCAAGGTGCAATCGTGGGTGAGCGGCGAACCGATTGATCTGCAGCGCGAATGGGTGGGTTGGGACCATATCTCCGATGACCTCAAGGTGGCGGTCATCGCTGGCGAAGACCAGAAGTTCGCCAGCCATTGGGGGTTCGACATACCCGCCATCCAGGCAGCCCTGGCTTTCAACGAGCGTGGCGGTAGCGTGCGCGGAGCCAGCACCCTGACCCAACAGGTGGCCAAGAATCTGTTTCTGTGGCCGGGGCGCAGCTGGCTGCGCAAGGGGCTGGAAGCATGGTTCACCGGCTTGATCGAGCTGTTCTGGACCAAGCAGCGCATTCTTGAGGTCTACCTGAACAGTGCCGAGTGGGGCCAGGGTGTGTTCGGCGCCCAGGCAGCCGCTCGCCATCACTTTGGTGTGGAGGCCAGTCAACTCAGCCGGCAACAAGCCGCGCAACTGGCCGCGGTGCTGCCCAGCCCTCTCAAGTGGAATGCTGGGAAGCCAAGCACCTACGTGGCCAGCCGTGCTGGCTGGATTCGCCGCCAGATGAGCCAGCTGGGTGGGCCAAGCTACTTGATGCAATTGGACACATCACGCAGGCCCTGAGCCTGGCACCGCGTACAGGGCAGACATAAAAAGCCGCTGTTCCTTTGCGGGGCAGCGGCTTTCTTGTCGAACAGAGAACGATCAGGCTGCGATCAAGGCCTTGACCTTGTTCATCGCGTTCTTCTCCAACTGGCGAATACGCTCGGCCGACACGCTGTATTTCTCGGCCAGCTCATGCAGGGTAGCTTTCTCTTCGGCCAACCAGCGCTGGTACAGAATATCCCGGCTACGGTCATCCAGACCCTGCAAGGCCTCATGAAGGTTGCTGGTGGAGTTGTCGCTCCAGTCTGCATCTTCAAGCTGTACTGCCGGGTCGTAACGGTGGTCTTCCAGGTAATGCGCAGGCGACTGGAAGGCACTGTCGTCATCGGCTTCGGCTGCCGGATCGAACGCCATGTCGTGACCGCTCAGACGGCTTTCCATCTCGCGGACTTCACGAGGCTCGACCCCCAGGCTTTCGGCAACCCGGTGCACTTCGTCGTTATTCAACCAGGCCAGACGCTTTTTCTGGCTGCGCAGGTTGAAGAACAGCTTGCGCTGGGCCTTGGTGGTCGCCACCTTGACGATACGCCAGTTGCGCAGGATGAACTCGTGAATCTCGGCCTTGATCCAGTGCACGGCGAACGACACCAGGCGCACGCCCATTTCAGGGTTGAAGCGCTTGACGGCCTTCATCAGGCCAACGTTGCCTTCCTGGATCAGGTCGGCCTGGGCCAGCCCATAACCGGCATAGCTACGGGCGATATGCACGACGAACCGCAGGTGGGCCATTACCATCTGCCGAGCAGCTTCGAGGTCCTGCTCGTAATAGAGACGCTCAGCCAGATCACGCTCCTGCTCGACAGTCAGCAGCGGGATGCTGTTGACCGTATGCACGTAGGACTCCAGGTTTGCACCGGGGACCAGGGCATACGCAGGTTGCAACGATGTGGTCATTCAAGAACCTCCGACTTACTGAACTCGCGCTTTTCAGGCGCTGCCTACATAGACCTGGGGCCCAGGTACAAGTTCCAACGGGCACGCCCAGGCCAATGCTGGCCAATAAAAACTATCGCGGCGCCAGCTCGTTCAAGTGGCGGGCGACTGCAATCCATGCACCGATATACCCCAACAGCACCGCTCCGATCAAGAGCGACAGACCATCGGAGGCAGGTACGCCACCCAAGGCGAAATCGCTGCCATACAGACCGGACAGGCTCACCACGGCCTCGTTCAGCCACCCTAGGCCAAACGCCAGGATGGCCCAGGCCAACAGGCCCGCGCCCAGGCCGTACAAGGCCCCCATGTACAGGAAAGGCCGGCGTACGTACGCATCGGTGCCCCCCACCAGCTTGATCACTTCGATCTCGACACGGCGGTTCTCGATATGTAGACGAATTGTGTTGCCAATTACTAAAAGCAGCGCAGAAATGAGCATGACGGCCAGCCCGAAAACGAACCGGTCCCCAAGCTTGAGGATGGCCGCCAGCCGCTCGACCCACACCAGGTCCAGCTGCGCTACATCGACGCGCGGCAACTCCGACAGGCGCTGACGCAACGCTTCCAAGGCCGGCTTGTCGACTTCGGTCGGGGTCACCACGACCACGCCGGGCAGTGGGTTGTCGGGCAACTCACGCAGCGCCTCGCCCAGGCCCGATTGCTGCTGGAACTCCTGCAGCGCCTGCTCGCGACTGACATACTGCGCCTCTGCTACGCCAGGCATGCCCTTGATTTCATCGCGCAACGCCTCGCCGTCACGGCTGCTGGCATCGAGCTTGAGGTACAGGGATATCTGCGCGGCGCGCTGCCAGGACCCGCCCAACTGCTCGATGTTCTTGAGCAACAACGACAGCCCCATGGGCATGCTCAGCGCCACGGCCATCACCATGCACGTGAAGAAGCTGCCAATGGGCTGCTTGCCCAGTCGCCGTAAGCTATCCGCCAGGCTGGCGCGATGGCTCTCGAGCCAGGCATGCATGAGCGATCGCAGGTCCGGACCGTCATCGTCGGAGCCTGCGCCACGTTTCTTCGCAGGCTGTGGGTCGGCAGGTTTAGGCGCGACGCGCTCGGAGACCTTCGGTGATCGTGTCGTACTCATTGTCCGGCCTCCCCGTCGCCGATCAGACGCCCGCGCTGCAAGGTGAGCATGCGGTGACGCATGCGCGCGATCAGGGCCAGGTCGTGGCTGGCGATCAAGACCGTTGTGCCCAATCGGTTGATGTCCTCGAACACCCCCATGATTTCCGCAGCCAGGCGCGGGTCCAGGTTACCCGTTGGCTCGTCGGCCAGCAGCAGGGCTGGCTGGTGCACGATGGCGCGGGCGATACCCACGCGCTGCTGCTGGCCGGTCGACAGGTCGGCAGGGTACAGCTCGCCTTTGTCGACCAGAGACACCCGCTCCAGCGCCGAGTCCACGCGCTTGGCGATCTCGGCCTTGGACAAGCCCAGTATCTGCAGGGGCAAGGCAATGTTGTTGAAGACCGTGCGGTCGAACAGCAACTGGTGGTTCTGGAACACCACGCCTATCTGGCGGCGCAGAAACGGGATCTGCGAATTGCTGATCTGGCCCAGGTCCTGCCCGGCCAGCATCAGTTTGCCGCTGGTAGGACGCTCCATGGCCAGCAGCAGGCGCAGCAGCGTACTTTTACCTGCGCCCGAGTGCCCGGTGACGAACAGGAATTCGCCCCGACGCGCCCGGAAACTCAGCTCGTGCAGCCCCACGTGGCCGTTGGGGTAGCGCTTGGCAACCTGTTCGAATCGAATCATGGTCAGTCTCGCTCGGCGAACAGGGCCTTGACGAACGGCTCGGCCTCGAAGGTGCGCAGGTCATCGATCCCTTCACCAACACCGATGAACCGGATAGGCAGCTTGAATTGCTTGGCCAGGGCGAAGATGACACCCCCCTTGGCGGTACCGTCGAGCTTGGTGAGCGCAAGGCCGGTCAGCTCCACGCTCTGGTGGAAATACTTGGCCTGGCTGATGGCGTTCTGGCCAGTACCGGCGTCGAGCACCAGCAGCACTTCGTGCGGTGCATCGGGATCGAGCTTGCCAATGACGCGACGGACCTTCTTCAGCTCCTCCATCAGGTTGTCCTTGGTGTGCAGGCGCCCGGCGGTATCGGCGATCAGCACATCCACGCCCCTGGCCTTGGCTGCCTGCACCGCGTCGAAGATCACCGAGGCGGAGTCGGCGCCGGTGTGCTGCGCGATCACCGGGATGCGGTTACGCTCACCCCACACCTGCAATTGCTCGACCGCCGCGGCCCGGAAGGTGTCGCCTGCAGCGAGCATCACTTTCTTGCCTTCCATTTGCAGCTTCTTGGCCAGCTTGCCGATGGTGGTGGTCTTGCCAGCGCCATTGACGCCTACCACCAGGATCACATAAGGCTTGTTCTGCGCCGCCACGACCAGCGGCTGCTCGACAGGCCTGAGCAACGCGGCCAGTTCTTCCTGCAAGGACTTGTACAGCGCATCGGCGTCGGCCAGCTGCTTGCGAGCCACCTTCTGCGTCAGGTTCTGAACGATGGTGGACGTGGCCTCCACCCCGACGTCGGCGGTCAGCAGGCGAGTCTCGATCTCGTCGAGCAAGTCGTCGTCGATGACTTTCTTGCCCAGGAACAGGCTGGCCATGCCTTCGCCAATGCTGGCGCTGGTTTTCGACAATCCCTGCTTGAGGCGGGCGAAAAAGCCTGCTTTCACAGGCTCGGCCTGGGCGGCCTCGACGGGCGGGGCAGCCTCGGCCTCGACGTGCAGATCGACCTTGGGCGGCTCTGCAATGGGCTGGACCGCTGGCGCAGGCGCCGGGCGATCAGGAATGACCGGTGGCGCCTTGGCTTGCAGATCGGGCACCAGCGCCACGGGTTCTTCTGCAACCGGCAGCACCAGGTTGCTCACGGGGGCAGGGATTTCGGCTTCAGGCGCGACCGCTTGAACAGGCGCGGGCACGTGCGGTGCAGGATCGACTACCGGCGCCGGTGCCTCGGGCACGGCGACCTCTGGCAAGGGCTCAGCCGTCACGGGAGCAGGGGGTATAGGCTCCGCACGCGGCGCAACGACCGGGGCCGCAGCGGCGTGCTCGTCCAGCGGCGCAGGCACCTCCGCTCGCTCGGAATCAGCTAGTGCGGGCGCTTCGACAGCTGGGGATTTTTCCGCCGGCACGTCCGCTTGCGCAGGTGGCTGCGGCTTCTTGCGGAACCAGCCGAACAGGCCTTTCTTCTCGCCAGCCTCGGCCGGCGCTTTTTTGTCGTCGTTGGAACCAAACATGGAAGACGGCTATCTCAGGGTAGCGATGGCCCGCTAGGGCGCATCAGGAATTCTTTCTACGCAGAACAGACTATCTAGAAGCCGGCTGGTTCATGCGCAACGTTTTGTCTTGATGTCCTGCAGGCCAGAACGGCGACAGGCATGGTCGCCAGGCAACCGGATCAGTATCCTAGCACCTCCTGGCCTGCCGACGCTAAACCCAGCGGGCCGCCGAACAGGTTAAACACCGTATGAATGCTCTAGCCCGCCGCGCCGCTGGCCTGTTGCTCGGCACGCTGTGCCTCCCGCTTGCGGCCTTCGCCGCCGATGTGCAACCCACTCACGAATTCATCCTGGATAACGGCCTCAAAGTGGTCGTGCGCGAAGACCATCGCGCGCCAGTGGTGGTCTCGCAAATCTGGTACAAGGTCGGCTCCAGCTACGAGACGCCTGGCCAGACCGGCCTTTCCCATGCGCTCGAGCACATGATGTTCAAGGGCAGTGCCAAGGTCGGCCCCGGCGAAGCCTCGCGTATCCTGCGGGACCTGGGCGCCGAAGAGAACGCGTTCACCAGCGACGACTACACCGCCTACTACCAGGTGCTGGCGCGTGATCGCTTGCCGGTTGCCTTCGAGCTGGAGGCCGATCGGCTGGCCAGCCTGCGTCTGCCAGCCGACGAGTTCAGCCGTGAAATCGAGGTCATCAAGGAAGAGCGCCGCCTGCGCACCGATGACCAGCCCAATGCCAAGGCGTTCGAGCTGTTTCGGGCCATGGCCTACCCGGCCAGTGGCTACCACACCCCGACCATCGGCTGGATGGCCGACCTGGAGCGCATGAAGGTCGAGGAGCTGCGCCACTGGTACACCTCCTGGTACGCGCCCAACAACGCCACGCTCGTGGTGGTGGGCGATGTCACCGCCGAGGAAGTCAAGGGCCTGGCCCAGAAGTACTTCGGCGCTATCCCTCGCCGGGACACACCTGCGGCCAAGCTGCCGCTGGAGCTGGCTGAGCCCGGCCAGCGTCAGTTGACCCTGCACGTGCGCACCCAGCTGCCAAGCCTGATCTACGGCTTCAACGTACCCGGCCTGCCCACGGCCAAGGACCCTCGCACGGTGCATGCCTTACGTCTGATCTCGGCCTTGCTCGACGGCGGCTACAGCGCACGCATGCCCGCACGACTGGAGCGCGGGCAGGAACTGGTGGCCGGCGCCTCGTCCAGCTACAACGCCTTCACGCGCGGCGACAGCCTGTTCCTCATTTCAGCCACACCCAACGTGCAGAAGCAAAAAACCCTGGCAGACGTAGAAAAGGGCATCTGGCAACTGCTGGATGAACTCAAGACTACTCCGCCCACGGCAGAAGAGCTCGAGCGCGTGCGCGCCCAGGTCATCGCCGGGCTGGTGTATGACCGCGACTCAATCAGCAGTCAGGCAACCACCATCGGCCAGCTGGAAACCGTCGGGCTGTCCTGGAAGCTGATCGACAGCGAGCTGGACGAACTCAAGCGCGTTACCCCTCAGGACATCCAGCAAGCTGCCCGTACCTATTTCACCCGCGAACGCCTGAGCGTTGCCCATGTTCTGCCCGAGGAGTCCGCTCATGAGTGACCGTCGCTTGCACCGCCCCCACTGGCTGGCTACGGGTATCTGTACCTGGGCATTGACGGCTGCGCTGGCCGTACCGGCACTGGCCCAGGACGCTGCCAAGGCTGGCAATGCACAAGCCCGGCAGGCCAACACTCTACAGTCCCTGGCCGAGCTTGATGGCAAGGCGCCCACCACCCGCCAGTTGAACATCCAGCACTGGAACACGGCTGAAGGCGCGCGGGTGCTGTTCGTCGAGGCCCGCGAGCTTCCGATGTTCGACCTGCGCGTGACCTTCGCTGCCGGCAGCAGCCAGGACGGTGACACACCAGGCCTGGCGGCGCTGACCAACGCCATGCTCAACGAAGGCGTACAGGGCAAGGATGTGACGGCCATCGCCCAGGGCTTCGAGGGCCTGGGCGCAGATTTCGGTAACGGCTCGTACCGCGACATGGCCGTCGCCTCGCTACGTAGCCTCAGTGCCAAGGACAAGCGCGACCAGGCCTTGAAGCTGTTTACCGAAGTCACAGGCAAGCCCACCTTCCCGGAGGATGCGCTCAAACGGCTCAAGAACCAGATGCTGGCCGGCTTCGAATACGACAAGCAGAATCCCGGCAAGCTCGCAGGCAAGACGCTGTTCGCCAACCTGTACGGCGAACACCCTTATGCGCATCCCAGCGATGGAACACCGCAAAGCATCACTGGCATTACCCTGGAGCAGTTGCGAGCGTTTCACGCCAAGGCCTACACGCCTGGCAATGCCGTCATCGCACTGGTGGGTGACCTGAACCGCAGCGAAGCCGAGGCAATTGCCGCGCAGGTTTCAGCCGGTCTGCCCAAAGGCCCGGCCTTGCCTGCTCCAGCCCAACCGACGGAGCCCAAGGCAGGCTTCACCCACATCGAGTTTCCGTCTCAGCAGACCCACCTGATGCTCGCAGAGCTGGGTATCGATCGCCAGGACAAGGATTGGCCAGCCCTGTCACTGGGCAATCAGATCCTGGGTGGCGGCGCGTTCGGGACGCGGCTGATGAGCGAGGTGCGGGAAAAGCGCGGCCTGACCTACGGGGTCTATTCGGCCTTCAGCCCAATGCAAGTGCGCGGCCCGTTCATGATCAACCTGCAAACCCGCGCCGAGCTCAGCGAAGGGACATTGAAGCTGGTTCAGGGTATTCTGGCCGACTACCTGCGCAGCGGTCCTACCCAGCAAGAACTGGACGATGCCAAGCGCGAGCTGGCCGGAAGCTTCCCGCTCTCCAATGCCAGCAATGCCAGCATTGTCGGCCAACTGGGCGCCATCGGCTTCTACAACCTGCCATTGAGCTGGCTGGAAGATTTCATGCAGCAGTCCCAGGCCCTGACCGTCGAACAGGTTAAAGACGCCATGAACAAGCACCTGTCTGCCGACAAGCTGGTCATCGTCACGGTTGGCCCGAAGGTGCCGCAGAAGCCACTGCCAGCCCCCACTGATAAACCCTCCGGGCAACCGCTCGGGGTACCGGAGCACTAATGCCAAGATCCAACCCTCCCGCTCGCCAGCAACCGGGCCAGAGCAAGGGCCAGGGCCACCTGCGTATCATCGCGGGCCAATGGCGCAGCCGTCGCCTGGCCGTGCCCGACGGCGAGGGCTTGCGCCCTACGCCTGACCGGGTACGCGAGACGGTTTTCAACTGGCTGGCACCCTACATCGAGGGCGCGCACGTGCTCGATGCCTTCACCGGCAGCGGAGCCTTGGTGCTGGAGGCCCTGTCTCGCGGGGCTGAAGATGCCGTGGCGCTGGACAGCAATCCTGCGGCCATCGCCAACCTCAAGAACAACCTCGAGCTCCTGCGCTGCCCACGGGGGCAGATCCTGCAGACCGATGCCTTGCGTTATCTGCAAGGCCCTGCAAAAAAGCAGTTCGACCTGGTGTTCCTTGATCCACCCTTCCATCAACAGTTGCTGGCAGACACCTGCAATCTGCTTGAACAGCACCAGTGGCTGAGCGAGCAAGCATGGGTATACACCGAGAGCGAAGCGGCTCCATCGACCTTGCAGTTGCCTGCCAACTGGCGCCTGCACCGGGAGAAAAAAACCGGACAGGTGTACTACGCGCTGTGGCAACGGGGCTAGTTATATAGCGCAGGCCAGGTCTTGCATTGACTGATGCTGCTCGGGTCTCTAGCCACCCGAGCACCTCAGCATGACCGTATCACTCTCTGCGCCTTCACTGGCCGATGATGTCTCGGCGGCGCTTGCCTCTCTTACAAGCGCCAGCCCCTCCCCTCTCCAGCATTTCACGCTTGAAAACGGTCTGTCCGTCTACCTAAGGCAGCAGAGCCGAAATGCCCTCGCCGCCGTCCAGCTCTGGTACAACGTCGGTACCCGCCATGAGCCGGCAGGGCAGACCAACCTCTCGCACTTGCTCGAACACGTCATATTCGAAGGCAGCCGCAAGCTGGAGCCTGGGCAGTACGCCAAAGTCGTTGCCCGCCTTGCGGGACAGGCCAATGCCAGTACTCACCTCGACGCCACCTCTTTCGACATGCTGCTGCCTGCATCGCGCCTGCCCGTTGCGCTCGAACTGTTGGCAGATGCCATGACCACAGCCACATTCGGGTTGCCCGAGTTGGCACGAGGCGCCAAGGCAATCGCTGACGAACGACGCCTGAAGGTAGACGCCCAGCCCGTCCAGCAAGCCTACGACCGTCACTTGGCTTTGGCACACGGCAGCAGCCCTTATGCCACCCCAAGCTTCGGCTCGCCGGTGGATCTACAGAACATCGACCTTCCAACGCTGCGGCAGTGGTACATCACCCATTACCGGCCTAACAACGCCACGCTCGTCGTGGTGGGCAACGTAGAACTGGAAACGTTGAAACAGCAGGTCGAAAGGTACTTTGCGCACGTGGAGCGCGGCCAGCTGACAGACTCGCCTTTTCCTCGCTCAGACGCGCCATTGGCTGAACGCAGCCAGACCGTCAGCTTGCCGGGGCTTAGCCATGGTCTGTTGATGTCCTTCAACGTCCCCAGCTGTGCCACAGCCATCAATGCACTCACGAGCAAGACCCTCGAACTGATCTGTGAAGTACTGGCCGAGGGCTCCAGCGCTTGGTTGTATGCCGAACTTGTCAGGGGCCGGGGTCTGCTGACAGGCGTTGCCGCAACCTACGACCTCCTCGTACGTGGCGACACCGTAATCACCTTCTCAGCCTATGTGAACACGCTGAATGCGACCCTCGAACAAGCTGCTGATGCTATCTACAAGCAGATAGCACGCCTGCATACCGAAGCCTTGTCCGACGAGCAGTTGCAGCGGATAAAACTGCGATTGCTCGCCCGCCAGCTTTTCTCTCTCGACAGCCCAATTGCCCAAGCCTCACAAATCGGCGCCATGGCCGCGACAGGGCAGCCAGCAACCCTGATCGACGAACATGCGCGCCTGATCTCGATCATCGATAGCGCTCAGGTGCAGCAGGTAGCGCGCACTTATCTGGGCCGTGAGCGGCTGACCACCACCTCTCTTTTACCAGGAGCGCAAGCATGACCGACGATCAGATACGCCAAGCAGCACCTGTGCTGTGCCAGGGGCCTGCCATCGATGCTGCGCGTCAAGCGATGGCAAGGCTGACCTCGACCCAAACGGTCGAGCTCGACCAGCCTCCTGCCCTCCTGGCCACGGCTGAGCGATGGGAGACGGCGCAAGGTACGAAGGTCAGTTTCATAGCTGCGCACGATCGGCCCATGATTGATCTGGTGCTGCGATTCCGGGCAGGTAGCGCTCTTGATGGCGATCACCCAGGGCTGGCTGCGCTGACGCTCTACAGCCTTGATCAGGGTACCGAAACCCTCAGTGCGGCGCAGTTTGCCGAGCACATGGCTGCAAGGGGCGCCATCGTGGGACGCTCGTTGAGCGAAGACAAAGCCACGATCACGCTAAGGTGCCTAAGCACACCCGGCTTGCTGCGAGCTGTTTCGCAAACGCTGGCGCAGATGCTGGCCCGCCCAGCGTTTCGCGCAGAGGACGTGGCGAAGATACGTGATCGAATAGCGCTCTACCAAGGCCGGCAAAACCTCAATCCGCTGGCACGCCTGATCAATACGACCACCGGTCATGTATTCAGCGGCCATCCGTACGCTTCGCACGCCGATGCAGCAATCATCGGCCCCTTGACCACTGATCAGGTGCGGGCCTTTCATGCAAAGGCTTACTCGGCCAGTAACCTCGCTATAGGACTGGTTGGCGACCTGAGCCGAGACGAGGCGGAACAGCTGGTCAATGACCTGATACGTGATTTGCCGCAGCAGTGGGCATCGCAACCACCGTCCATGTTAGGTGAGCAGTCGCCTCTGTCACGCCATATTGCGCACCCTGGCAGTGCAACTCAGGCAATGCTGACCCTGGCCATCCCCGTGCTACCCAACGCCCCGGTCTATGCTGCACTGGAGTTGCTGACCGAGATTCTTGGCGGCAACTACGAGGCGCGCTTGCCTCAGGAACTGCGCCATGTGCGAGGGCTGACCTACACGGTCACTACCAAACTGAGGCACTTGGATGCGGGAGCACTGTTGCACGTACACTGGGACGTCGCCCCGCAATACCGGGAAGCTTCACATGCCCTTGTCGCAGGCATGCTGGATTGCCTCCATGAACTTGGACCAACTCAGGTGGAGTGCGACATGGCCGTTAACCAGATCGCTGCTCGGCTGCACCGGGAACTGGCCGACAGCGCAAAGCTGGCAGCGACATTGGCCACGCACAGTCATCAGGGCCTGCCCGCCGATTACCTGACCACCCATCTGGACAGGCTTGCTTCATTGACCCCTGCCCACCTTCGTGAAGTAGCGCAGGTGTGGTGGCGCAACGCACCTCAGGTATTCGTCACCCTCGGCCCCGACGCCGAGCAGTCCCCCTTGCCTACGCCGGAGCCAGCACAGCGATAGGCGAGCAGGAGCACAGGCGAGTCAGTGAGAGCTGATACAGGCGCTGTTTCATGGCACTCTAGCCGGGCACATCACGAGTTACCCAGCATGCCAAGCTCCAGCGCCCTGTTTCATCCTGCCAAAGGCCTTTCCAACCCCCACCTGCAAACATTGTGGGGTCCCCTCTGGCGCAAAATCCCAGTGCTGCAACGCGACCGCGAACGCATCTGGCTGGCGGACGGGGATTTCATCGACCTCGACTGGCATGGCCCGCACCAGCCCCATGCGCCGCTGGTGCTAGTGCTTCATGGGTTGACGGGGTCATCGGGCTCACCCTATGTCAAAGGCCTGCAACAGGCGCTGCACGCACTGGGCTGGGCCAGCGTTGCAGCGAACTGGCGGGGCTGTTCTGGGGAGCCGAACCTGCTGCCGCGCAGCTACCACTCTGGCGCCAGCGAGGATCTGGCTGAAATCATCAGCCACTTGCGCGCCAAAAGGCCCCTGGCCCCCCTGTCCGCGGTCGGCTACTCCCTGGGAGGCAATGTCCTGCTTAAATACCTGGGCGAACAGGGTGACGACAGCCAGTTGCAGGCAGCAGTTGCCGTCTCCGTGCCTTTTCGCCTGGACCAGTGTGCCGATCGTATCGGCCTAGGGTTTTCGAAGGTGTACCAGGCACATTTCATGCGCGAAATGCTCGCCTACGTGCAGATCAAGCAGCGCTTGTTCAAAGACCAAGGCCACCCAGAACGTCTGGCGAAGCTGGAGCAGCTCGGGCCACTGCGCGGCTTGCGCACGTTCTGGGATTTCGACGCCAAGGTCACTGCACCGCTGAATGGTTTTCAGGATGTGCACGACTATTATCGCCGCGCTTCAAGTGGCTTCTACCTGGGTCAGAACCGTACCCGGACCCTGATCATCCAGGCCAGCGACGACCCCTTCGTCTCGCCCCTGAGCTTACCAACGGCAAACGAGCTGGCCCCGGGGACCGAGCTGGAGTTGCACGCCCATGGCGGCCACGTCGGGTTCGTCGACGGCAGCCTGCGAAAACCGGGCTATTACCTGGAGCGCCGGATTCCGCAGTGGTTGCGCGAAGGTATGCAGAGGACGGCTTACTGATCGCCCGTTGCCACTGCATGCTCAGGGCGGGTGATCCATTCACTCCATGAGCCTGCATACAGTTTGCCGAGCGGGTAGCCTGCCAACGCCAACGCGAACAGGTTATGACACGCCGTTACCCCCGAACCACAGTACGCAACCAGTTGCTCAGGCGCACGCCCCTGCAGTTGCTGCTCGAAACGTTGTCTGAGTTGCTCGGGCGGCAGAAAACGGCCATCGCTGCCAAGGTTTTCGGTGAAAGCGGCGCAGCGTGCTCCAGGGATATGCCCTGCCACTGGGTCGATGGGTTCCATGTCGCCACGAAAACGTGGCAATGCGCGCGCATCCAGCAGGGTCAGGTCTGCGCTGTCCAGGCGCTGATCCAGGCCATCGGCATCGATCAACATCGCATCATCGGGCTGGCCGCTGAAGTTGCCTTCGCGCCGGGCCGGGGGGTCCAGGCTCAATGGCAGGTGCGCGGCGTGCCAGGCGGTCAGGCCGCCGTCCAGGAGGGCAACGCCACTGCGTTTGCCCAGCCAGGCCAGCAGCCACCAACCTCGCGCGGCATAGGCGCCGGTACCGTCGTCGTACAGCACCACTTCGCTCTCGTTATCCACGCCCCATTCGCGCAGGCGGGCTACCAGCTTTTCTGGATCGGGCAGCGGGTGACGCCCTGTCACTCCCTTGCTGACCGAGCCGCTGAAGTCTCGTTCAAGGTCGGCAAAGTGCGCCCCTTCGATATGACCCAGGGCGTAACTGCGCTGACCGTAATCCACATCCTCAAGGGCGAAGCGACAGTCGAGAATGACAAGGTTTGGTGAATCCAGCCGCTCAGCCAACTGCTGCGGGGTGATCAACTGCGCAAGTGACATGACAATCTCCTGATCGATGTAATCCCAGGCCCTGGCGCTAGTGCTCAAGCGCCTGAATGAACGGTACGTGAAACTCGCGGCACAAGGCTTGCACCGCATTGCGCGCAGGCTCGGTGACGAACCCCAGCTCAAGGGCCAGCACTTGATACACGCCCCGCTTGAACGCTTCTTCACCCAGGTGCGCTGCATGCTCCCGGGTCGTGCTGAGAAAGCGCACCCATGAGGTGAGCACGATCCAGGCGTTGATGGTCAGCGACTCCTGCTGCGCGGGGTTCATCGCCAGGATACCCGCCTCGACGAAACCGCGGTAAATGGCCTTGCCCTGACGCATGCAGCGTGCGGAGAAGCGTCGATAACGGGCTGCCAGCTCAGCATCGCTGCCCAGCAGATGCTCCAGATCGCGGTGCAGAAAACGGTAGTTCCACATCGCAGCCAGCAGTGCCTGCAGGTAGAACCGCTTGTCCTGCACCGCCAGCGGGCGCCCCTGCGGCGGGCGCAGAAAGCTGTCTACGTGCGCTTCGTAATGGCCGAACAAAACCGCAATAATCGCCTGCTTGTTGGGGAAGTGGTAATACAGATTGCCGGGTGAGATGCCCAGATGCGCCGCGATATGGTTGGTGCTGACGCTGCGCTCGCCCGACTGATTGAACAGCTCGAGGCTGCTCTGGACGATTCTCTCGCGGGTCTTGATGGGCCGGGCCATGTCCAGCTTCCTGTATACGGAGCAGTGAAAACCGCCATGGTACGAGGTATTGCCGAGGTGTTGCACGGTACCCAAGCGCTGCGGCCTCGCACCATCGGCTGGCCCAAAGTATAGTGCCTTGGCCGGCCGCATGACTTGGCCGGGCGCAGTCGCTGCGCTACCATCCGACTCCCCAACGCACTCCAGCCAGGATGACGCGATGAACCGAGTGTTGTACCCGGGTACTTTCGACCCCATTACCAAAGGCCATGGCGATCTGGTCGAGCGCGCCTCGCGGCTGTTCGACACCGTGATCATTGCAGTGGCCGCCAGCCCCAAGAAAAACCCTTTGTTCCCGCTGGAACAACGCGTGGAGCTGGCCCGTGAGGTCACCAGGCACCTGCCCAATGTCGAAGTCATCGGCTTTTCCTCGCTGCTGGCGCATTTCGCCAAGGAGCAAGGTGCCAATGTGTTCCTTCGTGGTTTGCGTGCAGTGTCGGACTTCGAATACGAGTTCCAGCTGGCGAACATGAACCGTCAACTGGCCCCCGACGTCGAGAGCCTGTTTCTTACGCCGTCAGAGCGGTACTCGTTCATCTCGTCGACCCTGGTTCGCGAAATCGCCGCACTGGGGGGCGATATCAGCAAATTTGTGCACCCGGCCGTGGCCGATGCGCTGACTGAGCGCTTCAAGAAATAAAGCCGCTGTTCCAGATCGTCGCGCCTGCGTGCACTGCAGGCGCGAATGCGGCACAATTGTGCCCATTGCGTTGAACATGCCCGGGCGTTGAGCCCCGGCCGGAGCCCCCATGTCCCTGATCATCACCGACGATTGCATCAACTGCGACGTCTGCGAACCCGAGTGCCCCAACGAGGCCATCTCCCAAGGCGAAGAGATCTACGTGATCGACCCCAACCTGTGCACCCAGTGCGTGGGTCATTACGACGAGCCGCAGTGCCAACAGGTCTGCCCGGTCGACTGCATCCCGCTGGATGAGGCGCACCCGGAAAGCCAAGAGCAGCTGATGGCCAAGTACCTGAAGATCACCGGCAAGGCCTGACGCTGCCGGCCATCGGCATGCCCGCGCCTTGCTCCTCCGTGGCGATCATCCCGAAGCGCGCAAGGCCTCAGCGCTGGCAGCGCGGGCAGAACACGCTGGCGCGTTGACCCAGCTTCACATCCCGTAGTTCGGTGCTACATACCTTGCAGGGCAAGCCGCCGCGCCCGTAGGCGAACAGTGTCTGCTGGAAATACCCTGGCTGGCCGTCACCGCCGATGAAATCGCGCAGCGTGGTGCCGCCCAGCTCGATGGCCGCCGCCAGCACGCGCTTGATCTCGATGGCCAGCTTCAGGTAACGCGCCCGCGAAATGCCACCGGCCGCGCGGCGCGGATCGATGCCGGCAGCGAACAGCGCTTCGGTCGCATAGATGTTGCCTACGCCAACGACCACGGCGTTGTCCATGATGAAGGGCTTGACCGCCATCGACCGACCGCGGGACAGCTGGAACAGTCGCTCACCGTCAAACAGGTCGGTCAGTGGCTCGGGGCCAAGTCGCAGCAGCAACGCATGATTGAGCGGGTCCTGGCTCCAGAGCATGGCGCCAAAGCGGCGCGGGTCGGTGTAGCGCAGCATCAGACCGGATTCGAGCTCGATGTCCACGTGCTCGTGCTTGCCAGCCGGCAAGCCCGCCTCCACCAGCCGTAGATTGCCCGACATGCCCAAGTGGCTGATCAGGGTCCCTACTTCGGCATTGATCAGCAGGTACTTGGCCCGGCGTTCGACCGTGACGATGCGTTGCCCGGAGAGCCGCACGTCCAGGTCCTCCGGGATCGGCCAGCGCAAGCGGCGGTCACGCACGACCACGCGGCTGACGCGCTGACCTTCGACATGCGGTGCAATGCCGCGCCGGGTGGTCTCTACCTCGGGTAACTCAGGCATGTATCAGTGCCCACCTAGTTCTCGGATGTTCTGTTTGAGGTTATCGAAGTCGTATTCCGACAAGCCTATGTAATCGAGCACCAGCGGCCCCACTACGTTCCATTCCTGATCCACCGTCTGGTTGCCCAATACCCGGTAGGAGGCACAGATGTGCTCGGCCATCTTGAGCACCGCCAACAGGTTTTTCATCTGGCTTTGGTTGTTGCGGGCGCTGTCATCGCGAAACACTGCCAGCGCGTTGTGGTGGTTGGCGATGGCGCCGGTCAGGTGTTCGGGCAGGCGCCAGGACTTGGCCGTGAAATAGCCGACGACGGCATGATTGGTGTTGAAGGCGCGGTTCTCGGTGTCCACCACGCGGGTCTGCTCGTTGGTTTTTGCATAGGCCTCTTCGAGCACATCCATGTACGTGGGGAAGCGCTTGAGCATCAGCGGAACGCCGCAATCGTGGAACAGCCCGAGGGTATAGGCTTCGTCGGCGGGCTGGATACCCGTGCGCTTGGCCAGCGTCAGACAGGTCATTGCCACATCCTGCGCGGTATCCCAGAACCGGTTAAGGGTGACGATGGTTTCATCGCTCATTTCACCCTTGATCGACTGCGCGTTGATCAGGTTGATGATCGAACGACTACCCAGCAAATTCACCGCACGCTGGATCGAGCCAATCTTGTTGGACAGGCCAAAGTGCGCCGAGTTGACCAGCTTGAGCAAGGCCCCCGACAACCCGGGGTCCTGAGCGATCAGTTTGGCGATGGTTTCCAGGTCCGGGTCAGGCATGTACTGCTCGAACTGCAAATCGACCATGATCTGCGGCTGCGGCGGAATGGTGATGCCTTGCAAGGCTTGCTGGATCTGTTCGGCGGTGAGTTCTTGGGACATGCGTGCACACTCGTATGGGACTGCCGATTCTACCGCGATGCACCCCACAGAACTAACCGCTGGATCAGTGAACTTGAACTTTCATGAGCGCGGGTGGGCCTGTTTCTCATATTCATCAAGTAAAGGAGCAAGGCCCATGGGTACTGAACTGAACGGCAAGCGCGTGGCTATCCTGGTGACTGATGGCTTCGAGCAGGTGGAATTGACAGGCCCGCGTGACGCCCTGCAGCAGGCGGGCGCCCAGGTGCACGTGCTGAGCGAGAAGCAAGGCACGGTGCGCGGCTGGAACCACGACGAGCCCGCGGACGAATTCAAGGTCGACGGCACCTTCGACAGCGCCAGCGAACTCTACGATGCCGTGGTCCTGCCAGGCGGCGTACAGAACTCGGACACCATCCGCCTGGTTGAAGGCGCGCAGAAAATCGTCAAAAGCCATGACGCGGCCGGCAAACCGATTGCCGTGATCTGCCACGGCGGCTGGTTGCTGATTTCGAGCGGCTTGACCCAGGGCAAGCGCATGACCAGCTTCAAGACCCTGCAGGATGACCTGCGCAACGCTGGCGCCGAGTGGGTCGACGAAGAAGTAGTGGTTGACGGGAACCTGATCAGCAGCCGGCAGCCCGATGACATCCCTGCCTTCAACAAGGCACTGATCCAGGCCCTGTCGTCCTGACAGCTGGCGCTCAGCATTAAGGTTGGGTAGGGGTTATACTCCCGCTCTTTTTTCCGGAGCGACGTCATGTCCCTGCCCAGCCTTCGCCTCAAAGCCAATGCCGACCGCCGCCTGCGCGCAGGCCATCTGTGGGTCTACAGCAACGAGGTAGACGTTGCCACCACCCCGCTGCAAGGCTTGCAGGCCGGCCAGCAAGCCGTGCTCGAAGCCGCCAACGGCAAGCCACTGGGCATCGTTGCCCTGAGCCCCAATAACCTGATCTGCGCCCGCTTGCTGTCACGCGACGTCAAGCTGCCACTGGACAAGTCACTGCTGGTGCACCGCCTGAACGTGGCCTTGTCACTGCGCGAGCGCCTGTTCGACAAGCCATGCTATCGCCTCGTCTATGGCGATTCCGATTGGCTGCCGGGGCTGGTCGTCGATCGCTTCTTCGACATCCTGGTGGTGCAACTGGCATCGGCAACCATGGAAGCGCACAAGGATGAGGTGATCGCGGCGCTGGTCCAGGTGCTCAAGCCAAGCGGCATCCTGTTCAAGAACGATTCGGCGGCCCGTGATGCCGAAGGCCTGCAGCGCTATGTCGAAACCGTTTACGGTGAAGTCCCGGATTGGGTTCCGCTGGAAGAAAACGGTGTTCGTTTCGAAGCCCCGGTCCGTGAAGGCCAGAAAACCGGCTGGTTCTATGACCACCGCATGAACCGTGCACGCCTGGCCCCCTATGTTCAGGGCAAGCGCGTACTCGACCTGTTCAGCTACATCGGCGGTTGGGGTGTGCAGGCGGGTGCCTTCGGCGCCAGCGAAGTGTTCTGCGTCGATGCATCGGGCTTTGCCCTGGATGGCGTTGAGCGCAACGCCGCGCTCAACGGTATTGGTGAGAAGCTGACCTGCGTCGAGGGCGACGTCTTCGAAGCCTTGCGCGAACTCAAGGCAGCCGAGGAGCGCTTCGACGTGATCATTGCCGACCCGCCCGCCTTCATCAAGCGCAAGAAAGACCTGAAGAACGGCGAGGCGGCTTACCGCAGGCTCAACGAGCAGGCCATGCGCATGCTGAACAAGGACGGCATTCTGGTCAGTGCTTCTTGCTCGATGCACCTGCCCGAAGACGATCTGCACAACATCCTGCTGACCAGTGCCCGTCACCTGGACCGCAACATGCAGCTGCTCGAGCGCGGTGGTCAGGGCCCTGACCATCCGGTGCACCCGGCGATTGGCGAAACCCGCTACATCAAGAGCATCACCTGCCGGTTACTGCCCAACAGCTGAGCCATGACGGGGGCCTGGGTGGCCCCCGATCGTTTCAGAGTTCAAGCACCTGGGTCGCGATACCGAAGTACACCAACACGCCTGCTGCGTCGGCAATGGACGTGATCAATGGCCCGCTGGCCGTGGCGGGGTCCAGCTTGAGCCGGCTCAGCAGAAACGGCAGGCTCATGCCGATCAGGCTGCCGACCAGCACGATCACCACCATGCTGCTGGCCACGATCAAGGCGATCTGCGGGCCGCCACGCAACAGCCCAAGCGATGCCACGGCTACCGCCATGGTGCAGCCCAGCAGCAGCGCGACGCCAAATTCGCGCCCCAGCATTCGCCCCCAGTCGCTCAGCGTGACTTCGCCTGTGGCCAGGCCCCTGACCATGAGGGTTGCCGACTGGGAGCCTGCATTGCCGCCGCTGTCGACCAGCAGTGGCAGAAAGAACACCAGGGCGATATGCGCGGCAATGGTTTCTTCGAAGGCCGCGATGCCTGCCCCTGAGAACAGGTTGCCGAACACCAGCAGCACCAGCCACAGCACCCGCTTGCGGTACAGCAATCCGAGGGTCGCGTGCCGCAGGTCACCGATGGTAGTGGTGATGGAGGCGCCTTTGTGGAAGCTTTCGGTGGTTTGCCGCCGTTGCGCATCGAGCGCAGCGTCGACGGCACCAGCAGCGATGGTTTTATCGATAGGGTTTTGCATGAAGTTCTCCAGGCGCCGACCAGGCGCCTGCAGGCTTCAGCCTCGCAGACTCAAGCCCTCGGCAGCCCTGGCGGCGGCGCGCTCAGTGCCAGGTTGCAGTTCGTGACGAACCGGTAACTGGGAAGGTCCATTGAGGGTTATCTCGTCAAGCCGCACATGCGGCGGCCGAATGATAATGGCAAGTCAGGCGCAGGTCAGCCTCACACGGATCGTTTCAGACGGTTCCTACAACTTCGGGTTTCCGCCCAAAACCGCCGCCCGGACACATCGTCATGCCTTCCCGGCGCCAGCGGTGTAGAATCGGGCTATTCATCGCCAGTCATCCCCCGGCGGGTTTATGAGCTCTGGCCAAGCACGCGGCGATCCCGCGCGGTCTTCGGCCCCATCCGTGCCAGTGGCAACCGGCCTGCGGTACAGAGGACAAGAGAAGCTCACTCCCCTTTCTGTGACCTGATTAAGCCGCCAGGAGTGTTTCATGCCTGATTATCGTTCCAAGACTTCCACCCACGGCCGCAACATGGCAGGTGCACGCGCCCTGTGGCGTGCCACCGGCATGAAGGACGAAGACTTCAAGAAGCCGATCATCGCCATCGCCAACTCCTTCACCCAGTTCGTGCCGGGCCATGTGCACCTCAAGGACCTGGGCCAGCTGGTCGCTCGCGAGATCGAGCGCGCCGGTGGCGTGGCCAAGGAATTCAACACCATCGCGGTCGATGACGGCATCGCCATGGGTCACGACGGCATGCTGTACTCGCTGCCCAGCCGTGAAATCATCGCCGACGCGGTGGAGTACATGGTCAACGCGCACTGTGCCGATGCCATCGTCTGCATCTCCAACTGCGACAAGATCACCCCCGGCATGCTGATGGCTGCCTTGCGCCTGAACATTCCGGTGATCTTCGTCTCCGGCGGCCCTATGGAAGCCGGCAAGACCAAGCTGGCAAGCCATGGCCTGGACCTGGTCGACGCCATGGTCATCGCCGCCGACAGCACGGCCTCCGATGAAAAGGTCGCCGAATACGAGCGCAGCGCCTGCCCTACCTGCGGCTCGTGCTCTGGCATGTTCACCGCCAACTCGATGAACTGCCTGACCGAGGCGTTGGGCCTGGCCCTGCCGGGCAACGGTTCCACCCTGGCCACCCACTCGGACCGCGAGCAGTTGTTCCTGACGGCCGGCCGCACCATCGTCGAGCTGTGCAAACGTTACTACGGCGAGAACGACGCATCGGTCCTGCCGCGCAGCATCGCCAACTTCAAGGCGTTCGAGAACGCCATGATGCTGGACATCGCCATGGGGGGGTCGACCAACACCATCCTGCACCTGCTGGCTGCGGCGCAGGAAGGCGAAGTGGCATTCGACCTGCGCGACATCGATCGTCTGTCGCGCAAGGTGCCGCAGCTGTGCAAGGTGGCGCCCAACATCCAGAAGTACCACATGGAGGACGTGCACCGCGCCGGCGGTATCTTCAGCATCCTGGGCTCGCTGGCCCGTGGCGGCCTGCTGCACACCGACCTGCCCACCGTGCATAGCCGCAGCATGGAAGAAGCCATCGCCAAGTGGGACATCACCCAGACCGACGACGAGGCAGTGCACACCTTCTTCAAGGCTGGCCCAGCTGGCATCCCGACCCAGACCGCGTTCAGCCAGTCGACGCGTTGGGAAACCCTGGATAACGACCGCGAGAACGGCTGCATCCGCAGCTTCGAGCACGCGTATTCACAAGAGGGTGGTTTGGCCGTGCTGTACGGCAACATCGCCCTGGACGGCTGCGTGGTGAAAACCGCCGGTGTCGACGAATCGATCCATGTGTTCGAAGGCACGGCCAAGATCTTCGAAAGCCAGGACAGCGCCGTGCGTGGCATCCTCGCCGACGAAGTGAAGGCCGGCGACATCGTGATCATCCGCTACGAAGGCCCGAAAGGTGGCCCGGGCATGCAGGAAATGCTGTATCCCACGTCGTACCTCAAGTCCAAAGGCCTGGGCAAGGCGTGCGCCCTGCTCACCGACGGCCGCTTCTCGGGAGGCACCTCGGGCCTGTCCATCGGTCATGCCTCGCCGGAAGCCGCAGCAGGCGGCGCCATCGGCCTGGTGCGTGACGGCGACAAAGTCCTGATCGATATCCCCAACCGCTCGATCAACCTGCTGGTGAGCGATGACGAGCTGGCCGAGCGCCGCGCCGAGCAGGACAAGAAGGGCTGGAAACCGGCTGAGGTACGCCCGCGCAAGGTGACGACAGCCTTGAAGGCCTACGCCCTGTTGGCGACCAGTGCCGACAAAGGTGCCGTGCGCAACAAGGCGATGCTCGAAGGGCTGTGATACCCATCCAGCATGACGAGAACCGGCGCTTCGAGCGCCGGTTTTTTATTGCCAAGACAGCGGCCTCGCGCATCCATCACGGATGCAACCTGCTCACTGAATCTGTTCAGGCGTCACGATCACCCAGTTCTTGTCTGCCGTCACCGGCAACCCTTCCTTGGCCTGGGCCGCTGCCTGCCTGGCGATCATTCCTTCGAGCTGCTCCATGTACTTGGGCTTGCGGTTTATCCACAGGTGGATCCCGCCCTTGCCGACATCCACGCCATGAAACTGCATGTAGCCATCGCTGGTCGGGGTATCGCCGCCCACCAGCACGGGCTTCTTCCATTCATCGATGTAGGTCAGGATCGCCGCTTGCTTGCCCGCCATCCACGTGGCGGGCGTCCACAGGTAAGGGGTCAGTTCGAGCCCTTCGTTAGCCTTGGCGTCGTAGTGCCCAGCGCTGATCTGCTTGCGTGCCGTGGTCAATTGCCCCGTGGCACGATCCTTGAGCAGCAGGCTGACCCCGATCACGTTCTGCGGCTTCACGTTGTAGCCATACTTGGGGTCAGAGGCGACCATGCGCACCAGCTCTTCGGAAGCGGCTGACACCACGTAGACTTCAATGCCGTTCTCCATCAACTTGTTGTACAGCTCGGCCTGGCCCTTGAAGACCTTGGGCGGCTGCACTTCGATGGCCTTGACCTGATCCCCGTCGTAGTAGGTGCTGGGCACAGGCTTGCCGGACGCCATGAGCGCATCCACCTGTACTTTCAGTTCCTTG
Organism: Pseudomonas sp. FYR_7; assembly: GCF_043106155.1. Lineage (NCBI taxonomy): Bacteria > Pseudomonadati > Pseudomonadota > Gammaproteobacteria > Pseudomonadales > Pseudomonadaceae > Pseudomonas > Pseudomonas sp. FYR_7. Next base: position 128,513 of record NZ_JBICMI010000033.1, read on the forward strand.
AGGGTGAAGCCGGAAAACACTTGCGCCACCCAGGGGTAGCAGACCATGTCGTCGATCTCACACAGCCGGTAGTAGTAGCTGAACAGGCTTTCCTTGTGCTCGGCACTGTCCTTGAAGGGAATGAGTTTCAGCGAAGGGTCCAGCTTGTCACGGCTCAGCAGCCCTTTGTTCTCCATGAATGGCAACAACGCTTCTTCAAGGTCGTAGCGGTAGCTGGTGTTGTCCATGTCGAACACCGCATAGTTACCCTTATGGGCATTGGCGATGATCATGCGGTCGAGCTGTGTGGCGGCTTCGGCTGGCCAGTGGTCAAGCTCGGTAGCGGAGGTTTGCCAGCTGAACAGCAGGGACAGGCCGATGGCGGCGGTTTTGAGCGCAACGTTCATGTACGAATCTCCTGAAACGACTGACAGACGCTATTCGAGTGAGCCCTGTCAGCACCGCTCGATTGCGACCTTTACACCCCAGTAAACGCCTCGCTCATTACAATCCACGACGCCTCTTTATTCCATTTGCGACTATATAAATTCGATTTGGATATAAATTCGTTTGTTTTCAGGCTGTTAGCATTTCCGTTCGCAATCGCACATAGAGGCGGCGCCTCATCTTCTCGTTTTCGGAGCTTCAATGAACCTGCCACTGCTGCTAAACCTGCTGGCGTTCCTGGCCTTGTTGCTAGGACTGGCGCAGACCCGCCGTACCGACTGGAGCCTGGCCAAGATAGTGCTGCTGGGCCTGGCACTTGGCGTGGGCTTCGGCTTGGCCCTGCATACGATCTATGGCGCAGGGCACCCTGTGCTCAAGACCACCATCACCTGGCTGGACCTGGTCGGCAACGGCTACGTGGGCCTGTTGCAGATGATCGTCATGCCGCTGATCTTCGCCTCCATCCTCAGCGCCGTGGCGCGTCTGCACAATGCCTCTTCCCTGGGACGCATCAGCGTCCTGAGCATCGGCACGCTGCTGCTGACCACGGCTATCGCTGCCCTGATCGGCATCCTGCTGACCAACCTCTTTGGCCTCAGTGCCGAAGGCCTGGTGGCAGGCGCCCAGGAGAGCGCACGCATGCAAGTGATCCACAGCGACTATGCAGGTAAGGTCGCCGACCTCAACATCCCGCAACTGCTGCTTTCGTTCATCCCCAGCAATCCGGTTGGCGACCTGGCGCGGGCCAAGCCGACATCGATCATCAGCGTGGTCATCTTTGCCGTCTTCGTCGGCCTGGCCGCCTTGCAGTTGATCAGGGACGACGCCGAAAAGGGTCAGCGTGCACTCTCGGCCATCGATACCCTGCAAGCCTGGGTGATGCGCCTGGTGCGCGTGGTCATGAAGCTCACGCCTTACGGCGTGCTGGCATTGATGACCAAGGTGGTGGCCAGCTCGAACATGGAAGACATCCTCAAGTTGGGCAGCTTCGTGGTCGTGTCCTACCTAGGCCTGGCGCTGATGTTCGTGGTCCACGCCATCATCCTGGCGGCGATCGGGGTCAGCCCGCTGCGCTTCTTCCGCAAGGTATGGCCCGTACTGACCTTCGCCTTCACCAGCCGTTCGAGCGCTGCCAGCATCCCGCTGAACATCGAGGCCCAGACGCGTCGCCTGGGCGTGCCGCAGTCAATCGCCAGCTTCAGCGCCTCATTCGGGACCACCATCGGTCAGAATGGCTGTGCCGGGCTGTACCCTGCCATGTTGGCGGTGATGGTCGCGCCAGCGGTTGGCATCGACACCTTCGATCCGCTATGGATCGCCACGTTGGTGGCCATCGTCACGCTCAGTTCGGCCGGTGTGGCCGGAGTTGGCGGCGGCGCTACCTTCGCCGCGCTGATCGTGCTGCCGGCCATGGGCTTGCCGGTGGAGCTGGTGGCCCTGCTGATTTCGGTGGAGCCGCTGATCGACATGGGCCGTACGGCGTTGAACGTGAACGGTTCGATGACGGCTGGCGTGGTAACCAGCCAGCTGCTCAAGGAAACCGACAAGCAGGTACTGGCCGATGATGAACACGCAGCATTAAGCCATACCTGAGTTCACGGGGGGCCGCACGGCGCGGCCCTTTCCTCGCGCAACAGGCGTCAGGCCTTGTCCCACACCTCGAAGTGATACAACGGCTTACCTTCCTCAGCCTGCGCCTGACTGGACAGCAGCGTCCACTGCTTGCGATCGAAATCCGGGAACCAGGCATCGCCCTTGGGCGACAGCTCGACCCGCGTCACGTACATCCGGCTGACGAGTCCTTGCTCCAGCGCCTGCCCGTAGAGCTGCGCACCACCGATCAGCATCAGCTCGTCGACACCTTGCTCGCGCGCCCACTGATCAGCCCGCACCAGCGCGTCTTCCAGCGAAGCGAAAACTTCGGCACCGGCCAGTTCCAGCCCGGGCTGCCTGCTGACCACGAGATTCAACCGCCCAGGCAGCGGCCGCCCCAGCGAATCCCAGGTCTTGCGGCCCATGATGATGGGCTTGCCCAAGGTGGTGGCCTTGAAATACTTGAAGTCCCCCGGCAAATGCCAGGGCATGGAATTGTCGATGCCTATCACGCGGTTTTCGGCGCAGGCCACGATCAGGCTTAAGGGCAGTAATGTCTTCATGCCGGCGAGAATAGCATCGCGCGGGTGAGTTATGCTGCTGCCACGACCTGTGCGATGGAACACCCTGTGACTGCACCTTCTTTGCTGGACAAGCGCTGGCTCACCGAGGCGATACGCCTGCGCGAAGAACATGCCGGCCCTCTCGAGGATCAGGAAGCCAACCGCCGTGCCCGCCAGCAAGGCGGCAGCCTGGCCCTGCGCATCGAGACCCGCGCGCTGCTGCTGGCCGAACGCGACGGCTTGACCGCCGCGTTGCGGCGTTGGAAGCAAGGGGCACGCCTGGCGCTGGTGGCGATGGTGTTGATGGCCGTGCTCAGTGGCGGCGGCCTGGCGTTGGCCGCACTGGGTGACGGGCAGCGGCCGGTGAATGTGTTTTGGGCGCTGGGCAGCCTGCTGGGGCTGAACTTGGTCATGTTGCTGGGCTGGTTGATCGGCTTGTTTCTGAGCGGTGAACATGGCGCGCTGCTGGGGCGGCTTTGGCTGTGGTTGAGCGAACGCTTTGCCCGCGACGCCCGTGCCGCCCACCTGGCGCCGGCCCTGCTGGTGCTGCTGCAACGCCAACGCCTGGGCCGTTGGTTGCTGGGTTTGCTGGTCCACAGCCTGTGGCTGGCGGCCATGCTGAGCGCGGTGGGTATGCTGCTGACATTGCTGGCCACCCGGCGCTATGGCTTTGTCTGGGAAACCACGTTGCTGGCGGCCGAACCCTTCATCGCCATGACCCAGGCCCTGGGCGCCCTGCCCGCGCTGCTGGGCTTTGCGGTACCTGACCCGGCCATGATCCGGGCCAGCGGTGACACCGCGCCGGCCCTGGCCATGACGCGCCAGGCATGGGCCAGCTGGCTGCTGGGCGTGGTGGTAGTCTATGGCGTGCTGCCGCGTCTGCTCCTGGCTGGCGTATGCCTGTGGCGCTGGCGGCAAGGGCGCCAACGCCTGGCGCTGGACACGGACCTGCCAGGCTACATGCCGCTGCGCGACAGGCTGATGCCCAACAGCGAGCGCCTGGGCGTGAAGGACGATGCGCCCGACACACTGCCGCAATTCAAGGCCCAGCCGTCACTCATTGAAAATGCCGGCGCACTGCTGGTCGGCGTCGAGCTGGATGATCAGCGCCCCTGGCCGCCGTCATTGCCCGACAATGTCGCCGATGCTGGTGTGCTGGACAGCCGGGAGTCGCGGCATCGTCTGCTTGAGCAACTGGGGCGTTTTCCACCCGCGCGCCTGACCATTGCCCTCGATCCTGAGCGCTCGCCGGACCGCGGTAGCCTGGCCTTGCTAGCCGAGCTGGCGCGCAATGCAGGCAGTACGCGTATCTGGCTGTTGCCTACCGTCGCTGACCAGCTGCGTGACGAGCGGCGCTTGAATGACTGGCGTGAAGCCCTGGATCGCCTGGGGCTCCCTCATGCCGATACTTTACCGCTGGCCTGGTTGGAGCACGGTCATGACTGAGCCCTTGAAGCTGGCCGTAGTAGGCCACACCAACGTGGGCAAGACCTCGCTGCTACGCACCCTCACGCGTGACGTCGGTTTCGGGGAGGTCTCGCATCGCCCCAGCACCACACGCCATGTGGAAGGGGCTCGCTTGTCCGTGGACGGGGAGCCTCTGCTGGAGCTCTACGACACACCGGGCCTGGAAGACGCCATCGCCCTGCTCGACTACCTCGAACGCCTCGAACGCCCTGGCGAGCGCCTGGATGGCCCGGCGCGGCTGGAGCGCTTTCTGCAGGGCAGCGAGGCGCGCCAGCGCTTCGAGCAGGAGGCCAAGGTGCTGCGCCAGCTGCTGGCAAGCGATGCCGGGCTCTATGTCATCGACGCCCGCGAGCCGGTGCTGGCCAAGTACCGTGACGAACTCGACGTGCTGGCCAGCTGTGGCAAGCCACTTCTGCCGGTGCTCAACTTTGTCTCCAGCCCCCAGCATCGCGAACCGCAGTGGCGTGAAGCCCTCGCCCGGCTTGGGCTTCATGCATTGGTGAGATTCGACACCGTAGCCCCACCAGAAGATGGCGAGCGCCGCCTGTATGAGAGCCTCGCCCTGCTGCTGGAAGATGCACGCCCTAGCTTGCAGCGCCTGATCGACGATCAGCAGGCCCAACGGGTGGCCCGCCAGCAAGGTGGCAAACGCCTGATCGCCGAATTGCTGCTGGACTGCGCCGCCTGTCGTCGCAGCGTGGAAGGTGAACCTTCTGCCCAGGCACAGGCCATCGAGGCGCTACACCAGGCCGTGCGCCAGCGTGAACAGCGCTGCGTGGAGGCTCTGCTCAAGCTCTATGCGTTCCGGCGCGACGACGCGCATGCCAGCGACCTGCCGTTGCTGGACGGGCGCTGGGGGGACGATCTGTTCAATCCTGAAGCCCTGAAGCAGCTTGGAGTGCGTGTAGGCGGCGGTGTAGCGGCAGGCGCGGCGGCCGGGGCCGGCGTGGACCTGCTGGCAGGTGGGCTTACCCTGGGCGTCGCAGCCTTGGCCGGGGCCATCGCCGGCGGCGCCCTGCAGACGGCACGCGGCTATGGCGCGCGCCTGATGGGCAAGCTCAAGGGCAAACGCGAGCTGACCGTCGACGATACCGTCCTGCGCTTGCTGGCCTTGCGTCAGCAACAGCTGATGGTGGCACTGGACCACCGTGGGCACGCCGCTCAGGACAGTATTCGCTTGGGCCCCTTGGATGAAAAGACCTGGCGTCAGGGCAAGCTGCCCGAACCGCTGGTGCGGGCTCGCGCGCACCCGCAATGGTCCACGCTCAACCCAGGTGCTAAACCGAACCAGGCCCAGCGTCAGGAGCAGCTCGAAGCGCTGGTACAGCAGCTTTAGGCCTGGCCTTAGGCTGTGGTCACTTGCGCAACAAGCGCAGGCCGTTGAACACCACCAGCAGGCTCACGCCCATATCGGCGAATACGGCCATCCACATGGTGGCCAGCCCGGCGAAGGTAATGCCCAGGAAAATCGCCTTGATCGCCAAGGCCAGCACGATATTTTGCTTGAGGATCGCTGCGGTGTGCCGCGACAGCCTGATGAACGCAGGGATCTTGCGCAGGTCATCGTCCATCAGCGCCACATCGGCCGTTTCGATGGCAGTGTCGGTGCCAGCCGCCGCCATGGCGAAGCCGATTTCGGCCCTGGCCAGCGCCGGCGCGTCGTTGATGCCGTCCCCGACCATGCCGACGCGATGACCTTGGTCGTACAGCGCCTGGATGCTACTGAGCTTGTCGGCTGGCAGAAGGTTACCTTCGGCCCGATCAATGCCTACCGTACGCGCGATGGCCGCGGCGGTGTGCGGGTTGTCACCGGTCAGCATGGCTGTCTGGATGCCCAGTGCATGAAGCTCGGCAATGGCTTGCCGGCTGCTTTGCTTGACGGTATCGGCCACCGCAAACAATGCCAGGGGGCCTGATGCGTTGAGCAGCAACACCACCGTCTTGCCCTGCTGTTCAAAGGCATCGAGCTGGGCTTCCAGTTCGGGTGAACACAGCCCCAGCTCCTCGACCAGGCGATGGTTGCCCAGGTGCAACACCTCACCCTCGATGGTGCCACGCACGCCACGGCCCGCGAGCGCGGTGAAATCCCGGACCTCACTGTGGGGCAGGTCGTTGTCCTGGCCGAACTGGGCTATCGCTCGCGACACGGGGTGATCGGAGCGTGCAGCCAAGCTCGATGCCAGGGCCTGCGCACGATGCTCGAACGCCGGTTGCAGGGCCTTGAAGTCTGTCTGGACCGGCTTGCCGTGGGTGATCGTGCCGGTCTTGTCCAGGGCCAGAAAGTCCAGGTGGCGCCCGCCTTCGAGGTACACCCCGCCCTTGATCAGGATGCCTTTGCGCGCCGCAGCCGCCAGGCCACTGACGATGGTGACGGGGGTCGAGATCACCAGTGCACAGGGACATGCCACTACCAGCAGCACAAGCGCACGATACACCCAGTCGAACCAGGTGCCGTCCAGCAGAAGCGGCGGGACGATCGCCACGGCCAGCGCAAGGGCCAGCACCGCCGGCGTATAGATCCGCGAAAACCGGTCGACGAAGCGCTGGGTTGGCGCCCGCGCCCCTTGCGCCTGCTCGACGGCCTTGATGATGCGAGCCAGTGTGGACTGACCGGCCACGGCGGTGGCTTTGATTTCCAGGGCACCTGCCTGGTTGATGGTGCCGGCGAAGACCTTGTCGCCCAGGCCCTTCTCCACCGGCAGGCTTTCACCGGTTATCGGGGACTGATCGACGCTGGACTGCCCGCTGATCACCTGGCCATCGAGCCCGATACGCTCGCCTGGCCGTACGCGCATCGTCGCGCCGACAACGACTTCACGTACGTCCATTTCGCGCCATTGGCCGTCGGCCCGTTGCACGGTCGCCATGTCCGGCGCCAACTGCATGAGCCCGCCAATGGCATTGCGTGCACGGTCCAGCGAGCGGGCTTCGATCAGTTCGGCCACGGTAAAGAGCACCATCACCATGGCTGCTTCCGGCCATTGGCCGATCAGCAACGCACCGGTGACCGCGATGCTCATGAGGGCGTTGATGTTGAGGTTGCGGTTTTTTAGCGCAATCCAGCCCTTCTTGTAGGTACCCAGACCACAACCCAGGATCGCCGCCAGTGCCAGCGCGGCCACCAGCCATTGCGGCGCGAGCTGGGCGAAGTGCACGATTTCGGCGCCCAGGGCTGCCAGGCCGGACAGCGCCAGCGGCCACCAACCCTGCTGGCGCGGCGGCGCTGGCACGGTAGCGCTGTCCGCATCACCCACGAGCGGCTCGGCTTTCATCCCCAGGCTGTCGATGGCCCGTTCGATGTCGGACGTGCCATCGAGCGTGTGCCTGACCCCCAGGATGCGACTGATGAGGTTGAATTCCAGCGCCTCGATGCCAGCCATCTTGCCCAGTTTGTCCTGGATCAGCGTCTGCTCGGTCGGACAATCCATGGCATCGATACGGAAACGGCTGAGCTGGGCCTGCTCGCTGGGAATGGACGTCAACTGCACGTGGGCAGGCGCGGCCTGCGTGCTGCAACAGGTATGACCCTGATCGCCATGGCGCACGTCGTCATGGGCATGGTCATGATTGTGCTCATGATGATGCGTGTGTTCAGGGCTGACAGACTTGTTCATGGGTCATCCTTAATTGAGTCTGTTGCCAAGTGAACACCCTGTAGCCACTATAGGGTCAAGCGAATGCCAGGAGTTTTCAACATGAAGATCGGCGACCTTGCCAAGGCGACGGACTGCGCTGTGGAGACCATTCGTTACTACGAACGCGAAAAGCTCCTGCCTGAGCCTGCGCGCAGCGAGGGCAATTACCGGATGTATACCCAAGAGCATGTCGAGCGCCTGACATTCATACGCAACTGCCGCACGCTGGACATGACGCTCGATGAAATCCGCAGCCTGCTGCAGCTGCGTGACAGCCCTCAGGCCTCGTGCGGCAGCGTGAATGCCTTGATCGACGAGCATATCGAGCACGTCCAGGCCCGGCTCGATGGGTTGGTGGCATTACAGGCGCAACTGATGGATTTGCGAAGACGGTGTAACGAGGAAGGCGCGCAATGCGCCATTTTGCAGCAGCTAGAAACCAACGGCGCTGTGACGGTGCCAGACATCGAGCATTCACATGTTGGGCGTAGCCATGGGCATTAGTGGGCGTGACTAGCCTGCCGGAACAATGGTCTTGCGCCGCATCCAAGGGCTAGCGGATTTCGGGTAGGAGCGTCCCGGCTAGGCCGCTCCTGTGGGGATCGTACACTGGGGGTATGAAAGGGATCCCTCAGACCGCCATCGGCGCCGTCATCGGGGCATGATGCTCATACCCTTCGAGCCAGAAATCACTCGGCTCGATCTGCTCAAGCCACTGCGGCTCGTACTTGCCTGTGTCGGCGAACGCCGGGACCCGATCGCTTATCACCAGTTTGGGCGCTTCCAGCGGCTCGCGCTTGAGCTGCTCGTTGAGCATGTCCAGGTGGTTCTCGTACACATGGGCGTCGCCGATGAAATAGGTGAACCAGCGCGGCGTGTAGCCGGTCAGCCGGCCGAACAGCGCCAGCAATGCCGCTCCTTCGGTGAGGTTGAATGGTGTACCCAGGCCAAGGTCGTTGGAGCGGATGTAAAGCGTCAGTGAAAGCTCGCGCGTTTCCACGTTGGGGTGGAACTGGTAGAGCAAGTGACAAGGCGGCAGGGCCATTTCATCCAGCTGGGCGCAGTTCCAGCCGTGGAACAGGATGCGTCGGCTGCCAGGATCGTTGGCGATGGTGTCCAGGCACTGGCGGACCTGATCGATGGCCTTGTAGAGGATGACAAACGCCACGCCACCCTCTTCATCCTGGGCAATCTGCCGGAAGCCGGCCTTTTCCGCCATCTCGATCGCGGCCTGATTGCTCAGGGCGATGCGCTTGTAGCCCGGCCATTGCCGCCACTGTACCCCGTAGATCTCGCCCAGGTCGTCATGGCCCTGGCGGAACGGGTTGGCCAACCACTGGGCATTTTCGTTGGCGTTCTGGTCCCAGACCTTGCAACCCAACTCACGGAATTGGCCGGCATTGCGAACCCCGCGCAGGAAGCCCACCATTTCGCCGATGGCCGACTTGAACGCGAGCTTGCGCGTGGTGATAGCGGGGAAGCCCTTCTGCAAGTCGAAGCGCAGCATCGCCCCTGGCAGGCTGATGGTGCGGATGCCGGTACGGTTTTCCTGCAACGTGCCGTTTTCGATAACGTCGCGGACCAGGTCCAGATACTGTTTCATGGCTTACCTGTAGCTAGACGGCAGGGGATCGCCCCTGCCGGGAGAGTGATCAGGCGGGTGTCGCCGTAGGCTTGCGATTATAAGCCCACCAGATGAGCCCAAGGCCAGCCACGATCATGGGGATGCACAGAATCTGACCCATGGTCAGCCATCCCCACGCCAGGTAACCGAGCTGGGCATCCGGCACCCGCACGAACTCGACGATGAAACGGAAAATACCGTAGAACAACGCGAACATTCCGGAAACTGCCATGGTTGGCCGGGGTTTGCGCGAGTACAGCCAGAGAATCACGAACAGTGCCACGCCTTCGAGGGCGAACTGATACAGCTGCGAAGGGTGACGCGGCAACTGCGCCGGGTCGCTGAACGGCGGGAAGATCATCGCCCATGGCACATCGGTCGGTTTGCCCCACAGTTCAGCATTGATGAAATTGCCGATACGCCCGGCACCCAGGCCGATCGGCACCAGCGGGGCGACGAAGTCCATGAGTTCGAAGAACGACTTGTTGTTGCGCTTGCCGAACCACAGTGCAGCCAGCATCACGCCAATGAAACCGCCGTGGAACGACATGCCGCCTTTCCAGACCTCGAAGATCAACGTCGGGTTGGCCAGGTACGCGTGCAGGTCGTAGAACAGCACATAGCCCAAACGTCCCCCTACGATCACGCCCATCGACAGCCAGAAGACCAGGTCGGAAAGCTTTTCGCGGCTCCAGGTAGGGTCGAACCGGTTGAGGCGGCGGGTGGCCAGTAACCAGGCCCCGCCAATGCCGATCAGGTACATCAGGCCGTACCAATGGATTTTCAGCGGTCCGATGGCCAGTGCCACGGGGTCTATCTGCGGGTAAGGCAGCATTTAACATCCTCTCGATTCAAATCAGAAAGCTCAGGCCTACACAGAACAACAGGGCCGCAAACAGGCGCTTCAACAGGCGCGGTGACAGTCTGTGAGCCAGCCGCGCCCCGTAACGTGCGAAAAACATGCTGGTCACGGCGATGCCGACCATCGCCGGCAGGTAGATGTAACCGACGCTGTGCGGCGGCAGCTGGGGTTCATGCCAGCCCAGCACCATGAAACCCGCTGCACTGGCGATCGCAATGGGCAGGCCACACGCTGACGACGTCGCCACGGCCTGCTGCATGGGCAGGCTGCGCCAGGTCAGGAAGGGTACAGTCAGCGAGCCGCCACCGATGCCGAAAATGGCCGACGCCCAGCCGATTACGCCACCCGCTGCCACCCGTGCAGCCTTGCCGGGCACACCGCGGCTGGCCTTGGGCTTGAGGTCCAGTGCCATCTGCGCGGCAATCACCAAGGCGAAGACGCCAATGATCTTCTGCAGCATGGGCCCCTGGATCAGCGACGCCGTCTTGGCCCCGACACCAGCACCCAGCAGGATCCCCAAGGTCATCCAGGCAAAGATCGGCCATTGCACCGCGCCTTTGCGGTGATGCTCGAGCACGGCGTTGATGGAGGTGAAGACGATGGAGGCCAGGGATGTGCCTACCGCTAGGTGCGTCAACACCGAGGCGTCAAAGCCCTGCAATGTGAAGCTGAACACGAGCACAGGCACGATGATGATGCCCCCGCCCACGCCGAACAAGCCGGCCAGCACCCCCGCACATGCACCTAATACCAGATAGAGCACGAATTCCATTCGGCTTCCCCGAGAAATCAATCCGGCATGGTAACGGAAGCTGGGTTCGCGGCTCTAGTGAAGTCTGTGTCAGGTTGGATCTGTCCCGCTGCCTGGGTACAGTGGAAGAAAACACAGGACCCGAAGAATGTGCCTGATCGTATTCGCGTGGCGGCCAGGGCATGCCCTGCCCCTGATCGTGGCGGCCAACCGTGATGAGTTCTACGCCCGCCCTACCCTGGCGTTGGCACCGTGGGAAGAGGCGCCGCAGGTGTACGCCGGTAGAGACCTGGAGGCTGGCGGGACTTGGCTGGGGATCGGCCCGCAGGGACGTTTCGCCGCGTTGACCAATATCCGCGACCCCAGGCAGGCACTGGGATCGCGTTCGCGTGGCGAATTGGTGGCCGCTTTTCTGAAGGGAGAGCAAACCGTGGAGGCGTATCTGGCTCAGGTGGCCAGCCAAGCCGACCAGTATTCAGGGTTCAACCTGCTCATCGGCAATGACCATGCCCTGGGTTACGTCAACGCCAGGGAAGCAGCGCCACGCCTGCTTGAGGCAGGGGTGTACGGGCTTTCCAATGCGCAGCTTGATACCCCATGGCCAAAACTGGTCAAGGCGCGCAGCCGCCTGGAGGGGTTATTGGAAAAGCCCGATCCAGAGCAACTGCTGGCACTGTTGGCCGATGACGAGCCTGTAGCCGACGCCCAGTTGCCGGAAACAGGTGTTGGCCTGGCAACCGAAAAACTGTTGTCGAGCGCGTTCATCGCCAGTCAGAACTACGGCACACGCGCCAGTACCGTGCTGATCGTCGATGATCGAGGACAAAGGCAGTTCATCGAACGCAGCTTCGGCCCGTTCGGGTCCCTTATCGGGGAGGTGAAACGCTCGGTTTGATCACCCAGGCCGGCCTTGTGCGCAGGTCAACTGCCAAGGCGCCAGCACACGCGGCGCTCAGAGCGGCTTGTTGGCTCCAGGCCCGATCATCCGTGCAAGCCCGAGGTTCTTCAGCGCCAGCTGCAGCGAGCTATGGATGACCTGCGGGTTGTCATGGCTCAGCGCCTCTTGCAGCAGCTCCTTGGCCTTGCTCATGTTCACCTGGCGCAGCATCCACTTCACCTTCGGCAGGTTAGTGGCGTTCATCGACAGGCTGTCGAAGCCCATGGCCATGAGCAGGATGGCAGCGGCCGGGTCGCCCGCCATTTCGCCGCAGATACTTACCGGCTTGCCTTCGGCATGGGCATCACGGACCACAGTGTTGACCGCCTGCAGTACGGCTGGATGCAGGTAGTCGTAGAGGTCGGCCACCCGTGGGTTGTTACGGTCCACAGCCAGCAGGTACTGGGTAAGGTCGTTGGAACCCACCGACAGGAAGTCCACTTGCCGCGCCAGTTCTCGGGTCTGGTACACCGCGGCCGGGATTTCCACCATGACGCCCACCGGCGGCATTGGCACATCGGTGCCCTCGTCACGCACCTCGCCCCAGGCGCGGTGAATCAGGTGCAGCGCTTCCTCGAGTTCGTGAATGCCGGAAATCATCGGCAGCAGAATCCGCAGGTTGTTCAAGCCCTCGCTGGCCTTGAGCATGGCGCGCGTCTGCACCAGGAAGATCTCGGGGTGGTCGAGTGTGACGCGAATGCCACGCCAACCCAGGAAGGGGTTTTCTTCCTTGATCGGAAAGTAGGACAGCGCCTTGTCGCCCCCGATGTCCAGCGTGCGCATGGTCACGGGCAGTGGATGGAAAGCCGCCAGTTGTTCGCGGTAAATCGCCAACTGCTCTTTTTCGCTGGGGAAGCGCTGGTTGATCATGAACGGCACTTCAGTGCGGTACAGGCCTACCCCTTCGGCGCCACGCTGCTGGGCGCGGGCCACGTCGGCCAACAGGCCGGTATTGACCCACAGCGGCATGCGGTGCCCGTCAGGGGTAACGCAGGGCAGCTCGCGCAAGGCGTCCAGGCCCTGGGCCAGCTGGCGCTCTTCCTCGACCACGTCGCTGTACTGCTTGCGCAGCACCTCGCTGGGGTTGGTAAAGACCTCCCCTTTGTAGCCATCGACGATCAGCTCGATGCCATCGACCTTCGAATAGGGCAGGTCGACTAGGCCCATGACGGTCGGAATGCCCATGGCGCGGGCCAGAATGGCCACGTGCGAGTTGCCCGAGCCTAATACCGAGACCAGGCCCACCAGCTTGCCTTCGGGCACTTCGCCCAACATGGCCGGGGTCAGCTCTTCGCTGACCAGAATAGTGTTGTCGGCATAGACCAAAGACTGCGAGCGTGCCTGTTGCAGGTAGGCGAGCAAGCGTCGGCCCAGGTCCTTGACGTCGGAGGCCCGCTCGCGCAGGTAATCGTCATCCATCAGTTCGAAGCGGTTGACGTGCTCGCCCACCACCTGGCGCAGTGCGCCCTGCGCCCATTGACCCGTCTTGATGACCTCGCGCACCTCGCCGCCCAGGGCAGCGTCCTCGAGCATCATCAGGTAGACATCGAATAACGCCCGCTCTTCGGGACGCAGTTGGGTGGCCAGCTTGGCCGACAACTTGCGCATGTCGGCGCGCACCCCTTCGAGGGCCGCATGGAACAGGTGCAGTTCGGCGTCGATGTCCTCGACCGTCTTGTCCGGGACCACTTCCAGGTCGGCCGGTGGCAGCATCACCACGGCCCGCCCTACGGCAGCGCCAGGGGAGCCAGGCACACCGACGAATCGCGTTTCCTGGATGCCTTTGCCCTGGCGATCCAAACCGCGAATCGAGCCAGTGGCCTCGGCGTGGGCGATCACCCCAGCCAGTTGCGCACTCATGGTCACCAGAAACGCTTCTTCGCCCTCATCGAACTGGCGACGCTCGCGCTGCTGAATGACCAGCACACCCACCACGCGGCGGTGGTGAATGATCGGGGCGCCCAGGAAGGAGGCGAAGCGCTCCTCGCCGGTCTCGGCGAAGTACCTGTAGCGCGGGTGCGCGGCGGCATCTTCGAGGTTAAGAGGTTCTTCGCGGGTGCCTACCAGCCCGACCAGGCCTTCGTTGGGGGCCATGCTGACTTTGCCGATCGAGCGCTTGTTCAACCCTTCGGTGGCCATCAACACGAACCGGTTGGTTTCCGGGTCCAGCAGGTAGACCGAGCAGACCTGGCTGGCCATGGCCTCTTTGACACGCAAGACAATGATCCCCAACGCCGACTTGAGATCTTTGGCGGAGTTTACTTCCTGGACGATCTTGCGCAGCGTATTGAGCATGGCTCGGGGTCGAACTCCGTCGTCAGTCGCGCGTCAGAAGACGCGGTGCTAGCTCTTTCAGGGCGCGCCGATAGACCTCGCGCTTGAATGTCACAACCTGGCCCAGCGGGTACCAGTAGCTCACCCAGCGCCAGCCATCGAACTCCGGCTTGCCGGTCAGGTCCATGCGCACCCGTTGCTCATTGCTGATCAGACGCAACAGGAACCACTTCTGTTTCTGGCCGATGCACAACGGTTGGCTGTGGGTGCGCACCAGTCGCTGGGGTAAACGATAACGCAACCAACCACGGGTGCAGGCAAGAATTTCCACATCGTCGCGTTCAAGGCCAACTTCTTCGTTCAGCTCGCGGTACAGGGCATCTTCTGGCGTCTCGTCAGGGTTGATACCGCCCTGTGGAAATTGCCAGGCATCCTGGTTGATCCGTCGAGCCCATAGCACCTGCCCAGCATCATTCGTGAGAATGATCCCGACATTGGGGCGAAAACCATCCGGGTCGATCACGGCAGCAACCTCGCAAACGCATGTCACCGCATTGTTCCACAAAGCCTGCGAGCGCAGCAACGCGCCTGCGGTGCTTATATACCGTCAGCGCTATGCAAGTGTGTGAACCAGGCTTTGCCGGCAGGCAATCAGTGGATGTCTTGGCGAAGATCAGACGGGCTTGGCGCCCATCAGCCCGGCGATGGACAGCAGGCACACGGCACTGAATACGGCCAATGCCAGCGTTAGCCGCATACTCTGTGCAGGTGTCCTGCGCAGCCGGTTCAGGCGCACGACTAGCCATACCCAGGCCAACGCGCTCATGGTATACAGCGCAGTCGACGCCAGTAGCCAGGTCTGACCCAGCGGCCAACCTACTAGGTGCACCAGCCACCAGCCGGTAAACGGCAGGCTGAACAGGCTGATACCCATCACCAGCCAGACGAAGACCAAGGGCCGTTGCATCAGCCTGCCATACACCGCCCTGTCGCCCTGCCGGCGGGCACGCATCGTCCAGATCGCCACGCCCAGCGCACCGAGCAACAACAGTGCGGTGCCGATCACGTGCAAGGCTTTGAGGGTGTTGAGGTGTTCCATGTCACTCGTCCTGGGCCGGTGGCGTTACAAGGGCTGCGAGCGGAAAAGCCCGCCAGGCTGCGCCGCCTGTTCATTGCAAAGCGGCGCGCCCCCTGGGCAAGAGCTTAGCCGTTCAGCCAAGGAACAGCGTGTAGGCCGGGTTTTGGGTTTCATCCCAGTAGGGGTAGCCAATCTGGGCCAGCGCGGCCGGCACCAGGTGGCGCTCGTCCTCAGGCACCTGCAACCCCGCCACCACACGGCCATCTGCCGCACCATGGTTACGGTAGTGGAACATCGAGATGTTCCAGCGCCCGCCCAGTTTGTCGAGGAAGTTGAACAGGGCCCCTGGCCGCTCGGGGAATTCGAAGCGCAGCACCATTTCATCGCTCGCCCCGGCCGAGTGCCCACCCACCATGTGGCGAATGTGCAATTTGGCCAGCTCATTGTCGGTCAGGTCCGTGACCGGGAAGCCCTGGTCGATCAACTGTTGCACCAGTGCCGCGCGGGGGTCGTTTTCCGGGTGGGTCTGCACGCCCACGAAGATGTGCGCCTCATCGGAGGTGTGCTTGCGGTAGTTGAATTCGGTGATCTGGCGCTTGCCCACCGCCTCGCAGAAGGCCTTGAAGCTACCGGGACGCTCCGGGATGGTGACCGCGATGATGGCTTCGCGCTTTTCACCCAGTTCTGCCCGCTCCGCGACATGGCGCAGGCGGTCGAAATTGACGTTCGCCCCGGAATCGATGGCGACCAGTGTCTGGCCGCTGACCCCGTACATCTCCACGTATCGCTTGATGCCCGCCACGCCCAGTGCCCCCGCAGGCTCGGTGATCGAACGGGTATCGTCGTAGATGTCCTTGATCGCCGCGCAGATTTCGTCGGTGCTGACGGTGATGACTTCGTCCACGTGATGGCGGCAGATGTCGAAGGTGTGCTGGCCAATCTGAGCCACCGCCACGCCATCGGCAAACAACCCTACCTGTGGCAGCACCACCCGCTCACCAGCGGCCATGGCGGCCTGCAGGCAGTTGGAGTCGTCCGGTTCAACGCCAATGACCTTGATTTCCGGGCGCAGGTACTTCACGTAGGCGGCGATGCCGGCGATCAGGCCGCCGCCGCCGACCGGCACGAAAATCGCGTCCAGCCGACCGGGGTGCTGGCGCAGGATTTCCATGGCCACGGTGCCCTGGCCAGCAATGGTATGAGGATCATCGTAGGGGTGGATGTAGACGAAGCCTTTTTCATCGACCAGTTTCAGCGAATAGGCCAATGCCTCGGGGAACGAATCACCGTGAAGGACCACTTTGCCGCCGCGCGAGCGCACGCCTTCGATCTTGATTTCAGGCGTGGTCTTGGGCATCACGATGGTGGCCTTGATGCCCATTTCCCGTGCGGCGAGGGCCAGCCCCTGGGCATGATTGCCAGCCGAGGCGGTGACCACGCCGCGGGCCAGCTCTTCTGCGGTCAACTGCGCCAGCTTGTTGTAGGCCCCGCGGATCTTGAACGAGAACACCGGCTGCAGGTCTTCGCGCTTGAGCAGGATCTTGTTGCCCAGGCGTTTGCTCAACTGCCCGGCGCTGTGCAAGGGGGTTTCGACGGCAACGTCATAGACGCGCGAGGTGAGGATCTTCTTGACGTACTGTTCGAGCATCGGGAAAGCATCACTGGCCGCGGGACAAGGGCTCGGAGTCTACCCCAGCGTTACGTCGGACGACCACAGCCAAGCCGCGCTTGCCGTTATACTGGTCGCCTTTACATCCGCCCTGCCCCACCTCGGAGCCCGCATGACCCAGGACCAACTCAAACAGGCCGTTGCCCAGGCTGCCGTCGACTTCATTCTGCCCAAGCTCGATGACAAAAGCGTCGTTGGCGTGGGCACCGGTTCGACCGCCAATTTCTTCATCGACGCCCTGGCGCAGCACAAGACGGCCTTCGACGGCGCGGTCGCCAGCTCCGAAGCCACGGCCCAGCGCCTCAAGGGCCATGGCATCCCGGTCTACGAGCTCAACAGCGTCAGCGAGCTGGAGTTCTATGTGGACGGCGCCGATGAAAGCGACGAACACCTGAACCTGATCAAAGGCGGTGGCGCGGCCCTGACCCGGGAAAAGATCGTTGCTGCCGTGGCCAAGACGTTCATCTGCATCGCCGATGGCAGCAAGCTGGTACCGGTTCTGGGCAACTTCCCGCTGCCGGTGGAGGTCATCCCGATGGCCCGCAGCCATGTTGCTCGTCAGCTGGTGAAGCTTGGCGGCGACCCGGTTTACCGTGAAGGCGTGATCACGGACAACGGCAACGTGATCCTCGACGTGTACAACCTGCAGATCACCGACCCGGTAGCGCTGGAAGCCCAGATCAATGCCATCGTGGGCGTGGTTACCAATGGCCTGTTCGCCGCACGGCCTGCCGACCTGCTGCTGCTGGGCACTGCCGAGGGCGTGAAGAGCCTGAAGGCCGAGTAACCATGCAAGCCGGCAAGCCCGGGTACGGTTGCGCCGACCGGGGCTTGCCGAACGCCGACAAGGTCACGGCGCCGGCTGCTTGAATACGTAGAACAGGTTCGGCTCACTGACCATATAGATGGTCCCGGCCTCGTCCATCGCAATGCCCTCCGCCTGCGGGACTGTCGCTTTGAGCCCCTGGAACCCTTTGCGCAATGACAAGGTGCTCAGTGGCCGCCCCTGCACATCAAGCTCCAGCACCAGGCGCGATTCATCCGACAGCGCCAGCAGGTGCCCACTGCGCTCGTCGAACTGCAGGCTCGACAGATCGCGCACGAACAGGCGCGAATCGCGCTTGCGGTCCTGGACCACGTTCACGGCATAGGGTTGTTGCGGATCGTCATGAGGAAACCCGTGCACTTCGTAGATGAGCATTGGGTCGCGCTCCTTGGCCACGAACAGCCGCTTGCCCACCGAATCGAAGGCCAGCCCTTCGAAACCCTTGTTACCGTTAAGGCCGATGCCCAAGGTCAATTGCTCTGCCTGGGCAGCGTCCAGTGACAAGGTGTCGTCGGTGAGCCGCACACGGATCAGCCGCTGTTGGCGCTCGTCGGTGATCACGTAGCTATTCGGACCGATGTACTCCACCGCCTCGGGGTCACCGAAACCGTGCAGCGCGATGCGTCGCAGGATTCGCCCATCCAGCGACAGCTCGATCAGCTCAGAGCGGGCGTTGGTCACGGTGAACAGGCTCTTGCGGTCAGGGTCGTAGGTCAGCGCCGAGACATCGTCATCCAGCCCTTCGATTGGCCGCCCCTCGACCACCACCTGGTAGCGATTCAGGCCAATGCTTTGCTCGGCCGGTTGCCACCACGTGGTGAGGTTGAACCAGGCACGTTCGAACAGACGAAATTCCTGCCCGATCCAGCCCAGCAACAGCAGGCATAGGACGACAGGGACCAGTGACAGACGCAAATAACGGTGCATGAAGGCAGACTCGACGGAGGATGGCGAATCTAACCACAAACAACTGAAATAAAGCTTAATGCCATCATGCAAATAGCAGGAAAAACCTACCCTTTGGTGAAGCGATAGAACAATGCCGGTTCGCTGACCATGTACAGGGTGCCCTGGTCATCCATTGCCACGCCTTCGGCCCTAGGAATGGTGTGCTGCAGACCATTAAAGCCCCCCAGCAAGGTCATGAAGCTGACCTGTTCACCCTGCTCATCTAGTTCCAGCAGCATGTTGGAATCGGCAGACAGCGCCAGCAGGTGCCCCGTTCGCGGATCAATGCCCAATGCCGACAGGTTTCGCAGGTCGAGCGAATCACTGGGCAGCGGCGTTTTTTTGCCCGTCAGTTGGCCTTGCCCATTGGACTTCCATTCATACAGGCGCGGCGGCCGTTCCTCGCCGATGACCAGCCGCTGTTTCGACGCGTCCCAGACCACGGCTTCGTAGCCCTTGTTGCCATTTTGCGACGCCCCCAGGTCGTGGCTGGGGAAGTCCGCATGGTTGAGCGCGGTGGTGGTGGCATCGACTTTCACCACGGTCAGGTCATGCAGCCGCTCGTCCGTGATTGCTAGGTAGCCGCCATCCATGACGGTGACGCCTTCCGGGTTTGCCCAGCCATTGAGGGGAATATTGCGCAGCACGTCGCCGTCCAGGTTCAGCTCGGTGAGGAAGGGTTGCTTGCCCATGACGGCGAATAGCGTGCGGGTACTGGGGTTGTACGTGAGGTCCGATGCTTCGTAGTCGGCCATTTCCGGCAAGGGCTTGGCGTCGATATCCACCGTGTAGTCCGGCAGCCACACGCTTTCACTGCGCTCGGCCGTGCTTTCGAAGCCTTCCTTGACCCACAGCGCTGCCCGATCGTCCCAATGCATGGCGAAGGCCACGCCATAGGCAATCATCACTGCCACGGCCAGGCCGAACGGCCAGCGCAGGTAGAACGGGCGCTTGAAGGAGGCAGGGGCGTTTGATTGCATCGAGACGTCCTGGGGAGAAAGGCGAAGGTCTGCGCATTATCCAGAAGACGTGTGAAAAAACAGTCAACCCGCTAGGGCCATTCGCAGATGACGCGGGGATGGGCCGCCTGACCGGAGCCTTGGCCAAGGCGGATCATCTGCGAAAAATCAGGTGGGTACTGGTTTAGAGCACCCGGCTCTCGAACCGGCTAACCCCTGGCAGCTCCAGGACCACGTCATCGCCCACGTTGAAGGGGCCTACGCCTGCTGGTGTGCCGGTCAGGATGACGTCGCCGGCCTGCAGCGAAAACTGCGCAGCCATGTGCTGGATCATCGGCACGATCGGGTTGAGCATCATTGCACTGGAGCCGTCCTGGCGGACTTCGCCGTTGACCGTCAGGCGCACCGGGATGGCCGTGATGTCTTCGAAGCTGGTGGCAGACACAAAGGGCGGCAACACGCAGGCGCCGTCGAAACACTTGGCCAACTCCCAAGGCAAGCCCTTTTCCTTGAGCTTGGCCTGCACGTCCCGCAGGGTCAGGTCCAAGGCCGGCGCAAACCCGGAAATGGCATCGAGCACCTCCTCCTGGCTCGGCCGCGTGGACAGCGACTTGCCCAGCAACACCGCGATTTCCACCTCGTAATGCACCGACCCACGTTCGGCAGGAATCTTGAAACCGCCCTCGGCCGGCACCACGCAACTGCCCGGTTTGATGAACAGGAGGGGTTCGGTCGGTATGGGATTATCCAGCTCCTTGGCATGTTCGGCGTAGTTACGCCCGATGCATACCACCTTGCCCAGTGGAAAATGAATGCGCGTGCCGTCTGCATACTGGTGCTGGTAGTTCATGGCCACTCCTCTGGATACTGCTTTTTATTCAGGTGCGAAGATCTTACCCGGATTCATGATGCCCGCAGGGTCGAACACGGCCTTGATTGCTTTCATGCAGGCGATTTCTTCACGGGACCTGCTGTAGCCCAGGTAATCGCGCTTGGTCATGCCCACACCGTGCTCGGCGGAGATCGAACCCTCGTAGCGCTGGACGATCTCGAACACCCACTGGTTGACCTCGGTGCAGGACGCGAAGAAGTCATCCTTGCTCATGTGCTCGGGCTTGAGGATGTTCAGGTGCAGGTTGCCGTCGCCGATGTGCCCGTACCAGATCACCTCATAGTGGGGGTAATGCGCCTGGACGACGGCATCGATGTCGCGCAGGAATGCCGGCACTTTCGAGACGGTCACGGAGATGTCGTTCTTGTACGGTGTCCAGTGCGAAATGGTTTCGGACAGGTATTCGCGCAGCTTCCACAAATTCTTCAGCTGCGTCTGGCTCTGGCTCATCACGCCATCGAGCACCCAACCTTGCTCGACACAGTGTTCGAAGGTAGCCAAGGCTTCGTTGGCCACCGCATCGGTGCCGGCCTCGAACTCCAGCAAGGCGTAGAACGGGCATGGCGTTTCGAAGGGCGCAGGCACATCACCACGTGCCAGGATCTTGGCCAGGCCCTTGTCGGAGAAAAACTCGAACGCCGTCAGGTCCAACCTGCCCTGAAAAGCGTGCAGTACAGGCATGATCGAGTCGAAATCAGGCGTGCCCAATACCATGGCGGTGAGGTTGCGCGGTGCGCGGTCCAGGCGCAGGGTGGCCTCGACCACGAAACCCAGGGTACCTTCGGCGCCAATGAACAGCTGGCGCAGGTCGTAGCCGGTGGCGTTTTTGATCAGGCCCTTGTTCAATTCCAGCAACTCGCCGCTGCCGGTGACCACCTTGAGGCCCGCGACCCAGTTGCGGGTCATGCCGTAGCGGATCACCTTGATGCCACCGGCATTGGTGCCGATGTTGCCGCCTATCTGGCTGGAGCCACTGGAGGCGAAGTCCACCGGGTAATACAGGCCCTGCTCCTCGGCGAACGCCTGCACCTGCTGGGTAATGACCCCTGGCTGGCAGACCACGGTACGGTCGAAGGCGTTGAAATCCAGGATGCGATTCATGTAATCGAAGGCGACCACCACCTCCCCATTGGCGGCCACGGCGCCCGCGGACAACCCGGTACGCCCGCCGGAAGGCACGAGCGCCACACGATGGGCATTGGCCCAGCGCACGATGGCCTGCACCTGTTCGATCGTACGGGGCAGGACGATGGCGCTGGGCGCAGGCGGGTAATGGCGCGTCCAGTCCTTGCCATAGGCTTGCAGGGATTCGGGGTCGGTCAACACCTTGCCGGGGTCGACCAGGGTCTTCAACTCATCCAATACAGCGGGCTGGGTCATCGCCTGAACTCTCGCTTTATTCATGGTCACCCTGAGCACGCTTCACCTGTCGGGATAAGCTCAGATTGTGTCGCGTATGCTAGCATAGCGCCCCCGCTGTTCATGCTAGAGCTGCCCACGGGCACCTGGCATCACCCTCGCCACTTTTCTCCGGGATACAGGTTTACGCAGATGAGCAAGACTTCTCTCGACAAGAGCAAGATCCGGTTCCTTCTTCTTGAAGGTGTACACCAGAACGCAGTCGATACCCTGACGGCTGCCGGCTACACCAACATCGAATACCTCACTGGTTCGTTGCCCGAAGCAGAGTTGAAGGAAAAGATCGCCGACGCGCACTTCATCGGCATCCGCTCACGTACCCAATTGACCGAAGAAATCTTCGACTGCGCCAAGAAACTGGTCGCCGTCGGTTGCTTCTGCATCGGTACCAACCAGGTCGACCTGGAAGCTGCCCGTCAGCGCGGTATCGCAGTGTTCAACGCACCGTACTCCAACACCCGTTCTGTAGCCGAACTGGTGCTGGCCGAAGCCATCCTGCTGCTGCGCGGCATTCCGGAAAAGAACGCCTCGTGCCATCGTGGCGGCTGGATCAAGAGCGCAGCCAACTCCTTCGAGATTCGCGGCAAGAAGCTGGGCATCGTCGGTTACGGCTCCATTGGTACCCAACTGTCTGTACTGGCCGAAAGCCTGGGCATGCAGGTGTACTTCTTCGATCCGCTGACCAAGCTGCCGCTAGGCAATGCTGTCCAGGTGACCAGCCTGCACGAATTGCTCGGCCTGGCCGATATCGTCTCGCTGCACGTGCCTGAGCTGCCCTCCACCCAGTGGATGATCGGCGAGAGGGAAATCCGCGCGATGAAAAAAGGCGCCATCCTGATCAACGCTGCCCGCGGCACCGTGGTCGAACTTGATCACCTGGCCGCGGCCATCAAGGACAAGCACCTGATCGGCGCTGCCATCGACGTGTTCCCGGTCGAGCCACGCTCCAACGATGAAGAGTTCGAAAGCCCGCTGCGTGGCCTGGATAACGTGATCCTCACGCCGCACATCGGCGGCTCCACTGCCGAGGCCCAGGCCAACATCGGCCTGGAAGTGGCCGAGAAGCTGGTCAAGTACAGCGACAACGGCACCTCGGTGTCGTCGGTCAACTTCCCGGAAGTGGCCCTGCCTGCTCACCCTGGCAAGCACCGCCTGCTGCACATCCACGAAAACATCCCGGGTGTGCTCAGCGAAATCAACAAGGTGTTTGCCGAAAACGGCATCAACATCTCGGGTCAGTTCCTGCAGACCAACGAGAAAGTGGGCTACGTGGTGATCGACGTCGACGCCGAATACTCGGACCTGGCGCAGGAGAAGCTGCAACAGGTCAAGGGCACCATCCGCTCGCGCGTACTGTTCTAATACGCAGCAAGCGTGGATCGAGGGAGGCCCAGGTGGCCTCCCTTTTCGTTATGGCCCACCACGGCGGCGGGCGGCGAGCACGAAAAAATCCAGGCTGCACATCAAACAATGCCGCGACTTCAGGGTCATAGGCTGCGCTCGACCATGGCGAGGAAGAAAGCCATGGCGACGGTTATTCATGGGTAAACGAAAAGGGGCATTCATGCGTTCGACCATAGGGGTACTGCTGGCGGTACTGATCAGCCCATTGGCTCAGGCAGAGCTGCTGGACGAAATCGCCGATCGCGGTGAACTGCGTATCGCCGTCCAGGGCGACAACGCGCCATACGCTTTCAAGCAGGATGATCACCTGACAGGGTTCGATGTGGAGTTCGGCCAGGCCCTGGCCTCAGAGCTCGACCTGCGCGTGGAATTCGTCGAAACACCCGAGGCGCAAACCCTGCCCGGCGTCGAAAGTGGCAAATACGACATCGCGTTGCTGCCTGTCACGGCAATAGCGCAAGGTGATAGCCCGCTCGACACCAGCCTGCCCTTTGGCAAGCACCAGCTTGTGGTGCCGTTCCAGAAGGACAACCCCGCCTTCGAAAGCGCCGTGAACAATGCGCTGCAACGCCTGAAGGACAGCGGTCGTACGGCCGAACTGGAACACAAGTGGCTTGCCGACGAGCAGCAGGCCGCAGCGACTCAGTAGCGTGCCGCAGTCAAACGAGGCACGCGCTGATCAGCACGCACGGCCGTTCAGAACGGGTCATTGCCGCGGCGTCTGAACCAGCCAGTCAAGGACAGGCGTTCACGACCGGCCGGCAGCACCTCGTGAGGGACTTCGCCGGACAGGAAGACCACCAGGCACCCTGCGACGGGCTGAACATCGTGCTCCACCCCATCGGCCAGGAACATGCGCAACTGCCCACCGTCTGCGGGCGTCCAGTCTTCGTTCAGGTAGAACACGGCCGACACCATGCGCCGGTCGTCATCGCGAAAACGGTCCAGATGCCGTTTGTAGAAAGCGCCGGGTGGATAAAGGGCAAAGTGGCATTCGAAGTCTTCCAGGCCCAGGAAAAGCCCTTGGTTGATTGCCAGGCGCAGTTGATCCATGGCTGCCAGGTACTGGTCGCAGGCGTGCGCCTGGCCTGGATCGATCCACTGAATCTGATCCCCACGGATGGCCTCGCGCACCTCTTGGGA
Organism: Pseudomonas sp. FYR_7; assembly: GCF_043106155.1. NCBI lineage: Bacteria > Pseudomonadati > Pseudomonadota > Gammaproteobacteria > Pseudomonadales > Pseudomonadaceae > Pseudomonas > Pseudomonas sp. FYR_7. The sequence goes on from NZ_JBICMI010000033.1 coordinate 152,983, forward strand.
AGGGCCTCGTCCAATACCTGCGGGGTTAAGCTCCCCTTGGGCATAACGGCGTCGGCATTCGTTCGCCAGCGCGCCGACCAGGTCCGCCGGCAGGAACAGTGCCTGTTGGGACCAGCCATGGGTTGCCAGATCGTCGACGACGGCCGCAAGCATCGGGTGTGGGGGGGAAATGTGCATGGCGCATCATATCCATTCGCCCTCTCGGCGCCCAGCGCCACTTGGCTGAGAAGCGCGTGGATATCTCGACAAACCGACGCCGCCCCACAGACAATAGCCATCTGCCGACAGGAGTCCTGAATGCGCCGTCTGTTTTCCCTGATTCTGCTGATGAGCTGTACGTTGCCTGTCTGGGCAGACAACCTGGATCAGCTGTACAAGACCGCTGGCTGGCCCGAGCAACGCGCTCATTTCACCGACGCCTTGAACGCCGCCCAGCAGCGCTACCGCAACAGCTTGCCACCTGCCGTCTACCAGGCACTGGTGAGCAACAGCAACCAGCGTTTTCAGGCTCAGGCCGTGGACCGTCGTGCGCTTGCACAACTGCGCGCCGCATTACCCAACCCATCGCCGGCGCTGGCCTTTTTCCAGTCGCCATTAGGCCGCAAGATCGTCGCGGCCGAACTGCGGGCGACGCGCAAGGATGAATTGGCCAAAAATGCCGATGGCCTGCCCAAGATTCAGGCCAGCGACGATCGCGTGTTGATCATTGGCCACCTGGCCCAGGCCCTGCCTGCCCGGGAAGCGGGGGCGGAGGTAAGCCTGGCCATTGCCGGTATGGCCGCCGACAGCCTGAGCGCCATGATTCCGGGGCTGTTGGGCGGTGGCCAGGCGCAAGGCCTGCTCGACGGCCAGCGCCAACGCCTGATGAACCAGATAGGCCAGGACCTGAACAATACCTTGCTGTACGTGTACCGTGACCTCACGGACGCAGAGCTCGAAGAATTCGCGACCTTTGCCGAATCCAACGACGGCAAAGCCTACTACCGCGCAGCGCTGGCGGCCATTCGCGCCGGCCTGGCGGTCGGCCAGAGCACGGGCGAGCTGAAGTGATCAGCCCAGGTGCTGGTCGATGAAGTCGAAATAGCGCTGTCGAATGGCAGGCAGTTCGTTGGCCAGGTGATGACGGGCCCCTGGTAGCATAAGCACCTGCGGTTCGGCGAACTTGGCCTTCAACACGCGAAGGTTGTAAGACCAGTCGACCGTGCCATCCGCCTCTCCCTGCACGATCACCGGACGCCGAGTGCTGACGGGCGCCGCCTCGATGCGTCTGATCCAGTCGATCAGCGCCCCGACCCATGCCGTGGGGAGCCGCCGCGGCTGAAGCGGGTCAGCTTCAAGAAACGGCAGAAATGCAGGGTCCGTGCTGTTTTCAGTGAACCGCCGCTCGATGCCGTTCACGAAATGGCGCAACACGTGATAGCTGAGCTTCGACCAGTGCCAGGCACAAGGCCGCACCAGCGGGGCGAGCAGCAGTACCTGCCCATCGACGGGGCTGGTCCCTTCACTGTGCAGCAAGTGGTCCACGGCAATCGCCCCGCCCGTACTCTGCCCGCACAGGTGCCAAGGGTGCGGCAGTTGCAGGCTGTGCGCCTGTTCGAACAAGCCTTGGAGCACCTGCTGGTACACGGCGAAGTCATCAATGCTGGCACGCTCACCGCTGGACAGGCCGTGACCCGGCAAATCGCAGCTGACAACGGCGTAACCGCGCTTCAATGCCCAGGCCACCAGGTGCCTGTACAGTCCCATGTGGTCATAGTAGCCGTGCAGCAGTAGCAAAGTCGCCGTAGGCTGTAGCGGAGCCCACACCTGCGCGACCACCTCGAAACCGGCAACTGCAAACCGTCCAAGCCAGCTGTGAACCGGCAGGTCGAGGCCGTAGAAGCGTTGATAAGCCTGCGCGTGGGTGGATAGGCGTTCGCGCGCGCTCAGCGGGGCCAGGCTGGTGCGCAGGAGGTCTGGATGAAAGCTTGCGGGCATTGGCTGGATCCGGCGTGAAGCAAGTATTGACTTGGGATATTCAGCTGATCGACGCGCCGTGGCAAGCTGGCTGCATCCGCCACCACCTTCGAACTGCCTACGGGAGCTGCCATCGGCCCTTCATGAACCTGCCAACCCTCAAACTATTGGGCACCCTGCTCGGCCTGGTGGCCGGAGCGGTCTTCATCTGGCAGGCCTACACAACCTTCCAGGCTCGCTATGTGCGACCGTTCGACAACCAGACGACATTCTTCGACGGTGCCCGGTTACAGCTACCCCGCGAACTGGCCGGCCCTGGGCCGGTTCGGGTCGTGCACTTCTGGGACCCGGCCTGTCCGTGCAACGTCGGCAACCAGCAGCACCTGGCTGACCTGATGCAGCGCTTCAAAGACCGGGGTGTCACCTTCCACGTCCTGCAAAAACGCGGAACGCGCGGCTACCTGCCCGATGACCTCGCCGGGCTCAAGCCACTGGGCAACCTACCGGGTAGCGAGCACCTGCCCGCCTCGCCTGCGGTAGCCATCTGGGATCGCCACGGACAACTGGCGTATTTCGGCCCCTACAGCGAAGGTGCGGTGTGCAACGCCGCCAACAGTTTCATCGAACCGATACTCAACGCGCTACTCGAAGGCCGCCCAGTCAGCGCCTCCAACACCCTGGCAGTCGGCTGTTATTGCCCTTGGGCAGGTTGACGTATGCGGGCCGGGTTGCCCACCACCGTCGCGCCAGGTGGCACATCGCGGGTGACGACACTGCCCGCGCCAACCACGGCGTCATCACCGATACGCACCCCCGGCAGGATGATGGCCCCGCCCCCGATCCACACGTTATTGCCGATGCTGACCGGTCGCCCGCTTTCCAGGCCCGTACGCCGCACCTGTGGATCGAGCGGGTGATCGGCCGTGTAGATCTGCACGTTCGGGCCGATCTGGCAGTCCTCGCCGATCTGCACAGGCAGCACGTCCAGGATCACGCAATTGAAGTTCATGAAGGTATTGCGGCCCACATGGATGTTGTAGCCGTAGTCGCAATAGAAAGGCGCACGCAGCGTGACACCTTCGCCTGCATGGCCAAAGTGCTCGGCCAGCAACGCATGCCGCGCCTCGGCCGTCAGCTCGACGCTGTTGTTATAGCGGTGCATCCACCGTTTGTTGGCGGCCTGTTCGGCTTGTAATTCAGGGCAGGTGGCGAGGTAGAGCTCGCCTGCGAGCATCTTCTGTTTTTCGCTCAGGGACATGGCAACTCCTCATCAGAACTATGCGCGTAGCGGGGCTAGGCTGATCATCGGACCACACACAGGGCTCAATCTCTCAGCCGCAGGCAGCATTGTCTTGGGGTATACCTGAAACGAAAACGCCGATACACAAGGCGTCGGCGTTTGGGCAGCGGTGCGCTGGTCAGAATGCAGGCAGCACGGCACCCTGATACTTCTTGGCAATGAAGTCCTTCACTTCCTGGCTGGTCAGCGCCTTGGCCAGCTTCTGGATGGCATCGCTGTCCTTGTTGTCAGGACGTGCGACGAGGAAGTTGACGTAAGGCGAGTCGCTGCCTTCGATGACCAGAGCGTCCTTGGCAGGGTTCAGGCCCGCTTCCAGCGCATAGTTGGTGTTGATCATGTCCAGGTCGACCTGATCCAGCACGCGGGGCAACATTGCCGATTCCAGCTCGCGGAACTTCAGCTTCTTAGGGTTCTCGGCGATGTCCTTCGGCGTGGCCAGGGCATTTTTCGGATCCTTCAGGGTAATCAGCCCTGCCTTCTGCAACAGCAGCAGAGCACGCCCGCTGTTGCTGCCCTCGTTAGGGATGGCGACGGTCGCGCCTTCCTTAAGCTCATCCAGGCTCTTGACCTTCTTCGAGTAGCCACCGAAGGGCTCGACGTGGACGCCGACAACGGTCTCCAGGTGGGTGCCCTTGCCCTCGTTGAAGCTCTGCAGGTACGGGAGGGTCTGGAAGTAGTTGGCATCCAGACGCTTCTGGTCAACCTGCACGTTGGGTTGCACGTAGTCGGTGAACACTTTGATCTGCAGATCGACACCTTCCTTGGCCAGGGTCGGCTTGATCAGCTCGAGGATCTCGGCGTGCGGGATGGGCGTTGCGGCAACCAACAGCTTCTCGGCGGCGCCGGCCAGGCCAGCGAAGGACAGGGCAGCAGCCAGGGCGGTGGTCAGCAGGGTCTTCTTCATGGTGATCCTTGTTCTGCATCTGAGCCATCGACGATGGCGAACGGGGTGGCCGAGGCACTGCGGTCCTGGGCGTGGAGCGGACAATACCGATAATTTTTATGCCGGAACAATATCTTTTATTTCGCTGCTTATTCCAAAAGCAAAATGCCACCAGCGCGTGTGCTTATGAGCGCCTCTACTGTGGAGTATTGGGCAGGTCCAGGTCTTCGGGCAGGAGTTCGGGCCCGTCATTGACCAGCAAGGCGAAGTGGATGACGTTTTCCAGCTCGCGGGTATTGCCGGTCCAAGGGTGGTGCTCGAGCAGGCGCTGTGCAGCCTCGCTTATCAACGGCACGGGCCGCTGCAAACGCCCGCTGTAGATGCCAACGAAGTATTCCGCCAATGCCAGGATGTCCCCCGGGCGCTCGCGCAGCGGCGGCAGTTCAAGGGCGCCCTCGCGCAAGTATTGATACAACCGCTCGCTGAAGCGTCCTGCCTTCACCACCCGCCCCAGGTCAATGCTCGTGGCTGCCACCAGTCGCACATCCACCGGCTGCGCCTGGTGTGCGCCTACGCGGGTGACTTCGCGGTTTTCCAGTGCCGCCAGCAGCTTGGCCTGAATGGCCGAGGGCAAGTCGGCGATTTCGTCCAGATAAAGCGTGCCGCCGTTGGCCGATCCGAACCAGCCAGCGCGGCTGCTGGCGGTGCCGCCATGGCTACCGGCGCTATAGCCGAACAGCTCTGCATCGGCATAGGTTGGGCTGATGGCGGCGCAATTGACCGACACGAACAGGCCGGGGCGGTCGCTGGCGCGGTGAATCTGGCGGGCCAGCAACTCCTTGCCGGTGCCGGTTTCACCGCGGATCAGCACCGGCAGCGGCAGCGGCGCCAAGTGCTCCAGCTCCGTGCGCAATCGCTGGGAGCGCGGATCGATGAAGACCAGCGCCTTGGCGCGAATGCTCAGCGGGCTCTTGTCGAGTTCGGGGAATGTCAGCAATGGCTGGCCGAAGGGATTCTGATACGTCATGACGAGCTCCCGCCCCTGGCCTGCGGCGGCTGGGCGTGTGACGGATGGAAACGGACGCCGTTCAGGCGCGGCGCAGCGCGCGTTGTTCGATGCGGCCTTGCAGGCGATACAGGTAGGCGAATCCCTGCTCCCAGCACTCATGCCCGGATTTCACGTTGATGTGACCGGCGCCGGTCAAGAGCCCTGCTTCTGCTCCCCACTGCTGGGCCATGTGCAAAGCGCGCGGGACGCTGACAGCGGGATCGTTGTCCGAGCTGACCACCTGGCTTGGAAAGGGAAGCGCCGACTGCGGGATGGGCGAAAAATTGCGCAGCGCCGGCGCGCACCCTGGTCGCTCGACATCCGCTGGCGCTACCAACAAGGCGCCGCGCACGCGACCGAGCAGACCGGCTGCGGCCTGTTCGGCCCAATGCGCCACCGTGATGCAGCCCAGGCTATGGGCAATGAGGATAACCGGGTCGGGCTCGGCAGCAATGGCAGTATCCAGCGCCTTTACCCAGTCCTGGCAGAGCGGTGTCAGCCAATCGCGCTGCTCCACGCGTGCGCTGTTGGGCAGGGTGCGCTGCCAGTGGCTTTGCCAATGATTGTCCGGCGATCCCTGCCAGCCTGGGATGATCAGGTAGCGAACTGATTCGTTACGCATGAAGTGGGTCTCCAGTAGCTTGCGTGCTTGGAAACCCAGTATAAAGCGGCCTATATATACTTAAAGGAATAAAAAGAAATTTATTTATAACCTTTAAGCAGCTAACCGGCGGATGTTTCCTGGCGACACCGCTTTATCCGCCCCAAACCCATCGCCTTAAATGGCTGGCAGTTTCTGCCAGACCTTCGGCCGGAAGAACAACGTCTCGCCCCGGGCCAGCCCTGTCAGGCTGTCGTGGTCCTTGACCACCTCGGCTTCGATCAGCTCACTTTGGCCCTCGACTTTCAAAGTCACCCGCGTGGTGGCCCCCAGCGGGCGAATGTCCCGGACTTCGGCGGCATGGTGGCCCTCGGTTTCGTGACGTGACAACGACACTTCGTGGGGACGGAACAGCACATGCTGACCCTCGCTCAAGGCCAGGCGGTTGGAATCACCCAGGAAGTGGTAGACGAAATCGTTGGCGGGTTGTTCGTACACTTCGCCCGGCGAGCCAATCTGCTCGATCACGCCCTTGTTCATGACCACGATACGGTCAGCTACTTCCATGGCCTCTTCCTGGTCATGGGTCACGAATACCGAGGTCAGGTTGATATCTTCGTGCAAGCGGGCCAGCCAGCGGCGCAGCTCTTTGCGCACCTTGGCGTCCAGCGCACCGAAGGGCTCGTCCAGCAGCAACACCTTGGGCTCTACTGCCAGGGCGCGGGCCAGGGCGATACGCTGGCGCTGACCGCCGGACAACTGCTCCGGATAACGATCGGACAGCCAATCGAGCTGCACCATGTTCAGCAACTCGTGCACTTTCTGGGCAATGCTGCTTTCGCTCGGGCGTTCACCCTTGGGCTTCATGCGCAGGCCAAAGGCGACGTTGTCGAACACGGTCATGTGCCTGAACAGCGCATAGTGCTGAAACACGAACCCGACATTGCGATCGCGTACATCGTGCCCGGAGACGTCCTCGCCATGAAAGACGATGTTGCCCTGATCCGGCGTCTCCAGGCCGGCGATGATCCGCAGCAGTGTGGTCTTGCCGCAGCCCGATGGGCCCAGCAGCGCTACTAGCTCACCACTGTTGATGTCCAGGTTGATACCATCGAGCGCCTGGAAACTGTTGAAACGCTTGCTGACGTTACGAACTTCGATCGACATGAATCATTCCTCCGCAGCGCTATGGCGCAGACGGTTAATACGGTTCTCGCTCCACTGCTTGAGCAGCAGGATGAAGAGCGCCAGGATCAGCAACAGGCTGGCCACGCTGAAGGCCGCCACGTGGTTGTACTCGTTGTAGAGAATTTCCACATGCAGCGGCAAGGTATTGGTCACACCGCGAATATGCCCGGAAACGACCGACACTGCGCCAAACTCCCCCATCGCCCGTGCCGTGCACAACACCACGCCATAGATCAGGCCCCACTTGATGTTGGGCAGCGTTACGTGCCAGAACATCTGCCAGCCATTGGCACCGAGCAGCCGGGCGGCTTCTTCTTCCTGGGTGCCTTGCTCCTGCATCAGTGGAATCAGTTCACGGGCTACGAACGGCACCGTCACGAAGATGGTGGCCAGGACGATGCCCGGCAGGGCGAAGACGATCTGGATGTCGTGATCCTGCAGCCACGGCCCGAACAGGCCCTGGGCGCCGAACATGAGTACGTAGACCAGGCCGGCGATCACGGGCGACACTGAAAACGGCAGGTCGATCAGGGTGACCAGAATACTTTTGCCGCGGAAGTTGTACTTGCTCACGCACCATGCCGCGCTGACGCCGAACACCAGGTTCAGCGGCACCGAAATGGCAACGGCAAGCAGGGTGAGCTTCAGGGCCGACAACGCGTCGGGTTCGAAGATGGCTTCGAAGAAGGTGCCGAACCCATTCTTCAGGGCCTGGGAAACCACGATGACCAGCGGCAACAGCAGAAACAGTGCAAACACCAGCCAGCCAAGGCCGATAAGCAGCCGCCGCGATGTGGCGCTGCCGCGACGGGCGGCGTTGGCGGCGGCGGTTGCATTCAGGGAAGAACTGGACATGCCGACCTCCTTCAAGGGGTTTCGATGCGGCGCTGCAACAAGTTGATCAGCAGCAGCAGGATGAAGGAAACCACCAGCATCAACACGCCGATGGCGGTAGCGCCGGTGTAGTCGTACTGGTCGAGCTTGACCATGATCAGCAGGGGCAGGATCTCGGTTTTCATCGGCATGTTGCCGGCGATGAAAATGACCGAGCCGTATTCACCCACCCCACGGGCGAACGCCAGGGCAAAGCCGGTGAGCCAGGCCGGCAGCAGGGCCGGGGCCAGCACATGGCGAAACACCTGCAGAGGTCTGGCGCCCAGGCAAGCAGCGGCTTCCTCAACCTCGCGCGGGATGTCTGCCAGCACTGGCTGTACCGTGCGCACCACGAACGGCAGGGTGACGAACGTCAGCGCCAGGGTAATGCCCAGAGGGGTGTAGGCGATCTTGAAGCCCAAGTCGGTCGCGAACTGGCCGACCCAGCCCGCCGGCGCGTACAGCGCAGTGAGCGCAATGCCGGCCACTGCCGTTGGAAGGGCGAAGGGCAAATCGATCATCGCGTCGATGATCTTGCGTCCGGGGAAGGTGTAGCGCACCAGCACCCAGGCCAGCAGCGTCCCGATCACACCATTGATGATCGCGGCAAACAGGGCGGTGCCAAAGCTCAGCTTCAGCGCGGCGATGACCCGCGGCGCGCTGATGATGGTCCAGAACTGTTCGAAGGTCAGCTGTGAGGCATGGATGAACATGGCCGCCAGCGGTATCAGCACAATCAGGCTGAGGTACACCAAGGTGTATCCCAGCGTCAGCCCGAAGCCGGGTATGACGGGGGAAATGCGACGTGACATAGAGATCCCTGGTTGAATGCACGTGGCCCGGGAACCATCCCGGGCCGTGGTAGGCGTCCGAATTTCGGGTTATTTCTTGGTCCTTACTGTGCCTGATAGATCTGGTCGAACACACCGCCATCATTGAAGAATTTTGGCTGTGCGCTCTTCCAGCCGCCGAAGTCCTTGTCGATGGTCACCAGGTCCAGCTTGGGGAACTGCTTGCCAAATTCAGCCGCCACCTTCTCGTCACGCGGGCGGTAGAAGTTCTCGGCAGCAATCTTCTGCCCAGCCGGGCTGTAAAGGTGTTTCAGGTACTCGGTAGCGATTTCGGTATTGCCCTTTTTCTCGGCATTCTTGTCGACTACCGCCACAGGCGGCTCAGCCAGAATCGACAGCGATGGCACGACGATGTCGAACTTGTCAGCCCCACCGTCCTCCTTCAACGCCAGGAAGGCTTCGTTTTCCCAGGCCAGCAGCACATCGCCCTGACCGTTGTTGACGAAGGTGATGGTCGAGCCGCGGGCGCCGGTGTCCAGTACTGGCACGTGCTTGAACAGCTCCTGCACGTAGGCTTTTGCCTTGTCCTCGCTACCGCCGGTTTTCAGGCCATAGGCCCAGGCGGCGAGGAAGTTCCAGCGCGCGCCCCCGGAAGTCTTGGGGTTTGGGGTAATGACCGAGACGTCCTTCTTGATCAGGTCGCCCCAATCCTTGATGCCCTTGGGGTTGCCCTTGCGTACCAGGAATACGATGGTCGAGGTGTAGGGGGTGCTGGCGTCCGGCAGGCGAGTCTGCCAGTTTTCCGGCAGAGTCTTGCCGAGCTTGGCGATTTCGTCGATGTCCCCGGCCAAGGCCAGGGTCACCACGTCGGCGCGCAGACCGTCAATCACCGCACGGCCCTGTTTGCCCGAGCCGCCATGGGACTGCTGGATCTTCACCTTGTCGCCCGGATGGGCCTGCTGCCAGTGCTTGATGAACTCGGCGTTGTACTGCTGGTACAGCTCGCGGGTCGGGTCGTAGGACACGTTCAGCAGTTCGTAATCCTTGGCGATGGCGGAACCGGCAAACACAGCACTGGCCAGAGCGGCAAGCGCATAACGGCGGATGGACATGGTGAAGCTCCCGATTGGCATTTTTTCTAGTTCTGGAAGGTGGGGCGTGTTCAGCCAGGCTTGTTGCCAGGCTGCTGCAGGCGGAACTTCTCCTTGCGCTCGATCTGTACCACCTGGGCGTTGTGCACGGTGATTTCCACGGCGCCAAAGCGCAGATCGCGCAGCGCGCTCTGGATCTCACGCAAGATGGTGGCTTCGTCCTGACCGTCGATACTGCGCAGCGATGCACTCATGCTCGTTCTCCTTGGAGTGAGATTGCCGGGCAGAGGTTTGAATGAGGGTTTGCGCCTGGCGTGAGGGCAATAGTAGTGGGGGCGAATTATTCTTAAAAATACTATTTAAAAATGTTTATATAACCTTTTTTAAGATTATTTGATGCCCTTTCTGCATGGATTCATTAGCGCTGCGCACGCGCTCAGTGGCGTACTCGCGTCTAGCAACCCCTCGCCTGAAAGCGGGCTATGACACGGAGAGTCGCTGGCCTCGGGATCGTGGCTCACGGCAGCGACCTGCCAAAGCCTACAGCTGCGGGTGCAGGTCCCCATTGTAGATACAAGGAGCGACCTCTCCGGGTCGCCAGACCGGCGAGGCTGCACACATGGGGGATCGGCTAGCCTTCCAGGGGCGGTGCAAGGCAGTTGCTTCGGCATGGCCCCTAGGCACGGTAATTCAGTCATCACACGGTCAAGGTAGGAGCAACTATCTTTCACCGCATCTAAGGGCCAGCATCTCTGGGGCTGCTGCGCAGCCCATCGCGGCAC
>NZ_JBICMI010000034.1:0-108494 GCF_043106155.1 Pseudomonas sp. FYR_7
CTACCGCGCGCTTAGAAGCAAGAACAAGAGCAACTGCAACTGCAATGTTTACAGGTCGAGAAGTCTACCGGAATAGTTAGCAGCCGACATCTTCACCGACTAGAAGAATGCTAGTTTACTCAACCAGGTGTGCTCGGTGTGCTTTTATGCCCCAGAACTTTCAGACAAACCCCAGGATTATCCCGCAGGCCGCGCCGGCACCCGTAAGACCACCCTCAACCCATCACTTCGGCTATCGAACTTCAGGCTGCCTGCACAGCGCTGCACGATTGCCTGGACAATGGCCAGGCCAAGCCCGCAGCCGCTGCTCTGACCATGACGCCAGAAGCGCTCGGTCAGGTGCCCGAGGTCGGCCTCGGCGATGCCCGGCCCGTGATCGCGCACCATGAAGCCCACCTGCCCTTCAGCTGCCTGTACCTCCAGCTCCACCGCCTCGTCACCGCCATGGCGCAGGGCGTTGTCCAGCAGGTTGCGCAGCGCCGCCACCGCTAGCGGTGCGGGCATGCTCAGGTAGACCAGGGCAGCCTCGGGCGGCAAGTTCAGGACGATCCTGCGGTTGTCACCACCCCCGGCGTCCTGCACCGCCTGACGCGCGACTTGCTCGGCACTGCACTGCACACCGTCGTCGAACGACAAGCTACCCTCGACCCGTGCCAGCATGAGCAATTGCTCCAGGGTCCGGTGCATGCGATCGGCACCCTGTTCGGCATGTTCGAGCGCTTGTTCGCGCACCGCGCCCTCGGTCATGCGGGCGACCTGCAGGTGGGTCTTGATGGCTGTCAGCGGGCTGCGCAGTTCATGGGCGGCATCGTCGGTCAGGCGTCGCTCGCGCTCGATGGTCTGGGCAATGCGCACGAACAGCTGGTTCTGGGTTTCCAGCAACGGCTGGAGCTCACTGGGCATGCCCGCCACCTGCAACGGCTCGACACTGTCGGGGCGCCTGCGGCGCAGGGCATCGCGCATGCGATTGAGCGGTTCAAGGCCCTTTCCCAGCCCGATCCAGAGCAAGCCCAGGCTGCCCAGCAAGGCCATCAGCACCGGCGCCGAGGCAGCGAGCAGGATGGACTGATTCAGGGCTTCGCGCTCCATGCGCCGGTCGGCCGTGGTGATGCGCACATCGCCATGGTTGTAAGTAAAGGTGCGCCATGAGGCATCGTCGATGGTCTGGTCACGAAAACCACTGCGCCCGTCATCCATGACGCCATCGTGCTTGTGGTTGCTGGCCAGGATTTCCCCGCGCAGCGAGCTGACCTGGCAGGCCATGCCGTCCGGTACGCTCAACTGGTCGGCCGCGTAGTGGGTACCTTCGCCCTTGACGCTGAGCGGCTGGGGCAGTTGGTCGATCAGGCCGGCCACCATGCGTGCAGATGCCACCAGGCGCTGGTCGAGGGAGAACATCATCTGCTGGCGCAGGTCGCGCAGCATCCAGGCGGCAGCCAGCGCCCAAATGATCACGAAAGCGCTGCCCAGGATCAGGCTCAAACGCACACGTAGGCTCATGTTGGCGTCTCGGTTGGCGCATTGGCAGGGCCCAGGCGATAGCCTAGCCCGCGCACGGTCTCGACGATGCCGTTGCCCAGCTTGCGGCGCAGGTGATGGATATGCACGTTCAGCGCATTGCTTTCCACTTCGTCGTTGAACCCGTACACGCAGTCCTTCAATTGCTCGCTGGATAGCACGCGCCCGGCGTTCTGCAACAGGGCCTGGAGCAAGGCTTGCTCACGACGGGACAGGTCCACGGGTTTGCCGGCCAGGGTCGCCTCGCAGCTGCTGGGGTCGTAACGCAGCGGGCCATGCTCGATCACGTTCACCGCACGGCCGGCGACACGGCGCAGCAGGGTGTGCAGGCGCGCGGCCAGTTCGCGCAGGTCGAACGGCTTGAGCAGATAGTCGTCGGCCCCCGCCTGCAGGCCGTCGACCCGGTCAGTGACCGCATCACGGGCGGTGAGCACCAGCACTGGCAAGGTCTCGCCTTGCTGACGAAGGCGGCGCAGCAGCTTCAGGCCGTCCTCGTCGGGCAGGCCAAGGTCGAGGATCATCACATCGAATTGCGCGGCCTGAAGCATGGCCCGGGCGCCGGCGGCATTGCCCACCCGGTCAACGGTCAGGCCCTGTGCGGCAAGGCCTGCACAGATGCCAGCAGCGATGAGGTCGTCGTCCTCGCAAAGCAGAACGTGCATGGGTGGGGGCTCCCGCAATGGTGTGGCCGGCATTGCAGCGTGAATGGATTAAGGGGGAATTATGGACGCAGGCACAGGGTTTGGGGAAAAGGATTGGGCGGGGATACGTGCAGATTGCCTGACAGTCAACGAGCGGTCTTGCCAGAGCGCCGGACCATGCGGTGCTTAACTTTGTGGGGTCAACTGTCATGCACCACATCTGGAGCCTAGCGGCTTCCCGTGTGGGAGCGGCCCTTGTGCCGCGATGGGCCGCAAGGCGGCCCCGGCACTATAAGCTGCGAAGCTTAAACCTTAAAACAGCGCACTCCCCCCATGGCTGATCCAGCCAGGCCCTTTTTACAGAGATCGCTATCTTCCAGATACAGCGCAGCACAACGTGCCCCGCCCTGCTCAACGCCCTAAGAAGCCCAGCGCCTGGGGCGTATCCACATCCATCAGCACCCCGGCATCTGACACCTCGATCACCGTGCAACTGGCGCGGTTGGCATGCACCACTGCTCTGGCGCCTTCGTCACCGGTCAGCCCTAACAGCGCCGGCCAGAACGCGCGCCCGAAGATCACCGGATGCCCCTGCTGCCCAGCATGACGCGGCAGCACGATGGTAGAAGTGTGGGCGGCCTCGGCTAACTGCCTGAGGGTCGCGGCCTCAATCCACGGCATGTCCCCCAGCAGGATGGCCACCGCCTGCGCATCGCTGTCAGCCAGGGCGGCAACGCCTGCCGCCAGGCTGTGGCCCATGCCCGAAGCCGCCTGGTCACTGACCACCCAACCACAGGCGGTACCCAGGTCGAAGTCCTCGCGGCCCTCGTGCTCGCGCACCACAACGCGCACATCCTCGAACACCGCCTCGGCCCGTTGTACACACTGGGCCAACAGGCCGCGCCCGTCGGGCAGCAAGGCCCGGCGCTTGTCGGCACCGAAGCGCCTGCTGCGCCCAGCGGCCAACACCAGCGCCGCCACCTTCACAAGGCGGCTCGGTCGAGGCCGTTGCGCACCCGCAGTACATCTGCCAACACCGCCAAAGCGATCTCGGCCGGTGTCTTGCTGCCCAGGTTGAGGCCAATGGGCGCATGGATACGGTCCAGCGCATCGGCATTCAGGCCGCCGATGCGTTGCAGCCGCTCGCGGCGCTTATCGGAAGTGGCACGCGAACCCATCACGCCGATGTAGAACGCTTCGGTGCGCACGGCCTCGAGCATGGCCAGGTCGTCGATCTTGGGGTCGTGGGTGAGCGCGACCACGGCGGTGTCGGCATGACAACCGCCATTGAAGATGAATTCCGAAGGCAGCTCGCGGCGTATCTCGATACCGTCGATCTGCACCCCGTCGAGCACCTCCTCACGTGGCTCGCACAGCACCACTTCAAACCCCATGGCTTTGGCGAATTCGGCGCAGTACTGGGCAACACTGGAATACCCCGCCAGCAGCAGCCGCTGGGCGGCACCCACGCGCAGGTGCACGCAGTCGCCGTCACGGTGCACACGCGGCCCTTGACCGGCAGCGTCCGCCAGCCCCTGGATGCCGCTGGGCACCTTCACCTGGCGCAGCACCCGGCGCTGACCCAGCAGCGCGCTTTCCAGCTGGCGCAGATGGTCTTGCACCTGGCAACTGGACGGCAGGCTTTCCACCAGCACGTCCAGCACGCCGCCACAGGGCAAGCTGACCCGCGAGCGCGGGTCGCTGCCATCGCCGTAGCGCACGATGGCTGCCGGTTGCACGAACTCGCCCAGGGCCACGCGTTCAAGAAAATCGTCTTCGACGCAGCCGCCGGACAACGACCCCAGCCACTGGCCCTGCTCGTTGACTGCCAGCAACGAGCCCGGCGCGCGGGGCGCCGAGCCGTAGGTGGCGAGCACGGTGCACAACCACACCGCCTGACCTGTGCTGGACCACTGCAACGCCTGACGAATCACCTGTAGATCGAGATGCTGCACGCTTTACTCCGCTTTCAGCTCGGCCAGCTGTTGTTCACTGAGATCACCGGGCAGCCCGCCCCATGCCTGACGCAGGTAGTTGACCATGTCGGTCACCTGGCGTTCATCGAGCTTATCAGCGAACCCTGGCATCGGCTGCATGCGCTCGAAGCCGGTGAACTGCTGTTCGCGGATTCCGTCGAGTATCACCTTGACCAGGTTGCGCGAATCGGCCTGGCGCAGCACCGTATTGCCCTGCATCGCCACGGCGATGTGCGGCTTGCCCTGGCCTTCCACGCCATGGCAACCGGCGCACACGTTCAGGTATTGCTGGCGGCCGCGCTGGGCACTGTCGCTCATCTGCGCCAGCGGCACGGGCGCGATCACCTTGGCCGCCGGGGGGTTGTCGCCCAGCAGGTAAGTGGCCATGGCGGCAAGGTCGGCGTCTTCCAGGTGCTGAGTGCTCAGGTGCACCACCGGGAACATCTCATTGAACATGCTGCCCTGGGCGCTGATCCCGTGCTTGAGGAACGTGGTGAGGTCCGGTTGCGACCAGCCGCGCTCGGCCAGGTCGGTGGCCAGCAGGCTTGGGGCGAGGTAGCCGTTGAGCAGACCGCCACTCAGGCGCAGGTCCTGCTGCAAGGCGCCGACCGCGTTGCGCGGGGTGTGGCACTCGCCGCAGTGCCCCATGACCTCGACCAGGTACTGGCCACGCTGCCAGGCGCGGCTGCTGCCTTCGACAGGCTGGGCCTGCACGCTCTTGCCGTACAGCATGTTCCAGCCGCTCAGACCCAGGCGCACGTTGAACGGAAAGCGCAGGGCCGTCTGTGGTGCCGGGCGATGGACCGGGGCGATGGTCTTGAGGTAGGCGAAGATTGCATCGGAGTCTTCACGCCGCATCAGGTGATACGAGGTATAGGGCATGGCCGGATACAGGTTGGCGCCGTCCTTGCGCTTGCCTTGGGTAACGGCCGCGAAGAACTCCTCGGCGCTGTAGTTGCCGATGCCGTACTGCTTGTCGGGGGTGATGTTGGTGCCGTAGATGGTGCCAAACGGCGAATGAATCGGCAGGCCCCCGGCAAACGGCGCCCCGCCCTCGGCCGTGTGGCACGCCATGCAGTCGGCAGCCCGGGCCAGGTACTGGCCGCGCTTGAGCTGGGCGTCATCACTGGCCAGCGCCGAGCACGTTGCGGCAAGGCCGAACGCCAGCGCCAGGGCGCTACGGAAAAAGCCCATGCTCAACCCTCCTTCACCAGGCCGAGGTCATCGAGCACCGTGCGCGTGGCCTGGTAGTAACGCACATAGCCGGTGCAACGGCAGATGTGGTGGCCAAGGCTGGCTTCGATACGTGCTTGCACCTCGCTCTTTTTCAGCGGTTGGCGCTGGGCGGTTTCCACCAGCACCGTGGCGGCGTTGACGAAGCCTGGTGCGCAGTAGCTGCACTGGAACGCGAACAGGTCGACGAACTTCTGCTGGATCGGGTTCAACGTAAGGTTGCCGGCCTCGTCCTGCTGGGCGTGGCCCTCGATGGTACGGACCTTCTTGCCTTCGAAGTAATGGGCGCCGGTGATACAGGTGCGCACTTCTTCGCTGGTACCGTCGGGGTTGTCGACGATCACCACGCAGGCGTGGCAGATACCCTGCCCGCAACCCAGACGCGAGCCGGTGAGGTTCTGGTGCTCGTGCAGGTAGTCGATCATTGCCAGGTCGTCAGGGACTTGGACCGGGCCGACCGGTTGACCGTTGAGGGTCAGTTGCAGTGGACGGTTAGCCATTGAGGGCCTCCTGGATACGGGCTGGGGTAATGGGAAGATCGCGTACGCGCTTGCCGATGGCATGGGCCACGGCATTGCCGATGGCACCGACGATCGGGATCATCACCACCTCGGCGATGCCTTTGGACGGGTCGGTGGGTGAAAGCGGCGGGAGGATCTCGCTGCTTTGCGTCCATACCGCCACATCACGCGCGTGCGGCAGGCGGTAGCGGTTGAAGTTCCAGTCGCCCTCCCCCGGCCCGCCTTCGTACAACGGCATTTCCTCGGTCAGCGCATGGCCGATGCCCATGGCAATGCCGCCTTCGAGCTGGCCCTTGACCAGTTCAGGCACCAACACGCGGCCGCATTCGACCCAACTGTGGTGATCGAGCACCTGCACCTGATGCGTGCCCTTGTTCACCTTGACCTCCACCAGGGTGGCGACCGGGCTGTAATAGGTGACCATGGCGTTGTTCAACTGAGTATCGGGGTAGGCGGGGTTCTGACGGTCGAGCAGGTGGTAGCCGCTGCTGGTCATCTGCGCCTTCTTGGCATTAGCGGCGCCGTCGCCGTACTTCACGGCCAACGCGTCGAGCGGGAAACGTTCACGCACGCCGTCGATGACGAAGTCGGACTCAGCCCAGCTCCAGCGGTTGAAGCCGTGCACGCTCACGCCTGTCACCAGGCCCATGGCATGGGCCTTTTCGGCCAGCTGCGCAAAGGGAATAGGCGCCAGGCCGTTGCCGGTCAGCTCACCGTTGACCCACACAGCGTTTTCCCGACGCACCACCAACGGGTTGGCCTGGCCGCCATGCGGGCCCTGGGTCCAGATAGCCATGGCAGCAGGCCATAGGCCGTGATTGAACAACGCGCGAGCTGCCTCGCGAGTGGCATGGCTGAAGTAGAACGCCGAGTTGGTCGCCGACGAGGGTGAGGCCAGTTTGCCAACCCAGCGCGGGTTACGCAGGGCGGCATCCTGTTCGGCCTGGCTGATCAGGTACGGGTTGCCGCTGGTGGACAGTTGCAGCTCGGGCCACTCGGTGACGGCCGTGAGCACGTCGTCGGCCGAACGGCCCAGGAAATCGCTGACCACCAGCGCCTGGGAGGTGGACATGCCGGTGCCCAGCTCGGTGCCGATGTGGCGCAGGCTGATGCGCCCGTCGCGGCTGAACTCGATGCTGGCCATCGGCGCTTCGGCGCCGGTGCCGAAGTCTTTCTGGCAGATGGCAAAGCCGGTGCCGTACCAGTGATCCGGGTCGCTGGCCTCGCGCCGTTGCTTGCGGGCATCACGTTCACGCCAGCCTTCGTGCTGAGCCGCCTTGTCGAGGATCTCGTGCAGGCGCAATGCACCGGCTGGCACCGCACCCTGGGTGTTCTTCATGCCCGACTTCAGGGCATTGTTGCGCCGCAGGTCGATGGCATCGACGCCCAGGCGGCCGGCCACTTCGTCGACCATCATCTCGGTGGCGGCCATGCTTTGCAGGGTGCCGTAACCGCGCATGGAACCGGCTTCCACTGCCCGCGAATGATAGGCAGTGACTGCCAGATCGTTCTGCGGCATGTAGTAGATCGACTGGGCAGCGGTCGCGCCCACGGCGGCGACGGAGGGGCTGTAGTTGATGCGACCGCCGCCGTCACAGCTCATGTCGGCACGGAAGATCTTGAAGCTGTTGTCCTTCTTGTCCACCGCCAGTTGGTAGCGGATGTCGAAAGCGTGGCGCTTGATGCCGCTCTGGAATTGCTCGTAGCGGTCGTTGGCCAGGCGCACCGGCACGCCCTCGCCGTACAGCGCCGCCACGGCAGCGTAGAAGACGAAGATGTTGTTGTCCTTGGAGCCGTAGCCAACGGTGTAGCCTGGGTGCATGTTCAAGTGCTTGAGGCCAAAGCGTGACGGCTTGATCATGTGCACGCATTCCTGCGCGGCCTCGAACGGGCACTGGGTCGCCACGACGAAATGCAGGGTGCCGCTGGCCACGTCGAACCAGCCGTTGCCGTTGTCTGGCTCCAAGGCCGCCGGCTCGATGGAGGGGGTCTTGAAGCGCTCGTCGAAGACCAGCCAGTCCTCGGGCGGGTTGGCCAGCTGTTCGGCCATGCGGTTGGCGTAGAACAGGCCCTGCTGGGTCAGGTCGCCGTGTTGGTTGGGCGACTTGGACCACACCGGCTTGCGGTTGAGGATAGTGGGAAACAGCGGCGAATCCTTCAGGCTGGAGAATTCGTCCTCGTCGAACGGGGTGGCACCGCCAACGCGCACGAAACGGAAACTGCCGTAGGGGTCACGCTGGTACAACGGCGCCTGGGCACCGTAGCGAATCACCTGGTCGTTGAATTGCAGCAAGCGCTTGGCCTGACGGAAGCGCTCGAAGTCGTGCCAGATCAGCAGCGCGACCGGATGGCCGATGAACATCGGTACCTTGCCAGGGGGCAAGAGTGGGTCTGGCGAATGCGCCTCGGGCCAGGCTATGCCGTCGCGCTCCAGGTCGGCAGCGGTGACGATGCGGTCCGGCTGCAACTCGGCACCCAGCAGGCTGAGGTCGTGGCCTTCGTAGAGGCGGTCGGCCTTGGTGGCCTTGAGCAACAGTGCATGGCCTTGCTGCGCAGGCCAGCCGGGCATGTCCTTGGCACGAATGTCACGGGCGAAGACCTTGTTGCCACAGACTTTCGACAACGCGTCGTTACGAAAGCGCGCCTTGCCATCATGGTTCATCCATTTGAGCGGCGAGGCGGTAACCCGGTCCTCCATCAGCGCGGCGAACGCCTGGCTGCCAAGCGGCGCCATCGTCACGCCGACGCCAGCGATCAGGCCGCCTTGCAGGAAGGTGCGCCGGGAAATATCACGGTTGGACATGCTTGATCCTCTGGGCAGCAGGGGGTGCTGCCCATGTGTTCTTAATTCTTGTGCAGGGGTCGAGAGGGTCGAAACCCTGTCGTGCAGGTCAGGAAAAACTGACTTGAATGTCAACTTTACCGCAATGACACCATCACAAGCAAAGTCAAGCTGACATTGTGTCGCGGTATTTCGCCCAACCCTGAGGTCAACCGTCTTGCGTGAACCTTATTCCCGCGTTAACAGTGGGTTAATCGCTCCTTGCCAGCATGGCCCCATTCCACGATCTGCCAAGGCAAACTCATGCGCGTTCTTTTGCTGTTACTGATGGTGCTGCTGGCTGGCCCAGCGCAGGCCAACCCATTCGCCACCAAGCCTGACTTTCTGCCCGTCGAACAGGCTTTCGTGCTGACCCATGACCGTCAGGCCGACGGCTCTACCCGCCTGTATTTCCTGATTCAGCCGGGCTACTACCTGTACCAGAAACGCCTGAAGTTCGACGGGCTGCCCAAGGCCCAGCATCCACCCCTGCCTGCGGGCATCAATCACCATGACGAATTTTTCGGCGACAGTACCGTCTACCGCGAACAGCTTGAGCTGACAGTGCCACCCGGTGCGCAGGGGCAGTTGCGTCTTGGCTGGCAAGGCTGCGCCGATGCGGGCCTGTGCTACCCCCCGCAGACGACGCTGATCGACCTGGGCGGCGAAGCTGCGGTCGCCGCCCAGGAAGCTGAACAGGCGAGCGATCAGGCGTTGGCCAGCGGCCTGCAGCACGGCAACCTGGCCTGGAGCCTGCTGGCGTTCTTCGGCCTGGGCCTGCTGCTGGCCTTTACGCCCTGTTCGTTACCGATGCTGCCAATTCTCGCCGGGCTGGTGCTGGGCAATGGTGCCAGTGCACGGCGCGGCTGGCTGCTGGCTGGCACTTACGTGCTGAGCATGGCCCTGGTGTATGCCGCCTTGGGTGTGGTGGCCGCGCTACTGGGCGCCAGCTTGCAGGCCTGGTTGCAACAACCCTGGTTGCTGGGCAGCCTGGCCGCGTTGTTCGTGTTGTTGGCCCTGCCCATGTTCGGCGCCTTCGAACTGCAATTGCCCGCTACCCTGCGCGACCGCCTGGACCGCGCCGGCCAGGGCACGCGCGGTGGCAATCTGTATGGCGCCGCGTTGCTGGGCGTGTTGTCCGGGCTGCTGCTGGGCCCCTGCATGACCGCGCCGCTGGCCGGGGCTTTGTTGTATATCGCCCAGAGCGGCGACGTGCTCCAGGGGGCGCTGGTGCTGTTCAGCCTGGGGCTGGGCATGGGGGTACCGCTGCTGCTGATCGTGACCCTGGGCAATCGCTTCCTGCCACGCCCTGGCGCCTGGATGAACCTGGTCAAAGGCATCTTCGGCTTCGTGTTCCTGGCCATGGCGCTGTACACGGTGCGCAGCCTGCTGCCAGCCAGCTTGCTGTTGGCCCTGAGCGGGGCCTGGCTGATCGCACTGGGCTGGACCGCCTGGCCTGCGTTGCAGCGCCTTCCGGCGCTGCGCATTGCGCCGTTGCTGGCGACCTTGTGGGGCGGCCTGCTGTTGATCGGGGCCGCTGCCGGCGGCAGTGACCTGTGGCAACCGCTGCGCCCCTTTGCGGGTGGGACTGCAGTCGCCACCGCCTCGCCTGCCCACGATGCCTTCGTCACCGTGAGCACGCCCGAGGCGTTGCAACGGGAACTGGACACGGCCAAAGGCCGTAACCAGTGGGTACTGCTCGATTACTACGCCGACTGGTGTGTGGCGTGCAAGGTCATGGAAAAGCAGGTGTTCAGCCGCAGCGACGTCCAGGCCGAACTGGCCGGCGTGCACCTGCTGCGCCTGGACGTGACCACCGATACACCGGCCAGCAAGGCGCTGTTGCAGCGTTACCAGGTGCCTGGTCCGCCTACCCTGATCTGGCTCGGGCCAGACGGCCAGGAGCGGCGGGCAAGGCGCATCACCGGAGAAGTGGATGCCGCCGCCTTCGTGCAACAGTGGACCCTTACCCGGAGCCAGGGCTGATGCTGACCGTGACCCTAGGACCACTGACCATGGCCCTGAACCATCTGGTGCTGCTGTGTGCCCTGGGCATCGCCAGCGTGGTTGGCTGGTGGGTGGCAAGGCGTGGCGGCGAGAGCCCCGAGTCCGCGCTGTTCAATCTGTTTCTGATCGGCCTGTTGTGCGCGCGGATCGGTTTTGTCGTGGCGTACTGGTCGATGTACCGAGGCGATCTGCTCCAGGTCATCGATATCCGCGACGGCGGTTTTCTGCTCTGGCCTGGGCTTGTGGGCATCAGCCTGGCCGCTGTGTGGCAAGGCTGGCGGCGCCCTGGCCTGCGCAGGCCATTGGGCTGGGCGCTGTTCAGCGGCGCCTTGTTCTGGGGGTTGGCCAGCTTTGGTAGCCATCTGTACAGCAAGGGGACCGAACTGCCTGCGATCACCCTACGCGACGCTGCAGGCGAGTCGGTGGCGTTGCAAAGCTATCGGGGCAAGCCGCTGGTGATCAATATCTGGGCAACCTGGTGCCCGCCCTGTCGTCGGGAAATGCCTGTGCTGCAACAGGCGCAAGGCGAGTATCCCCATGTGACGTTCCTGTTCGTCAACCAGGGCGAGACACCTGAAAACGTCAGCACGTTCCTGGCCACCACCGGCTTGAGCCTGACCCACGTGCTGTTCGACGGCACTGGCCTGCTGGCCCAGCGCGTCGGCTCCATGGCCCTGCCTACCACCCTGTTCTACGACGAGGGCGGCCGCCTGCTCGGCAGCCACTTGGGCGAGCTGTCGCGCGCCAGCCTGCGTCACGCCCTGGAATCCTACGAACGGGCCACCACGCCCGAACCTGCCGCACAAGGACATTGACCATGCGACTGCCTGCACTCCTCCCGCTCACCGTTTGCTTGCTTGCCAGCCCTGCCCTGTATGCCGAAGACCTGCCCAAGGCGGTCCAGCAATTGCAAAGCAAGGGCGCCGTGATCAAGGGCAGCTTCGATGCGCCCAACGGCCTGCGCGGCTATGCCGCCGAGTATCAGAACAACCCCCTGGCTCTGTACCTCACTCCTGACGGCAAGCACGTGCTGGTGGGCAGCCTGTTCGACGAGCAGGGCCAGGACCTGAGCGCCGCTCCACTGGAGAAGCTGGTGTACGGCCCCATGACCCAGGCGTTCTGGCAAAAGATGGAAAAGTCTGCCTGGATCGCCGACGGCAAGGCCGATGCACCGCGCAAGGTCTACCTGTTCAGCGACCCCAACTGCCCGTATTGCAACATGTTCTGGGAACAGGCCCGGCCATGGGTGGAATCGGGCAAGGTGCAGCTGCGCCACATCATGGTCGGTATCATCCGTGAGGACAGCCCAGGTAAGTCGGCAGCACTGCTGGCCGCGAAGGACCCCGCCAAGGCCCTGCAGCAGCACGAGAAAGCCGGCCGGGCGAGCACCCTCAAGGCTTTGGACAAAGTGCCAGACGACGTGCAGCAGAAGCTCGCCGCCAACATGGCCCTGATGCAGGAGATGGGGCTGCAGGCCACACCTGCGATCTTCTATCAGGACAGGGAAGGCAAGGTGCATAGCCAGCAAGGGGCGCCACGGCCGGAAATGCTAGGGACGATTTTGGGTAAGCGGTAACGGGGCATGAGCGCGGGATCGGCTTGGCGCGGTAGTCGATCCCTCATCGGCACAGACCAGAGCCCAAGCCTCGTTCGAGATTTTGCACCGCTTCGCTATCATAGGATTACTTTCCGTTGAGGGCTGAGGAATCTAAAAAAAACCCTTTCGACGGCAGCGCAATGACCGGGTTTCTAAGAATTTCGTACAGAGCCTAGAAACGAGAAATTGGATTGGGTACTTGAAGATTTGTACCCGCCCGATTATCGAGGCCATTAAGCGCTGCGCAAGCTGGGCCGATTGCAGCTTCACCTAGTATTTATGTCAGTTGTCGTGCGGCAGTCGTGTTGAGAAACTGGTAACCTACCTATCTGCCCACACAGGGTTTCTAAAATGATACTAAGTACTGACACTAAGTTGATGTTTTACCAGAACGGTAAGCTAATGACAGTGCGAGGAGACCGAAGCACACGCACCGCCTTCCGTGCGGGTCATCAACCTTTGGCAGAGACAAGCACTGACATTCAGTGCCATCCACTCCTGCTATTCACGGATGGGAAGGGTTCAGCACTTACAACAAAGAGCAGTCAACAATCAGAATCTCATGCACATTCCCCCTACGGACACACATCACCACCATCACGAACACTGACAAACTTCAACGGCGAAAACTTAGAACTACATACGCAATGTTACTTACTGGGTAATGGATACCGCGCTTTCAGCCCCTCTCTAATGCGATTCATATCACCTGATAGCTGGAGTCCTTTTGGGGCAAGCGGAATTAATGTCTATATGTATTGCGCAGGCGATCCGGTCAATTACACAGACAGCTCCGGACATATAAAGTTTTGGTTTGCGAGAAGAAATAAATCTAACGGAAATGTTATTCGCGCTCTGGTCGATGCGGCGAAAACCCATCAATCAATTTCAAAGGCCATAGTGCCTCCTAACTTCAGCGCACCACCAACCTATGATCAAGCCAAAGCAACCGCTATAACTAACCACTTTAATTCATTAGTAAAAGACGCTAGAGAGAGAAGCAAAGCTATTCCTATAGATCACCCTATTAACGGTTCGCGGCCTCCTCAGTATACGCCCAGACCTTACGCGGATCAGAGGACTTTGGACCTGACCTTGAGACACCTAGATACGACATCACCGCTTAGTCACATCGAATATGAAGCTCAAGTGGAATCGCTGGCCGCGGCCTCGTTTGCAGCCGGCATCGACACACATGGCCTGCCCCTTCCCGGCCGCGACACAGACACAATGTTCGCACAAGATTCCCTTTACCAAAAGTTAGTCCAAGCTTCGATTGCCTTGAAATTTCGGCGGTGGAAAACATTTTATCTTGAGAGCCACTTGTCATCTGTGCGATCTAATTAACTACACACCCACTGCATGAGAGCTGCCAACCGCACTAACCGCAACAGATTTGGGTGCCGCAAGCATGCCATCCGTGATGAGTTCAGGGAACAGCTCGAAATCGTTCCGATGCAGATCTGTGTGATCAAGCACATCCGTAAGATTTACGGTTGCCGTGACTTCGAAGCCGCACCAGTGACAGTCGACAAGCCAGCTCAATTGATCCAGAAGAGCTTGGCCAGCTTCAGCGTACTGGCCATGCTGCTGACCACTAAAGTACATCGATGGTCTACCCCTTCATTGTGACCACAAGGTACTGGGCCGCCAGGGCATCGATATTCCAAGGCACACGTTGGCGCGTTGAGTCATCCAGTGCAGGAACACTTCCAGCCGCTGCTGAACGTGATGCGCGACAGTTTGCTGGCCAGCCAGGTCATCTACTGCGACGAAACCCGTATTCAGGTATCGGAAGAGTCTGACAGTGAGCCACGCAGTCAACACTGGATGTAGGTACAAACGGGTGGCCTGCCAGGCAGGGGCCTGGCTGCGCCACGCACTGGAACAGCTAACGCATGCGTCGACAGTTGGTGACTACGAATCGCTGTTGCCGTGGAACTGTGAGCCCGTAATGCCACGATCTACTGAAACCTCACCTTGCGGGCAGGTGGGGTTCATGGACCGGCGCAGTGAACACGCTTGAGAAAGGTGAAGACGGGTAAGCGCTCCATAAACCCCACCTACTCAAAGATGGGGCGGTGCGTCAGCGATGCCCTTGACGCACGCAATTCCACGGCAGCAGGGCTTCGTAATTCTCCACCGAGGACGCCTGCGGCAGCTGTTCCAATGCGTGGCGCAGCCACGCATTAAGCTCTTGGCCGTTGGCTTTGGCGGTTTCGACCAGGCTGTAAAGCTGGGCGCTGGCAGAGGCACCTTTGGGCGTGTCACTCAAGAGCCAGTTCTTTCTACCGATGACAAACGGGCGAATGGCGCGCTCGGCAGCGTTGTTGTCGATCGGCAAGTATCCGTGTTCGACGTAGCGTTCCAATTTGCTCCAATTGCTGGCCAAGTAGCCGATAGCTTTGCCCAAGGCATTCTGCGATGTCACCTAAGGTTGCGTTTTCTCGACCCAGCTTTTCAGCTGAGTCAGCAATGGCAAACTGCGCTCCACGCGGGCAGCTTTACGAACTTCATCGCTGCTGTCCTTCAAGTCGCGCTCGACGCCATAGAGCTTGTTGATCAGGTTCAACGCGATGTCAGCGCATCCGGTCTTGCCCTTGGGCTGTACTTTTTGTGCCTCAACGAACTTGCGCCGCGCATGTGCCCAGCAGCCTAGGCGCTCAACGCCATCCTGCGCTCCGAGAGCGTTGTAGCCAGCATAATCATCGGTCATCACATAGCCGCGATACCCGTCCAGCAGGCGAGTCGGTACCTCCTGCGCTCGGATGGTGGAGTAGTCGAAAAGGATGACTGACTTATCGGGCGGGCCGCCAATTTGTACCCACATCCAGGATTGGCTACCCGGTTCGCGGTCAAGCTCTTTCAATACCTGTACCCGAGTCTCATCGCAATGAATGATGCAGCTATTCAACAAGCTGTCGCGCATCAGATTCAGCAGCGGCTGAAAGTGCTCGCCGCACTGGCTGACCCAACGTGCCAAGGTTTGACGCGAGATATCGATGCCGTGACGACCGAGCACTTTCTCGAAGCGATGAAGTGGCAGGCCGTCCACGTATTTGGTGGTCAACAACATCGCCAGCACGCTGGGGCTGGCCATGCTTTTTTCGATCATCTGAGCGGGTTTATCCGCAGTCACCGGCGCTGACTCGCAGTCGCGGCAGCCGTAAACCTTGCGGATGTGCTTGATGACCCGGATCTGCATTGGGACAATTTCGAGTTGCTCGCTGACTTCTTCGCCAATGGCGTGCTTGCGGCAGCCGCACGCACACGTCAGCTCGTGCTCAGGCAGTTCATGGAAGACCTCGACACGCGGCAGATCACTGGGCAGTGGCTTGCGTTTGCCGCGGCGCTTGCTCGGTGCAACAACTTCTTCATCAGAAGCCTCGTCAGCCGGCTCTGCCAGGCTTTCTGCTTCGTCAAAGAAAGGGAATTGGGGCGTAGCCGAATCGTTGGTCTGCTTTGTCTTACGGCCGAATAACCGCTGGCGGAGCAGCGCCACCTCTTCTTCCAGATGAACGATTTGCCCTTATCAGACGCGCGCTCATTGATCATTTGCTCAAGCAGTTGCTTGAGCAAAACCGGATCGTCAGGGAGGGTGTCGGGCATGGAAATCATGCCGCGGATTATACCGAATCAGGCGACGTAGCGAGGCATCAGAACTTGATGTGGGCGGTTGCGCCAGAGGTCGAAGCCGTCGAGTAGCCAGTTGAGTTCCTGGACGGTCAGGATAATGGCCTCGTCGGTGGGGTCAGGCGATGTTTTGAAGCGCTCCGAGTCGAGGCGCTTGAGCCAAAGGCAGAAGCCGTTTCGCTCCCAGTATAAGATCTTCACGCGGTTTCGCGTTTTGTTGAGAAACACGAAGAGCACGGGGTCGACCAACGCCACTTTGATGTCCAGTTCGACCAGTGCGGCCAGACCGTCAATGGACTTTCGAAAGTCGACTGGCTTGGGATAGAGGAAGACTTTTTCGACTTTGGCGTCGGGACACATCATGGCGCGCGGGCTCCAGAAAGAAATCGGGAGCACAGCATCCGGGATCAGCTAAGCGCTTTGAATGTGGGGTTCGTGGAGCGCTTACTCAACACGGACGTCCGTTGAAGAATCAAGGAATTTAACCTAACAGATGTCGAGTAGCCGGGCGCAATTGAGCGGAATGAACCAAGAGATATTTACAATTTGAAACGATTTGAAAGGCAATTTCCCTCCCCCTTCGTACCAGTTCTATTTATCTGAAAACCGAACCATCAGACGTAGCAAACCAATAGTTCCGACTACTAAAAAGGCAATGAGCTACTTCCAACGAAGATTTTTCCCACAAGTTGTGTGTTTCATGACCCATCACTAGGAAGACCCTCTCAGAAGAATCCTACTCCCCGAGAATTTTTTAAAGCACTATCCAGCCTGAACAAGAGAGAATAATAAAATATAAATTTTGACATTGCTGACCATTCTGACTAAACCCAGTTGACCCCGACTTCCGGGGCATTCTTAGGAGTTGTTATGGATATTCAATTTGGTTTTTCTCTGGTCAGCCTCAAGGGTGAAACAGGCTGTGATATGGAAGCCGAGTTCTTCGGTGGCTCAGGCGGCGCGGGTGGCTGTGGCGGGAGCGGTGGCTGCGGGGGAGGCGGCGGATGTAGCGGTGGAAGCGGTGGCAGCGGCGGTAGCGGTGGCAACGCACTCACTCAAGTGGAAGTAAACGACTGAACAATCCGCCAATAGGTATACCGGTGCCAGGGTGCGCCGGTATACCTCTGATCGAGACCTAGAATATGAGCTCAATAAGAATATATAACTACGAAATTCTTAACTTTGATCCAGAACCGGTGATTTTCTCGGCAGCAGGCTTCACACGCATCACTGAACCCAAATTGGTAACTGCATTAAACCACTTGACTGAATTTAATTCACAACTTATACATAACAGCGAACTTCAAGACCTCCTGACAAACAACTCACTCGAACCAGAACCTACAATCGAATTCCTGAAGTCTCTTTCAATCATCAAAGAATCACAGCAACCACCACACATTGAGCGCGTTATTTTGTGGTTAGACTGGAAATTGCCAAGCGCCGTTGAAGACTGGCTAACAGAAAGCAGTGGCGGATTACTGAGCATCGTACACAACTGCCAACTAAGCACCGAAAATCGAGTAAATCCTACATTATTCATTCTCGCTCACAGCAAGCTAAAGCCGGCAAGCGCGAGGAAAACTTATTTTGAACTAGCCAAAAATAATCCCGATGGTGCCATTAGCATTGGCTTCATCAGCAATCACTACTTCCACCTTACGGAAGCTTACGTACCCTCCATTGGAAATCCGTGTGCTTTTTGCACACTGGATAGAATTGCCCACTACGAAACTATTCGCGGGAGCAATCACCAGTGGAGCAAAATTTGGAAGTTTTGCAATACAAGCAACATCGATCTTCCGAGGACACATTTAAACCCCTTGCAGAGCGCTTTGATTCTAGGCGCCATTGGCGACTTTGCCTCGAGGTTCACCCACCTACCAAAATCAGGTATCACGCAGGACGCTTTCTTACTTTCAAAGACGTTAAATCTAACTGATGGATCACTCATAGAAGAAAGTAGCATTCACTGGCCGCTGTGCGAATGCATTGGAGATAAACCATGAGCCTATCACACGACCACTATATGAGATACATATCCTTCCAAACACTTGAAGAAACACTGACCTTTAATTCCAAAGGAAATTATGTCATAAACAAGATCAATCGCCACGCGACAAGACTTCATCAGATTCCTGATAAAGAACTTGCAGCAATGACAGGAAACGAATTACTCCTAAATGTCCTAGAAACTGATACTACACTTCATCCAGAACAGCTTGCCCCGCTACCCCCTGAACACCCACTTCACAGAAATGAATCATGCACGTATTTCTCACAGAGGGCGATTGACTTTTCACTCATCCAAGCACTGGCTGCACCCATTGTCAGAAAACATGATCATGCATATAAGCGTGGGTATCCTAGTGGAGGCGCCCTTTATCCTGTAGAGGTTTTTTTTGTAAACCTCAACCATGATTCAAATAGCTGGCCCGGATCATGCGACGTTTTACATCTTTTACCCAACTCAAGAAGCTTTGAAGTCCACAGTCCTGACATCAATATTGCCGATGTCACATCGGCTATTCTCCCTCTTGATCAAGAAATTGGAGCACCCTCGGCAGCACTTATCTTCTTCGCCTACCTTCCAAAAGCGCTATTCAAGTATAAACAGCGCGGCTATCGACTAGCAGCCATGGAGGCTGGCTCCATGTACATGCTGGTGGATTTGCAGTGCAAAGCGCTCAACCTCAGAAGTAGACCCTGGTCAGGATTTACCGACTATCAAGTGACGCAAGCTTTAAATCTCAATCCTGGGCTGTTTATACCTCTGTGCGTACAATTCATAGGGTGAAGCATGAATCATTATAATGAAATACATTTTCAGTTACTTCCCGATTTTGAATTTCATAGACCTGCTGCGGTTAAGCATCTACCTCACAGCGTAGAATGCGGGAGTCGTTGGCGTACGACTGGCTCAAGCGCCGGTTGGAACAGCGAGGTGGTCAAAGCCGCAAATGGCGAGCATTTAGAGCGTAAGCACTTTTATCTGGACATTGAGGTCAGCGATAAAAATCCAATCAGTCAAGGGCTGTATCCAAATGAGACCGCTGCGCTGACTTCAGCATTAGCTCAAACCGCAAAAGAAAACTCAAAGACCGAAATATCCTCGCATCGTTTTGACAGGACAGAGGTGTATCGAATCGTTGACCTCTCTCGCTGCTCGATACCTACAGCCCTCATCACACTAAACTCATGCTCAGACACTGATGACAACAGGTTTTATCCTAATAGAGATACCTGCGGATGTAGCGCACATTCAAATCTCGAATTAGCAATACTGGGCGCTATCAAAGAAGCACTGGAAAGACAGTTTCTTCTCAGATGCTGGCTGACAAAAACTTGTTCTAATGTCATCTCCTTGAGCGAAGCGACCTCGGCGCTATCCGGTCGCGCAAGCAAGAAGCTCCTGAAAGCGCTTTCTAACGCTGGCGACATCGCGCTCTTGGATCTTACAGATAAAAGATTTCCAGGTCGCTGTGTTCTAGCGTGTTATGGCGACGACTCAGCTAAACCTAAGCCTGTCAGATTCTGCGCCGGAATGTCCTACGCCTCTGACCTTGAAAGCGCACTGGAAAAATCTTTGATAGAGCTTTGGCAAACCTTTCGCTACATGCATTCATTCTCCTCCACAGCTAAAGATATCAATGCAATTGAAGATTCATATTTGCGCCACTTCTTATCATGCAATCGATACTCAACCTATAGCGCAATGACTTCCGTCACTTCCACATCTCCGAAGTGCGATAATGAGCATGCTCAGCAAAATTTTGATACTGCTACGCTTATGCGTACGCTAAAAACCCTTAAATTCGATGGTTATCTTTATGTGAGCACCACGGCCTGCGCAGAAAGCATTGTTTATTTCTGCAAGTACACATCTCCAAATCTCTTTCTACACATGAACAATTCGTCGCACTTCAACCTGCACAACAGATACTCTCAGGACTTCCAAGACCAATTCATCGTCGAACAACTCAACACCATGGTACCTTTCCCATGACAGCAAAAAAAACCATAACAAAACACACATCGGTCAGGCTTTTCCATATCTCCCTAATTCTTCTAAAAGAGCACATTAGAGACACCTCAAGCTTTTTATGGACTTCAGCTGCACCCTGCATGCTTTATTTCATTGTGGCCGGAAGCTCAAACTTACCCTACCTGAAACAAGCGGGTTGGTTCTATGCCTATATCTCTGCCAACGTCGCCTTTTTTGGATTCAGTTTTTACTTAATCGGCAGGCGAGAGAGCGGCTTTACCCGTTCTTTTATTTATCGGAAGAGGCCAATGCTATTTTTTCTTACCGCTCAAATGATCAGCTATGCGCTGATGAGCTTATTTTACGCATCGCTATTCTATTTAATCACCAAACCGTTACATGGCCCCTACTCACTACAAGAATACACGTTCATCCTTGCATGTTTTTCAACCAGTTATCTCGGCTTCACACTTATCGGTTTAATTATAGCCTCTCTCCCCCTCACGTTCGGCACGGCCGGCACCCTTTTCTCGCTTCTGTCATTCCTCATGCTCGTCTCGAGCTTTCTCGGCGCTGCCACCGTTGAGTCCCGGCACCCTGTAGTCATGCTCCTTAACCCACTAATTGTGAGCACCCAGCTTTTTCACGGCGACCTTGCTCTCGGAATGGTCTTCCCACCCTTATTCATGCTGTCCATCACAGCGCTCTACCTGACAGCCAAGCATTCTAGAATTCAACCGGTTTGGAGCCGTTACTGATGCGCCTACTGACCCTCACCGAACTTTCCTTCTCGTACCAAAAAAGGCTTTTGTTTCACAAGATAAATATCGACTTATCGCCCGGCGAAGCAGTGGGCATTCTAGGCTGCAACGGTGCCGGAAAGACCACACTGTTCGACATTATCAGTGGACTTCGGTATCCGACGGGTGGCGTGATTTGCAATAATGCTCGTCACCCCACCTACCTGACTCAGATCCTTACACCGCCTCCACAGCTTCGAATGGGGGAGGTTTACAAACTCATTACGCTTTTAAATATGCCAACATTGCTAAGCATTGATCAGGCCATCGTGCGCCTTGATGGGTGGTCTCCCGCATTGGGCCGGCGCTTTTCAGAGATTGCACAAAAAAAGGCGTCCAAATGCAGTTACGGGGAAGTGCGCAGCTTCATCAGCTTGACGCTCTTGTTGACGGGCAGTGACTTGATCATGCTCGACGAGCCGACCGCGGGGGTAGACCCTGAATTTCGGCATTATATTTGGTTGGGCATCAAGAGCGCCTGCCGTGAGGGCGCCAGCGTCATGATATCGTCCCATTACACACAGGAAATCGTAGATAACTGCACCCGCTTTTACATGCTTGCCCATCAACAACTTCAGGCATTCGATAACGCAGATCAATTGCTGGCTAGGTACCAAGCCAACTCACTGGATGAGGCGTTTATAAAGGCGCTAGCTGTATGATCGGTCACTCAAGTCGTTATCACAGGCGCAGTGAACACGCTCGAGAAAGGTGAAGACGGCAGCTTGCGAGGCCCCCTTGAGCCGCGACCCGAGCGAGCCAGCTCATGTCCTTAGGGCTGCGCAGCAGCCCCAAGGATTTCAGCCCCGCCAATTATCCGGCGTCGTCAGCCCTTGAACGAACGGGCGATTACCCATCGCCCGCCGCCCCTCACAACCCTTCCAACTCCGCCATCAAGTCACTCAACCGGTCCACCTTGTCTTCATCCAGGGCGCTGCCCTGCAGTCCCTCCACGTACACGGCCAATTCCGCCACCGTGCTGCACTCGAACATCGCCCGCAATGGCACGTTCAGCCGAAGTTGCTTCTGCACCCGCGAGGCGATCTGGGTGGCCAGTAGCGAGTGCCCGCCCAATTCGAAGAAGTTGTCGTGTACGCCAACCCGGTCGGCCTTGAGCACCTCGGCCCAGATACCGGCCAGCAGGCCTTCGAGCTCGCTGCGCGGTGCCTGATAGGCCTGGCTGTGCTGGTTGCCGATGTCGACGGCAGGCAGGGCCTTGCGGTCGAGCTTGCCGTTGGCGTTGTGAGGCAAGGCTTCGAGCCAGGCCCAATGCAGGGGCACCATGTACTCGGGCAGCTCGGCGCGCAGGCGTGCCTTGAGCTGAGCGAGCACGGTGTCGTCGCCCTTTAGCCCGTGGTGCGGCACCAGATAACCCACCAGATGCTTGCCGTTGACACCATCCTGCACGGCCACCGCTGCATCGCGGACCTGCGGCTGCTCGTGCAGCCGGGCTTCGATTTCACCCAGTTCGATACGGTAACCGCGAATCTTCACCTGGTGATCGACACGGCCCACGTACTCGAACACCCCGTCAGGTCGCTGGCGGGCCAGGTCGCCGGTGCGGTACACACGCTCGCCGGGTGCACCGTAAGGGTGGGGAATGAACGCCAATGCCGTGCGTGCCGGGTCGCCCACGTAGCCTCGCCCCACGCCCGTACCCGCCACGCACAACTCACCCACGGCGCCCAGCGGCACCAGTTGCTGTTCATCGCCCAGCAGGTACAGCCGGTTATTGTCGGTCGGGGTGCCGATGGGCAAGTAGCTGCCCTGGGTGGAGGCGGCATCGACACGGAAGAACGCCACGTCATCCGAGCATTCCGCTGGCCCGTAGGCGTTGACCAGGCCGATCCGTGGGTAACGCTGCAACCACTGCGCCACCAACTCCGGTGGCATGGCCTCGCCGGTTGGCAGCATCCAGCGCAGGCCGTCCAGCGCCTGGTGTTCGTTGGCAAGCATGCCCTGGATCAGCGATGGCACGCTCTCAAGGACGGTGATGCCGGTGGCCTGAACATGGGTGAGTAGGCCCTGGGGATCGTGGGCAATGACGTTGGGCACGATTTCGACCCGGGCGCCGAACAGCGGCGCGGCCAGGAACTGCCACACCGAAATGTCGAAGCTCTGCGATGCCGTCTGCGCGATGACATCGTGTTCGGTCAGCGCCAGGTAGGGCACCTTGCTCAGTTGGTTGTTGAGCATGCCGCGCTGTTCCACCATCACGCCCTTGGGCAAGCCGGTGGAGCCTGAGGTGTAGATCACGTAGGCGAGGTTGTCCGGGCCGCTGTAGACCTCAGGGTTGTGGCTGGCCGTGGTGCAGGTCTGGACGGTTTCCCACACCAGCAACTGGGGCCGTACGGCAGGGTCCATGGCTTGTAGCAAGGCCTGCCCCTGCTCGGCGCAGGCCGCGCTGCACACCAGCACTGGCGCGCGGCTGAGCTCAAGAATGCTTTGCAGGCGCGCAGTAGGCAGGCCTGGGTCCAGCGGCAGGTAACCGGCACAGGCCTTGAAGCTGCCCACGATCATGCCCAGCAGTGGCAAACCACGATCGGCCAGCAGGGCCACCGGTTGATCCACCCGGACACCCGCCTCGATCAGTGCATGGCCCAGGCGGTTGGCCGCCAGGTTCAGCCCGGCATAGTCGTACTCGGCGTCCAGGCACCGGGCCACGGTACGCTGGGGATGGGCGGCCACGCGCGCCTCGAACTGCGCGACATAGCTGTGCTCCAAGGGATAGGCCCGCTGGGTGTTGTTGCATGTCTGGAGCAAGAAATGCTGTTCCTCGGCGCCCACCAGCGGCAACGCTTGCACTTGTCCGTCGAAGCCCTGGACCAGCGCCAGGAGCAGGCGTTTGAATTCGGCCAGCAAGCGCTCGACCGTCGGGTAGTCGAAGTAGCGCTGGTCGAACGAGAGGTGCAGGCCCAGGTCATCACCTGGGTAACAGACCGCGGTGAGCGGGAAATTGGTGTGGGTGCGGCCTGAGTCGGAGGTGGCATCCAGGTGCTGGGCGTGGTCGAGCACGGCGGTTTCCACCGGGGCGTTCTCGAACACGAACAGGCTGTCGAACAAGGGCTGGCCCTTGGGCAGTTCGCTGCACGCCTGAATGTCCACCAGTGGCAGGTATTCGTACTCGCGCAGTTCCATGTTGCGCTCCAGCAAACCCTGCAACCACTGGCGCACACTGCACCCCTGGCCGGCCGCTGGCAGCTGTACGCGCAGCACCACGCTGTTGATGAACAGGCCGACGGTGCGCTGCATCTGCGGCATGCTCACCGGCCGACCCGCCACGGTCACGCCGAAGGCCACGTCGCGCTCGCCGCTGTAGCGCGCCAGCACCAGGGCCCAGGCTGCCTGGGCGAAGGTGTTGACGGTCAACTGGTGGGCCTGGGCCAGCTCGCGCAGGCGAGCGCCCTCACTGACCGCCAGGCGTGTGTAGCAATCGCCGACGATCATGCCGCTGCCCGCATGCTCATGGCGCAGCGGGCGGTCGCTTGGCAGTGCCGTGGCGCGCTCGAAGCCGGCCAGGTTGGCTTGCCACCAGGCGCGCGCGTCGTCCAGCCCCTGGCGCTGCAGCCAGCCGATGTAGTCGCGGTAGCGCGGCGGCACCGGTAGTTGCGCCTGCCGGCCCTCGCCCAGCGCCTGGTAGATTTCGAAGAAGTCGTTCATCAGCAGCGAGCGGCACCAGGCATCGATGAGGATGTGGTGGTTGCTCATCATGAACCAGTAGCGCGCATCGGCCACACGCACCAGGCGCAGGTGGAACGGCGGCGTGTGCAACACGTCGAAGCCGGCTTCGCGCTCCTGCTTGTGCAGGGCTTGCAAGCGAGCCTCCTGGTCGGCGTCGTCCAGGTCGCGCCAGTCCTGGTAATCCATGGCCAGTTGCCCGGGCTTGTGGATGATCTGCAGCATGGCCTCGCCACTGTTCCAGCTGAACGAGGCGCGCAAGGCTTCGTGCCGCGCCACCACCTGTTGCCAGGCCAGGGCGAAGCGCTGGGGGTCGAGCGCGCTGTTGATGCGATAGCGATCCTGCATGTAGTACAGGCCGGTGCCGGGTTCGAGCAGGGTGTGCAGCAGCATGCCTTCCTGCATGGGGGTCAGCGGGTAGACGTCCTCGATCAGGTTGGCTGGCACGGGCAGCGCGTCGATCTGCGCTTGGGTAAGGTGCGCCAGGGGGAAGTCCGAGGGGGTGTAGCTGCCCTGCCCGTCTGCCAGGCAATGGTCGATCAGCGTTATCAGCTCTTGGCGATAGGCGTTTGCCAGTGTAGCGATGGTGTGCGGTTCATAGCGTTCATTGCTGAATGTCCAGCGCAGTTGCAACGCACCGCCGTAGACCTGGCCATCGACACTCAGCCAGTTGGGCAGCGGCGCATCCGGGTCATGGGCCAGGCCCACCGGCGCGTCCACCGGCGTGAACAGCGCGCCGTCGTCGAACTGCTGGTCGAACTGCCCAAGGTAGTTGAAGGTGATACGCGCTTGCGCCAGGGCCGCCATGTGCTCGCGCGTTGCCGGGTCCGCCAGGTAGCGCAGCACACCGTAGCCAAGGCCCTTATGCGGCACTTGGCGCAACTGCTCCTTGATGTGCTTGATGGACGCCGCCAGAGCTTGGTCATCATCCCCTGCCAGGGGCGACAGGCTCAACGGGTAGGCATTGGTGAACCAGCCGACGCTGCGGGTCAGGTCCATGTCCTCGAACAACCCGTCGCGGCCATGGCCTTCCAACTGCACCAGCGCCTGTGGCTGACCCGTCCACTGGCATAGGGTGCGGGCAAGTGCCGTCAGTAGCAGGTCATTGACCTGGGTGTGGTAGGCCGCAGGCGCCTGCTGCAGCAACTGGCGGGTCTGCTGCGCATCCAGGCTGATGGTCACGGTACGGGCATGACGCTGCAAGTTGCCGCCTTGTGGATGATCGCAGGGCAGCTCATGGCGTACCTCGCCCACTTGCGCCTGCCACCTGCCCAGCTCATCACGCAGCGAATCGCTGCTGGCATAGGCGGCCAGCCGCGCCGCCCAATCACCTGGGGCATGGGTCTTGGCCGGCAGGGCCTGGCCTCGGTACAGCGCCTGCAGGTCTTCGAGCAGGATGCGCCAGGAAACGCCGTCGACCACCAGGTGATGGATGGCCAATGCCAGGCGTTGCTCACCCTCCCCGTCACTCACCAGCAAGCCACGGAGCAAAGGACCGCGCTGCAGGTCGAGGCTGCGTTGCAGGTCGGTGTACAGCGCCTGGCAATCGTCCAGGTCGGCGACCGTGGCCGACCACAGCAGCTGTTGATCATCAGGCTGGGCGTACTCGCCCTGCCAACGGCCAGCCGCATCGCTGAAACGCAGGCGCAAGCTGTCGTGGTGCTCGACCAGGGCGGCCAGCGCGGTTTGCAGCCGGGTCTCGTCCAGCGGCGTGCGGCATTGCAACAGCACGGCCTGGTTCCAGTGCTGCGGCTGCGCCAAGGCGCTGTCGAAGAACCAGCGCTGGATCGGGGTCAGCTGGGCGATGCCTTGGCGCAGGCCTTGCTCGATGCTGTCGGTGGCCTGCACCGGCTGCACGATGGCCGCCAGGGCCTGGATGGTCTGGTGCTGGAACAGGTCGCGCGGGGTAAATTGCAGGCCGGCCTGGCGCGCGCGGCTGACCACCTGGATCGACAGGATCGAGTCACCGCCCAGCTCGAAGAAATTGTCCTGAACGCCGACCTGATCGACGTTGAGCACCTCGCCCCAGACCTGCGCCAATTGCGCTTGCACCTCATTGGCCGGCGCCTGGTACTGCTGGCGAGCCTGGTCGAGGTCGGGCAGCGGCAAAGCGCGGCGGTCCAGCTTACCGTTGCCCATCAGTGGCAGAGACTCGAGCAGCACCAGGTGCGCCGGCACCATGTAGTCCGGCAGATGCTGATGGGCATGGGCCTTGACGGCCTCGCGCAGCTGTTGCTGGGCATGGGTGTCGGCAGCTGCGTACGGGCTTACAAGGTAGCCGACCAGTTGCCGTACGCCCTGCATGTCCACGGCGATGACCACCGCTTCATCCACATCGGCATGGGCCTGCAAACGGCTCTCTATCTCACCCAGCTCGATACGGAAGCCGCGGATCTTCACCTGCTGGTCGGCGCGCCCGATGTACTCCACCAGGCCATCCTGGCCCAGGCGCACCAGGTCGCCTGTGCGGTACAGGCGCCCGCCTGTGTGGCTGAAGGGGTCGGCGACGAAGCGTTCGGCGGTGAGGCCGGGGCGGTCGTGGTAGCCCTGGGCCAGGCCAGCGCCGCCCACATACAGCTCACCGATGCCACCCTGGGGCAACAGGGCCAGGTCGTCATCGAGGATGTAGGCCGTGCGTTGACCGATCACCCGCCCGATGGGCACGCTGCCCAGGTCGGCCGCCAGCGTTTGCGGGGCCAGGGCGGCCAGCGGCATGACCACGGTTTCGGTGGGGCCATAGGCGTTGAACAGCTGATCAGGGATGAAAGCCTGGCGGATACGCTGCAGGTGCTCGCCGGTCAATGCCTCGCCCCCGGTGATCACCAGGCGCACCGGCAGGCACTCGCCCTGTAGGGCCAGATGCTGGGCCAACTGACTGCCGTAGCTGGGCGTGAAGCCCAGCACGCTGACGTGCTGCTCTCGCACCAGCTGGCAGATCTCGTCGGCGCCCCATTGCCCTTGGGCACGGATGACCACGCGTGCGCCACACAGCAGCGGCACCCATAGCCGTTCGCTGGCCGCGTCGAAATTGATGGAATAGAAATGCAGCTCGCAATCGTCGCTGCGCATGCCGAACGCCTCGATCACCGCCTGGCAGTGCATGGCGAACTCGCCATGGCTGACCACCACACCCTTGGGTTTGCCGGTGGAGCCGGAGGTGTAGATCAGATAAGCCGGGTGCTGCGCCAGGCTCACATCGTCCAGCGGCGCCTTGCTGTAGGCACCCAGCGTCGGCTGATCGTCTTCAAGGCTCCAGCAGGCCAGGTGCTCCGGCAGCGGCCCGAGGTCCTGCAGCAAGCGGCGTTGACTGAGTAGCACGCCGACCTGGCTGTCCTCGATCATGTAGCGCAAGCGGTCCAGCGGGTACTCCGGGTCGAGCGGCACGTAGGTGCCGCCGGCCTTGAGTACAGCCAGCAGGCCGACGACCATGTCCAGCGAACGTTCGAGCGCCACGCCCACCCGCACCTGCGGGCCGACACCGCGCTCGCGCAAGGCACGGGCCAGGCGGTTGGCCTGCTGATCGAGCTCGGCGTAGCTCAGGTGCTGGCCGGCGAACGTCAGGGCCCGTGCGTGTGGGTCTTGGGCCGCCTGGGCCGCGAACAGCCCATGCAGCGTATGCCGCGCCGCACTGCTCGGCTCACCACGCAGCTGCGCAACCAGCCCCTGCTGTTCGGCACTGCTGAGCATCGGCAGCTCGCACAGGCGTTGTTGGGGCTTATCCAGCAGACCGACCAGCAACTGCTGCCAGTGCGCAGCCATGCGCGCGATGCGTGGCGCGTCGAACAGGTCCTGGCTGTAGGTCAGGCAGCAGCCCAGCCGGCCATCGAGGTCCGTGACCTCCAGATAGAGGTCGAACTTGGTGGCGGCTGCGTCGTTGACCAGGTAGTCCACCTGCATGCCGGCCAGCGTACGGCTTTGCTGGAAGGCCCAGCGCTGCACGTTGCACATCACCTGGAACAGCGGGTTATAGGCGCTGCTGCGCGGTGGGTGCAAGGCTTCGACCAGTTGTTCGAACGGCAGGTCCTGGTGGGACTGCCCCTCGATGGCTGCCTGGCGCACCTGCTCGAGCACCTGGGCACCGGTCATCTGGCCGTCCAGCTCGCAGCGCAGCACCTGGGTATTGAGGAAAGCACCGATCAGCCCTTCGCTCTCGGGGCGGATGCGGTTGGCCACCGGGGCGCCGATGCGCAGGTCGCGCTGGCCGCTGTAACGATGCAGCAGCACGGCCAGGGTAGCGGTCATCGTCATGAACAAGGTCAGGCCACGCTGGCTGTTGAAGGCGTGCACGCGCTGCACTAGCGCAGGGTCAAGCTCGAACCTGTAGAGCTCGCCCTTGTGGCTTTGCACGGCAGGCCGAGGACGGTCGGAGGGCAGCGCCAGTACCGGGTGCTCCTGGCCGAGGCGCTGTTTCCAGTAGGCCAGCTGGCGAGCGCCCTCACCGCTGTCCAGCCATTGCCGTTGCCATACGCTGTAGTCCAGGTACTGGACGGGCAAAGGTGCCAGCGGCGACTCACGGTCGTCGACGAAGGCTTCGTACAGCTCGCCCAGTTCGCGGGCAAAGATGTCCATGGCCCAGCCTTCGGTGACGATGTGATGCAAGGTGAGCACGAAGACGTGTTCGCGCTCTTGCAGCTTGACCAGGCAGGCACGCAGCAGGGGGCCACTTTCCAGGTCGAACGCTTGGTGTGCCTGCTGGTCGGCCAACTGTTGCAGGCTGTACTGGCGAGCAGCGTCGGGCAGTGCGCTGAAATCTTGCCAAGCCAGCTGCAGGTTGCTGTCGTCGGCCACGCACTGGTAAGGCACGCCCTCGATGCTGGGGAAGGTGGTGCGCAGGGTTTCGTGACGCACGATTAGCGCGTGCAACGCCCGCTCGAAGGCATCCACATGCAAGGTGCCGCGCAGGCGCGCCATGCCACCGACGTTGTAGGCCGGGCTGTTGGGCTCCATTTGCCAGAGGAACCACATGCGCTGTTGCGAATAGGAAAGCGGCACCGCCTGACGGCGATCCACGCGCGGGATGTCACCTTGCGCATTGCGTTCACCGCTTGCCTGGATGCGCGCAACTTCGGTACAGAAAGCGCCCAGCTCGCTGGCGTCGAACAAGGCCTTCAACGGTAGTTCGACGTCGCAGGCCTGGCGCGTGCGCGAGACGATTTGCGTCGCCAACAAGGAGTGCCCGCCCAAGGCGAAGAAATCGTCCTGCAAGCCGACCTGGGGCAGGCCCAGCACTTCGCACCAGATGGCCGCGACCTGTCGTTGCAAGGGGCTGTGCGGCTCGATGTGTTCACATTGCTGCCACACAGGCGCCGGTAATGCCTTGCGATCGACCTTGCCGCTCGGGCCAAGCGGCATCTGCGCCAGCCACATGAGCTGTGCCGGCACCATGTAGGCCGGAAGCTGCCCGGCGAGTGCCGCGAGCAGGGGGCCCGATTCGGCGGTGCCACTGTAGTAACCCACCAGTTGTGCACCTACGGTGTCCTGGTGAACCTGCACCACCGCCTGCTCGACGCCGGCCTGGGCCAGCAGGCAGGCCTGCACTTCTTCGGGCTCCACACGGAAGCCGCGGACTTTCACCTGGTGGTCCAAGCGCCCCAGGTACTCGAGCGCCGGGTACTGCACCAACCAGCGCACTCGGTCGCCGCTTCGGTACAGGCGCTGGCCGTTGCCGCCGGGCTGGGGCACGAAGCGCTCGGCCGTCAGGCCAGGGCGGCCCAGGTAGCCACGGGCCAGGCCCGTGCCACCCAAGTACAGCTCGCCGGGTACGCCAGGTACGCTCAAGTGCAGCTCATCGTCCAGCACCTGGCACAGCACATTGCTCAGGGGGCGCCCCATGGGCGAATGCCCACCGTCGCTGGCGGTGCAATGCCAGTGGGTGACGTTGATGGCGGTTTCGGTCGGGCCGTAACGGTTGTGCAGCTGCACCTGTGGCAGCACCTGCAACACCCGATCCCGCAGGGCGGCCGGCAACGCCTCGCCGCCAGAGAACAGGCGGCGCAGGCTGCTGCAGCCTGCGGCCAGGGGCTCCTGCACGAACACCTGCAACAAAGGCGGCACGAAATGCAGGGTCGTCACGCCATGGGCCTGCACCAGCGCTGCGATGCGCTGCGGGTCGCGGTGCTCACCGGCACCGGCAAGCACCAGCTTGCAGCCGGTGATCAGCGGCCAGAAACATTCCCACACCGAAACATCGAAACTGATCGGTGCCTTCTGCATCAGCACGTCGTCCGCGCCCAGTGCGTAGGTCGCCTGCATCCACTGCAGCCGCTCGGCGAGCGCCCCGTGGGTGTTGCCCACGCCCTTGGGCTGGCCGGTAGAGCCAGAGGTATAGATCACGTAGGCTAGGTTGTCGGCGTCCAGATGCAGCCGGGGCGGTTGGCTCGGCCAGTTGTCCAGGTGCAGTTGGTCCAGCGCGATCACGCCAACACCCTGCACGTGCGGCAAGATGGCCAATTGGCTGCTGTGGGTGAGCAGCAGGCCGGCGTTGCAGTCGGCCAGCATGTAGGCCAGACGCTCGGCCGGGTACTCCACGGCCAGGGGCACATAGGCGCCGCCGGCCTTGAGGATGGCCAGCAGGCCTACCAGCAGCCGGGGCGAGCGCTCGATGGCGATGGCCACGCAGGTATCGGGGCCAATGCCCTTGTCGCGCAGGTAATGGGCCAGGCGATTGGCCTGCTGATGCAGTTCGGCGTAGCCGAGGCTGCCGCCCTCCCACACCAGTGCGGTGCGCTGCGGGTGCAGGCGAGCCTGCTCGTTGAGCTGTTCGACCAGCAGCTGTGGCGGCTGTGCAGCCGGCGCTTGCCCCCAGCCCAGCAACCGTGCACGGCTCGCCTCATCCAGCAAAGGTACCTCGCCGATGGGCAGTTGCGGCGTTTCGCAGACGTGCTCGAACAGGCTCAACAGCTGCTGGGCAAGCCGCGCCACCGTGTCCTGCTCGAACAGCGCGCTGGCGTAGTCGAATGCCAGGCGCACACGGCCCTGATGGTCTTCTTCGCTGTGCAGTTGCAGGTCGAATTTGGCTTCCCGGCTGTGCCAGGGCAGTTCTTCGGCCAGCAGGCCTGGCAGGCGCCGCAACGCCGACAGGTCGCGCTGCTGGTGGTTGAACATGACCTGGAACAGGCCTTGCTCCCGGGCCTGGGGCAACGCCTCGACCAACTGCTCGAACGGCAGGTCCTGGTTGGCCTGTGCCTCCAGGGTGGCTTGGCGCACCTGGCCGAGCAATTCGGCGAACGGCAGCCGGCCATGGACCTGGGCGCGCAGCACCTGGGTATTGATGAAGAAACCGACCAGCCCTTGGCTTTGCAGACGCGAGCGGTTGGCATTGGGCACACCGACGCGGATGTCGGCCTGGCCGGTATAGCGGTGCAGCAGCGCCTGCCAGCCCGCCAGCAGCACCATGAACAGGCTGCAGTGGTGTTGATGTGCCAGGGCCTTGAGGGCCTGGGACAGGTGCGCGGGCACCTTCACGTTCAGGCGTGCGGCGTGGTTGCCACGGTCGCTGGCGCGGGGATGGTCGGTGCACAGGTCCAGGACCGGCACTGAATCGCCCAGCTGATCGCGCCAGTAGGCAAGCTGACGCTGGGCTGCACCCTCTGCCAACCACGTGCGCTGCCAGTTGCCGTAGTCGGCGTAACCCAGCCCGAGCGGAGCCAGCTTGGGTTCAAGACCCTGGCAATACGCCGCATAGAGGCGCGCCAGCTCGTCCATGAGCAGGGTGAGCGACCAGCCGTCGGCGGCAATGTGGTGCAGGGTGACCCAAAGCTGGTGATGCTCCTCGTCCAGATGGACCAGCGTCAGGCGCAGCAGCGGACCGTTCTGCAGATCGAACGGCAGGCACGCCTCGGCCTCTCGCTGGCTGTCGACCTGCTCAGGCGCTTGCCCCTGCAGGTCGAGCCGCTGAAGGTTCACCGGCAGGTGAGCCAGGATGCGTTGCACTGCCTGGCCGTCGACGTCGCTGAACACCGTGCGCAAGGCTTCGTGGCGGGCCACCAGCGCTTGCAGGGCGGCTTCCAGAGCAGGTTCATCCAGGGCCCCGCGCAGTTGCAGGCCAGCAGGGATGTTGTAGGCAGCCGACTGCGGCTGCAGTTGCCAGAGCAGCCACAGGCGGTTCTGCGCCAGCGACTGGGGCAGTGGCCTGTCGCGGG
Organism: Pseudomonas sp. FYR_7; assembly: GCF_043106155.1. Classification (NCBI taxonomy): domain Bacteria; kingdom Pseudomonadati; phylum Pseudomonadota; class Gammaproteobacteria; order Pseudomonadales; family Pseudomonadaceae; genus Pseudomonas; species Pseudomonas sp. FYR_7. The sequence goes on from NZ_JBICMI010000034.1 coordinate 32,552, forward strand.
ACAACAGCGCGATGGCCTCTGTTTGCTGGCCTTGGGCAAGGCTTGTGGCAACCGCCTGGGTATAGTCGGCCAGCACCGGGGCCTCGAAAAGGCTGCGCAGGCTCAGCTCGATGCCCAAGGCGTCGGCCAGCGCTGCCGTGACCTGGGTGGCAGCAATGGAGTTGCCGCCCAGCAGCATGAAATGATCGTCCGCCGCCACCGCCTCGACCTTGAGGATGTCGCACCAGAGACGGGCGATTTGCGCCTGCAACCCGTCGCCGGTCACGGCCTGGGTGGCCGGCAAAGCGGGCTGGGGAAAGCGCGCGTAGCAGTCGAGGGTGCCATCGTCCATGCGCAGGCGACAGGCCGAGCGCTGGAGTTTGCCGCTGGAGGTCTTGGGCAAGGCACCCGGGTTGAGCAACAGGACCACGGCCGGGGCCTGGCGGCAGGCATCGGCGACGACGTGACGAAGCGTTTTGATCAGTGCCTCGGGGGCTGTCGTCTTCTGCACGTTGCGGCTGATTTCCACCGCCACGCCAATGGCTTGCTCGCCCTCGTGCTCGACGGCGAAGACGGCCACCCTGCCCTTGCGCAGCGCAGGCACCTCACGCTCAAGGGTTTTTTCCAGGTCCTGCGGGTAGAGGTTCTGCCCGCGCACGATGAGCATGTCTTTCAGGCGACCGGTGACGAACACCTCGCCGCCGCGCATGAAACCCAGGTCGCCTGTGCGCAGCCAGCGCTGGCCATCCGCCTCGACGAACGTCTGGGCGCTGGCCTGGGCGTTGCGCCAGTACCCGTGGGCGATGCTTGGCCCGGCGGCCCAGATTTCCCCCACCTGGTTGTCCGCCAGCACCTGGCACTGCCCGGGTTCGACGATGCGTACCGCATGGCCTGGCTGTGGCCAGCCGCAGCTCATCACCACGCTGCCCTCGCCCGGCTCGGCGCGGTTTTCGGCAAAGGCCTGGGCATCGAGCGCCAAGGCGCCGATGCCCTCACCGCGGCGGCTGCCGCTGACGAACAACGTCGCCTCAGCCAGCCCGTAGCTGGCGAAGAAGCTGTGTGGCTTGAAGCCGCAGGCCTGGAAGGTGTCGGCGAAGGTGGCCAGGCTGTCCTGGCGAATCGGCTCGGAGCCCGAGTACGCCACCCGCCAGCGGCTCAGGTCGAGCCCGGCCAGTGAAGCCTTGCTGATCCGCTCGCTGCACAGGCGGTACGCAAAGTCAGGGCCGCCGCTGATGGTGCCGCCGTACTCACTGATGGCCTGCAACCAACGCAGCGGCCGCGCCAGGAAATAACCCGGCGACATCAGCACGCAGGGCACGCCGCTGAAGATCGGCTGCAGCAGGCCGCCGATCAGGCCCATGTCGTGGTAGAGCGGGAGCCAGCTGACGATCACGTCGTCAGGGTTCAGGTCGATACCGAAGCCGTGGCGGATCAGCTGTTCGTTCGCCACCAGGTTGCCGTGGCTGACCTGCACTCCTTTTGGCAGGGCCGTGGAGCCGGACGTGTACTGCAGGAACGCGATGTCATGGGGTTGCAATGCAGGCTCGCGCCAATCCGCCGCCCGTGCGGGATCGAGCCGGTCAACGGCCAGCAGCTCCGGGGCCTGCGCGGCTTGCAGCGCCTCCAGGCCCTGAAGGCTTTCTTGCAATCGCGCGATGGTCAGCAGCAGGCGCGGCTCGGCGTCGTCGATGATCGAAAGCAGGCGCTCCTGATGGTGCTGACGCGCGGACTCCGGAGGGTAGGCCGGCACCGCGATGACGCCGGCATACAGGCAGCCGAAGAACGCCGCCACGTAGTCCGGGCCGCTGGGAAACAACAGCACGGCACGGTCCCCGAATGTAGCCCGCGCCTGCAGCGCGGCGGCGATGGCGCGGGCGCGCTGGTCAAGCGCCTGGTAGGTGAGCACGGCCTGTTCGCCGGGCGCATCGGCCAGAAAGCGCAAGGCGATCTTGTCCGGGCTCTGTACGGCGCGTTGCATCAGGGCCTGGACCAGCGAAGTCGGGAGTTCGAAGGCATGCGTCATGGGTGTTCCTGCCGGTGTCGGGTTGTGCGGGCCGGTGTGGCCACCTGCAGGGGCGGACAGCATCAGCGGCCGGGGATGTACAGAGGGGAACGGATGGCGGGGAGCAGAAATTAACGAAGCGCGGGTCAGGTGGAAAAAGCCGGCCATGGCGAGTTAGCCAGGCGCACCTACAGCCGTGGCGCCATCCTGCGGGTACGCAAGCGGGTCGAGGCGAGACTTAGAACTGAAAGATACAGATACTAATTTCGTTTCGTATTTGACAATCATTATCATTCTGAATAGCTTGTCGCTCGTCCTAGGACGCGTCCTACACCCCAACGCGCTCTTTACCCTTTGCATCCAGGTGATTTCCATGGCGGAACAACTGTCCACAAGTAAGTGCGATTCACCACTGCTCCAAGCTTTCGTAGAAAACCGCAGCATCTTGCTCAAGATTGCCGCTCGCATCACCGGCTGCCGCTCGCGGGCCGAAGATGTGGTGCAGGATGCCTTCTTCAGGCTCGGCAGCGCTCCGCAGATCACCTCTTCGTTCAAGGCGCAGCTGAGCTATCTGTTCCAGATCGTGCGCAATCTGGCCATCGACCATTACCGCAAGCAGGCGATGGAGTTGAAATACGCCGGCAGCGAGGAAGAAGGGCTGAACGTCGTCCTGCAGAACGCCTCGCCCGAAGCCACCCACATCAACCTTGCGGCCCTGGACGACATCGCCCGCGCGCTGAACGAGCTGCCGCCACGCACGCGTTATGCGTTCGAAATGTACCGCCTGCATGGGGTACCGCAGAAAGACATCGCCAAGGAGCTGGGCGTCTCCCCTACCCTGGTCAACTTCATGATTCGCGATGCGATGGTGCATTGCAGGAAGATGACGCGGTAGGAACGGCGGGAAGGTGATTGGATGACTCGCTCCGGCTAGGCCGCTCCCATACGGGGGTTCGCTGGCCCTCAGATGCGGTCAAAGGCAGTTGCCTCCGCAATCGCGCTACTTCGGCCATACCACGATCACGGTAGGAGCGGCCTAGTGCCGCGATGGGCTGCGCAGCAGCCCCAGAGATGTGAGCATTATAGCTAAATGCCAGGGAGCGGCCTTGCCGGGGCGCATCCGCAAAATCACTGGTTTCAAGTGCGAGGCCAGGTAGTCGTTTGACCGCCTTCAGTACCACACTCAAATCAAAGCACAACGATCAAAAAACCGCTCCCGCCCCAGAATCATCAGCGCCGCCCGCTTGTGCGGGAAGTCGAATTCCTTGTCGCAGTGAAAGCACTGGTCCTGCATGTAGCCGATCATCCGCGCATTGTCGGCACGCGGCTCGGCGACAACGCGCTGGGTGCGCGGGTCGTCCAGGAACAGGTAGTGCACCAGCGCGCAGAGCCAACTGGCGACCTTATGCGGGCCGCGGTGCTGCTGTTCGCCCACCAGCATGTGGATGCCACGGTCATAATCGTCGGCCTGGTAGAACGGGGCGATGCGGTCTTCCTTGGCCCAATAGGCCTCGAAGTAGGCAAACGGCTGATCATCGAAGCAGCCGATCAGCGTGAGGGTATGGGGGTCCGCTTCGAGCTTGGCCAGGTACTCGCGGTGCTGCGCCAGGCTCCCCCCTTCCTGCCAGAACGCCTCTACCCGCGGCTCGTTCTGCCAGCGGTTAAAGCGCTCAAGGTCGTGCTCGATGTCCAGGGTGCGCAGCGATACCCAGCTGCCCAGCCGCGCATCGAAGCGCCGGTACACTTCGCCTCGTGGCTTGGGCGCTCGCAGCGGGTGTCGTTTACCAGCGGTGATGCGCATCTGTTGCGGGTACACCGCGGTCTGCGCATCACCCAGCCACGGCTGAGGCAACTGCCAGAACAATGCCCGCTCGCACAAGTACTGCCCCGATTGCTCGCCGCTCACCAACAAGCCAGAGGCCAACGCCTGGGTGGGCACTTCATGCAGCTGCCAGGTCAACGTCTGGCAGGTGGCGTGCTGGGACAACAGCCAGTAGCACGCCGCCCACTGCGCCTGGTAGGGCCGCTGCGAGCAGACGTATTCCACCTGCACCACTGGAGTGCCGTAAGTGTGCACACGCAAGGTGATCAAGGGTCGAGCTTCGAGCGACAGGCACAGCAAACCGTCGCGCTGCTCGGCGCTCAGGCTGCGCCAGCGTGGCGTGTGGGTTGTCTGCAAGGCGGCATCTGAGGGCATGGGCGATACTCGGTGACGTGAAAGGAAGGCTCACTCTGCAAGACGATGCCAGCTCCCCCGGATTTAGCCGCTGCCGTTGACGGGGCTACGGGCGCCCGGCAGTGACCGTGATGCCATAGGGTTCGAAAATGCGCGCCAGCTCGCCCTTCTCGCGCAGCGCCTGCAGCAACCCGGTGAAAGCAGTGGCTGACAACGGCCCACCTGCACGCAGCACGGCATAGTGGTGGTAGACCTGATCGATACGCCCCGATGCCGCCAGCCGGCCCTGACTGGAGGGGTTACGGGCCAGAAAGTCGGTGAGGTACGAGCGCGTCACCAGCGCGATGTCGGCGCGACCGGCCTGCACCATCAGCAGGTTGCTGTCGTGGGAGTAGGTCAAGGTAGCGTTGAAGGCTTTGCGCAGGTAGCTGGGGTCGGGATTGAACCCTGCAAAGGCATAGTGGTAGCCGTTGAACATGGCCAGGCGCTTGCCCTGCAGGTCATCCACATAGTGCGGGTCGGCCAGGCTGCTGGTACGCCCCACGAACACTTCGGCATCTTCAAGGCCCATGTCCACCGCCTCGTGCGGCACCTGCGCCCAACCCCATTGCGGGTTCTCGAACACCGCCATGTCGGTGCGGCCTTGCAGCAGGTCGCCAAAGCGTCGTTGCACCGAGGTGGGCACCAGCACAAAGCGATAACGGGGTTGCGACAGGTTCAGCGCGTCGATCAACTGCGCCAGCAGGCCAGTGCCCGCACCTTGCTCGGGACGCACGGTGTACGGCGGAAAATGAGCAGCCCCAACCCTGACCTCCACCCGCTCCACGGCCCGTGCCGACGGCGCCAGCCAGCAGGCGGCAGAAATAAACAGTGCGGACAGGACCTTGAGGCCGGGCGCTAGGGTCAAAACGAACACTCATCACATGCAAGAACGGAATCCGCTTACGCTAGGCGCTTTCCGGACCCGGCACAACCGCCGGGCCGCGCTCTTTATGCCAAAGCAGGCGGCAAAATGCCAGGGGTGTCGGGTGGCAGAACTTTGGCTACGCTCAAGCAAGATTTGGAAGGGAGCCTGACATGGGCCACTGGTTGGTGATCGACCTGGAAGCGACGACAGACGACGGCGGATGGCCGGTCGCAGACATGGAAGTGATTGAAATCGGCGCGAGCCTGGTGACTGGCGAAGGCCGCGAGGTCGACCATTTTCAGCGTTTCGTGCGGCCACGCAGGCGGCCTCAGCTGACGCCGTTCTGCCGCGAGCTGACCCACATCAGCCAGGCGAACGTGGACTCGGCCGCCCCCTTTACCGAGGTCTGGCCCAGTTTCGAACGGTGGCTGGCGCACCATCATGCGCAGTTGCAGGCCTGGGTGAGCTGGGGCGACTACGACCGTGTGCAATTGCTCCAGGAATGGCGGCAATATGGCCTGGACAGCGCCCTGCGGGCTCTGCCGCACATCAACCTCAAGCAGCGTTTTGCCAAGGCCCGTCACCTGCAGCGTCCCACCGGGCTCAACAGTGCCCTGCACATGGCCGGCATGCACTTTTGCGGCCAGCAGCACCGGGCCTTGGAAGACGCGCGCAACACTGCGCGCCTGCTGCCGTTGAGCCTGCCTAACGGTTGACGGGCGGCGCCTTTCAAAGCGGATGACGGCGCCAGTGGCCTTGGGCATACTGGCCAGCCTTTTTGCCCTCTTCTGTTACTGGAGTCGCCCATGTTCAAGGTCAACGAGTACTTCAACGGCACCGTCAAGTCGATCGCTTTCACTGGCGAAGAAGGCCCGGCCACCGTCGGTGTGATGGCCCCTGGTGAATACGAGTTCGGCACGGCCAAGCGTGAAATCATGCACGTGGTCTCGGGCGCGCTGATCGTGAAGCTGCCAGGCAGCGACGCCTGGGAAACCTTCGCTGCTGGTACCCAGTTCAACGTGCCGGCCGACAGCAAGTTCCAGCTGCAAGTCAAGGTCGAAACGGCCTACCTCTGCGAGTACCGCGACTAAGCCTGCCGCAGGCCGAGTACCTTCACTCGGCCGCATCCCTTGATGAACCACGGATCCGCCCACCGTGCATCGTCATTGCCCATTCAGAAAGCGCGCCACCTTGTCGGCCGCTGCCTGCAGGTGCTGTTCATGACTGAACCCGGAAGCCTTCAGGGGCTTTAGGTCATGATCGCCCGTCGCCAACCACTGCACCTCGATCGCAGGTGACAAGGTGTACCGCTCGACCGCCTCCCGATTGCCCAAGGCATCGCGCTCACCCTGTACGACCAAGGTCGGGGTCTGCAACCCGGCCAGGTGTTCGACCCGTGGCTTTTCCGGCTTGCCTGCTGCATAGAACGGATAGCCCAGGCACACCAGTGCATCGACTCCCAGCTCGTCGGCCACCAGGCTGGCCATGCGCCCGCCCATCGACTTGCCGCCGATCGCCAACTTGCCCGCGACCAATGGTCGCACCTGTTGGTACACCTCGCGCCAGCACTGCAGCAAGGCAGGCTGCGGATTGGGTGGTCTTTTACTGCCGCCTTGCCGACGCTGGGCCATGTACGGGAACTCGAAGCGCACCACGGCTACGCCACGGGACGCGAGCCTTTGCGCCATTTGCTCCATGAACCCGCTGTCCATCGGCGCTCCGGCGCCATGGGCCAGGATCAGGCAGGTCCGATACGGCTCACCGTACACCTCGTGTTCAGGTGTGCAGCGCAAGCCTGGGACATTTCCGACCTTGGCCCATTGATCCCCGTCAATGCAGGCATTTTGCCCATTACTCATGCTTGCCTCGCTCTATAGCCTGCCAATAACCGTGGATGGGAACCCATACATGAACACAACCAGCAGTACCGCCTATAACTACAAGGTGGTCCGCCAATTCGCCATCATGACGGTGGTGTGGGGAATCGTCGGGATGGGGCTCGGCGTCTTCATCGCCGCCCAGCTTGCCTGGCCTTTCCTGAACCTCGATCTCCCCTGGACCAGCTTCGGCCGCCTGCGCCCACTGCATACCAATGCGGTGATTTTCGCGTTTGGCGGCTGTGCGCTGTTCGCCACCTCCTATTATTCGGTGCAACGCACCTGCCAGACCACCCTGTTCGCGCCACGCCTGGCCGCGTTCACCTTCTGGGGCTGGCAACTGGTGATTCTGCTGGCTGCCATCAGCCTGCCGCTGGGTTACACCAGCTCCAAGGAATACGCCGAACTGGAATGGCCGATCGATATCCTGATCACCATCGTGTGGGTGGCGTATGCCGTGGTGTTCTTCGGCACCCTGATGAAACGCAACACCAAGCACATCTATGTGGGCAACTGGTTCTTCGGCGGTTTCATCCTGACCGTGGCGATGCTGCACATCGTCAACAACCTGGAGCTGCCTGTCAGCCTGACCAAGTCCTACTCGGTCTACGCCGGGGCCACCGATGCCATGGTGCAGTGGTGGTACGGCCACAACGCCGTGGGCTTCTTCCTGACCGCAGGCTTCCTGGGCATGATGTACTACTACGTGCCCAAACAAGCCGAACGCCCGGTGTACTCCTATCGCCTGTCGATCGTGCACTTCTGGGCGCTGATCACCCTGTACATCTGGGCAGGCCCTCACCACCTGCACTACACCGCCCTGCCTGATTGGGCTCAATCGCTGGGCATGGTGATGTCGCTGGTGCTGCTGGCTCCAAGCTGGGGCGGCATGATCAACGGCATGATGACCCTGTCCGGCGCCTGGCACAAACTGCGCAGCGACCCCATTCTGCGCTTCCTGGTGGTCTCCCTGGCCTTCTACGGCATGTCCACCTTCGAAGGCCCGATGATGGCCATCAAGACTGTCAACGCCTTGTCCCACTATACCGACTGGACCATCGGCCACGTGCATGCCGGCGCCCTGGGCTGGGTAGCGATGATTTCCATCGGCGCCCTGTACCACACCATCCCCAAGGTCTTCGGCAAAGAGCGCATGTACAGCATCGGGCTGATCAACGCGCACTTCTGGCTGGCCACCATCGGCACCGTGCTCTACATCGCTTCGATGTGGGTCAACGGCATCGCCCAGGGCCTGATGTGGCGCGCTGTCAACAGCGACGGCACGCTCACCTACTCGTTCGTCGAAACCCTGGTGGCCAGCCATCCAGGCTTCGTCGTGCGCTTCGTCGGTGGCGCGATCTTCCTCAGCGGCATGTTCCTGATGGCCTGGAACACCTGGCGCACGGTGCGTTCGCCAGCGCTGGATACCGTCCCTGCGAACGCCCAGCTGGCTTGAGGAGACCTGCCTGATGAAACATGAAGTCATCGAGAAAAACGTCGGCCTGCTGGCCTTGCTGATGGTCTTCGCCGTCAGCATCGGCGGCCTTACCCAGATCGTCCCATTGTTCTTCCAGGACGTAGCCAATACGCCGGTCGAGGGCATGAAGCCCTACACCGCGCTGCAACTCGAAGGCCGTGACATCTACATTCGCGAAGGCTGCGTGGGCTGCCACTCGCAGATGATCCGCCCGTTCCGCGCCGAGACCGAGCGCTACGGTCATTATTCGGTTGCCGGTGAAAGCGTATGGGACCACCCGTTCCTGTGGGGCTCCAAGCGCACCGGGCCAGACCTGGCGCGGGTCGGCGGGCGCTATTCGGACGACTGGCACCGGGCGCACCTGTACAACCCGCGCAACGTGGTACCGGAGTCGAAGATGCCATCGTATCCGTGGCTGGTGGCCGACCAGGTCGACAACAGCCACACCGACACCAAGATGCGCGTGCTGCGCACCCTGGGCGTGCCCTACACCGACGAAGACATTGCCGGCGCGCGCGAGGCGGTCAAGAACAAGACCGAGATGGACGCCCTGGTTGCCTACCTGCAGGTGCTGGGCACCTCGATCAAGAACAAGAGGTGAATGCGATGGAAATGGACATCGGCATGATCCGCGGCCTGGGCACCCTGGTGGTGTTGATCGCCTTCATCGGCTTGAGCCTGTGGGTATTCAACCGGCGCCGCGACCGGGACTTCGCCGAAGCGCGCCTGCTGCCCTTCGACGACGACCGCCTGCCTTCTGTCGAGCAGGCACCTGAAACCCGTGCAGCTGCGAGGAGCAAAGCACAATGACCGCCTTCTGGAGTACCTACATCAGCGTACTGACCATCGGCAGCCTGATCGGCCTGACCTGGCTGTTGCTCGGCACCCGCAAGGGCCAGAGCAACAGCACGACCGACCAGACCATGGGGCACAGCTTCGATGGCATCGAGGAATACGACAATCCGCTGCCCAAGTGGTGGTTCTGGTTGTTCGTCGGCACCCTGGTCTTCAGCGCAGGCTACCTTGTGCTGTATCCGGGCCTTGGCAACTGGAAAGGCATCCTGCCGGGCTACGAGGATGGCTGGACCGGTGTTAACGAATGGCAGAAGGAGATGGACAAGGCTGACGCCAAATTCGGCCCGATCTTCGCCAAGTACGCCGCCATGCCCGTGGAAGAAGTGGCCAAGGATCCGCAGGCATTGAAGATGGGCAGCCGCCTGTTCGCCTCCAACTGCTCGGTTTGCCACGGGTCCGATGCCAAGGGCGCCTATGGCTTTCCCAACCTGACCGACAACGACTGGCGCTGGGGCGGTGAGCCTGAAACGATCAAGGCGTCGATCATGAACGGCCGTCACGGCGTGATGCCGGCCTGGGCCGAGGTGATCGGTGAACAGGGCGTATCGGATGTGGCAGCGTTCGTGCTGACCAACCTCGATGGGCGCAAGCTTCCCGAAGGCGTCAAGGCCGACCCGGTCAAGGGCAAGGAGCTGTTCGCGAGCAACTGCGTGGCCTGCCACGGACCTGAGGGCAAGGGCACCCCTGCCATGGGTGCGCCGGACCTGACCCACCCGCAGGCCTTCATCTATGGATCGAGCTTCGCCCAGCTGCAACAGACCATTCGTTATGGTCGCCAGGGCCAGATGCCTGCGCAAGCCGAGATCCAGGGCAATGACAAGGTGCACCTGCTGGCGGCCTACGTCTACAGCCTCTCGCAGGGCGATGCAGCCCAAGGCGTAACGGTCAAGTAACGCACTCTTCGTCTTCCAGCCCCGCCCTACAGCGCCGCTTTAGCGGCGCTTTTCATTTGTGCGCCTCTAGCACCTCAGCCGGTTTGCGACACCCCACTTCACTCAAGACACGCCCTCCCGGTGCCCTGTCGCCAACTTTCCGGTCGCCCGAAAAAAGCCTGACCGTTCGATCAGAAAAAACCGAGAAACGGTACACATTACAAATATTTATTTGTGTACAATCCATGGCATCCCCCGTTCACTGCGTGCCATTGTCGAACAGGGCTGGACACGGGTCGGCGTACCAAAGTTGCGTTGCGGTAACCCAGGGGGTTTCCGATACTGATGCCGATTTCGACCAACAAGAACATAAAACCGTGGAACCTTAGAATGAGCACTGCAATCAGTTCGACTGCTTATAACTACAAGGTCGTCCGCCAGTTCGCCATCATGACGGTGGTGTGGGGGATCATCGGCATGGGCCTGGGCGTCTTCATCGCCTCGCAGCTCGTGTGGCCGCAGCTCAACCTGGACTTGCCCTGGACCAGCTTCGGCCGCCTGCGCCCGCTGCACACCAACCTGGTGATCTTCGCCTTCGGCGGTTGTGCATTGTTCGGCACCAGCTACTACGTGGTGCAGCGCACCTGCCAGGCCAGGCTGATCTCCGATCGCCTGGCGGCCTTCACCTTCTGGGGTTGGCAGGCCGTGATCGCCGGGGCCTTGGTCACGCTGCCCATGGGCTACACCACCACCAAGGAATACGCCGAACTGGAATGGCCGCTGGCGATCCTGCTGACCGTTGTCTGGGTGGCCTACGGCGCGGTGTTCTTCGGCACCATCGTCAGGCGCAAGACCAAGCACATCTATGTCGGCAACTGGTTCTATGGGGCGTTCATCGTGGTCACCGCGATGCTGCACATCGTCAACCACATCTCGTTGCCGGTCAGCCTGTTCAAGTCGTATTCGGCCTATTCGGGCGCGACCGATGCCATGATCCAGTGGTGGTACGGCCACAATGCCGTCGGCTTCTTCCTGACCACGGGCTTTCTGGGCATGATGTACTACTTCGTACCCAAGCAGGCCGAGCGGCCGATCTATTCGTACCGCCTGTCCATCGTGCATTTCTGGGCGCTGATCACCCTGTACATCTGGGCAGGCCCGCACCACTTGCACTACACCGCCCTGCCGGACTGGGCGCAGTCGCTGGGCATGGTGATGTCGATCATCCTGCTGGCCCCAAGCTGGGGCGGCATGATCAACGGCATGATGACCCTCTCCGGAGCCTGGCACAAACTGCGCACCGACCCGATCCTGCGCTTTCTGGTGGTGTCACTGGCCTTCTACGGCATGTCCACCTTCGAAGGCCCGATGATGGCCATCAAGACCGTGAACTCGCTGTCGCACTACACCGACTGGACCATCGGCCATGTGCATGCCGGGGCCTTGGGCTGGGTCGCGATGATCTCCATCGGCGCCGTGTACCACATGATCCCGCGCCTGTACGGGCGTGAGCAGATGCACAGCATCGGCCTGATCAATGCTCACTTCTGGCTGGCGACCATCGGCACCGTGTTGTACATCGCCTCGATGTGGGTCAATGGCATTACCCAGGGGCTGATGTGGCGCGCCATCAACGACGACGGCACCCTCACCTACTCGTTCGTCGAAGCCCTGCAGGCCAGCCATCCGGGCTACATCGTTCGCGCGCTGGGCGGCGCGTTCTTCGCCAGCGGCATGCTGCTGATGGCCTACAACGTGTGGCGCACCGTGCGCGCGGCCAACCCGATTCAGGCTGAAGAAGCCGCCAAGATCGCTGTCGTGGGAGCGCACTGATGAAGCACGAAGCCGTAGAGAAGAACATCGGCCTGCTGGCCTTCTTCATGGTGATCGCCGTCAGCATTGGCGGGCTCACCCAGATCGTCCCCTTGTTCTTCCAGGACGTGACCAACCAGCCGGTCGAAGGCATGAAGCCGCGCACCGCACTGGAGCTCGAAGGCCGGGACATCTACATCCGCGAAGGGTGCGTGGGTTGTCATTCACAGATGATCCGCCCGTTCCGGGCAGAAACCGAGCGCTACGGCCATTACTCGGTCGCCGGCGAAAGCGTCTGGGACCACCCGTTCCTGTGGGGCTCGAAGCGCACCGGCCCGGACTTGGCCCGGGTCGGTGGGCGCTACTCCGATGACTGGCACCGCGCCCACCTGTACAACCCGCGCAACGTGGTGCCGGAGTCGAAGATGCCGGCCTACCCGTGGCTGGTGGAAAACACCCTCGATGGCAAGGACACGGCGCGCAAGCTCCAGGTGCTGCGCACGCTCGGGGTGCCCTACACCGATGCCGACATCGCCGGCGCCCGGGATGCGGTCAAGGGCAAGACCGAAATGGACGCCCTGGTGGCGTACCTGCAAGGCCTTGGCACCCTCATCAAGAGCAAACGGTGACGGCGATGGATATTGGAATGATTCGCGGCCTGGGCACCGTGGTGGTGCTGGTGGCCTTCATCGGCCTGGCCCTGTGGGTGTTCAGCCCGAGACGGAAGAAAGATTTCGACGAAGCGACCCAACTCCCCTTTGCCGATGACCCCCAGGCCCGCCAACACGTCGAGCACGCACAAGAAAAGGCATCCAGGAGCAAGAAACCATGACAACGTTCTGGAGTGTGTACGTCACCGTTCTGACCCTGGGCACCATCTTCGCCCTGACCTGGCTGCTGCTGTCCACCCGCAAGGGCCAGCGCGAGGAAACCACCAGCGAGACCGTAGGCCATGCGTTCGACGGCATCGAGGAGTACGACAACCCGCTGCCCAAGTGGTGGTTCTGGCTGTTCGTCGGCACTATCTTCTTCGCCCTGGGCTACCTGGCCTTGTACCCGGGCCTGGGCAACTGGAAAGGCATCCTGCCCGGCTATGCGTACCTGGATAACGACAAGCAGGCCGAGTTCTCGGACGGTCAGGCCGGCTGGAGCGGTGTGCACGAATGGGAGAAGGAAATGGCCAAGGCCGACGCCCGGTTCGGGCCGATCTTCGCCAAGTTCGCAGCCATGCCCATCGAAGAGGTGGCCAAGGACCCGCAGGCCCTGAAGATGGGCGGTCGCCTGTTCGCCTCCAACTGCTCGGTCTGCCACGGCTCCGATGCCAAGGGTGCCTATGGTTTTCCCAATCTGACCGACAATGACTGGCGCTGGGGCGGCGAGCCGGAAACCATCAAGGCCTCGATCATGAACGGGCGCCACGGGGTCATGCCGGCGTGGGCCGAGGTGCTGGGCGAACAGGGCGTGGCCGATGTGGCCGCCTTCGTGCTCACCAACATGGACGGTCGCCGCCTGCCGGAGGGCATCAATGCCGACCCAGCCAAGGGCAAGGCGATCTTCGCCAGCAGCTGCGTGGCCTGCCACGGGCCGGAGGGCAAGGGCACCCCGGCCATGGGCGCACCGAACCTGACGCACCCGCAGGCGTTCATCTACGGGTCGAGCTTTGCCCAGTTGCAGCAGACCATCCGCTACGGCCGCCAGGGGCAGATGCCGGCGCAGGCGCAGTTGCAGGGCAACGACCGGGTGCATCTGCTGGCCGCTTACGTGTACAGCCTGTCGCACACGCCAGAGGCAGGCGATAAAAGCGAGTGAGGGGATTTTGGATGGGCAGCTGGCAGCCAGGCGAGGCGTGAACTCAGCAACCGGGTTCGTGACCCGGTTGCGCTGACCCTCTGCGCAACCGGATTGTTCAACAGGTGGGCAACAAATGCGTCACCGCCTGACCTGGATCAATTGACACTTCCCATATCACGTTTCACAAGATCAACCCAATGCGGCCAAAGGTCGCACCTCGGTCTGAACGTCTGCCAGGGGCGTATCATGGCCGCGCAGCGCTAGCAGATTGCGCGAGACTGCGGCCGGCATGTACTGGCCGCGGCATTTCTCCACTGCCGTGGGACATGATGATGAGCAAGCATATTCCGGTACATGATGTAACCCCGCCTGCCAGCACAGGAAAGGATTCCGTTGACCTCTACGCCTCGCGCGAAAAAATCTACACCCGTGCCTTCACCGGCCTGTTCAGACGCCTGCGCATGGTGGGTGGTGCGGTCTTGTTCTTGCTGTACTTCGGTACCGTCTGGCTGAACTGGGGCGGGCATCAGGCGGTGTGGTGGAACCTGCCGGAACGCAAGTTCTACATTTTCGGCGCAACCATCTGGCCCCAGGACTTCATCCTGCTGTCGGGCATTCTGATCGTGGCGGCCTTCGGCCTGTTCTTCATCACCGTGTTCGCAGGCCGGGTCTGGTGCGGCTATACCTGCCCGCAGAGCGTGTGGACGTGGATCTACATGTGGTGCGAGAAGGTCACCGAAGGTGATCGCAACCAGCGAATGAAGCTGGACAAAGCGCCCATGAGCGCCAACAAGTTCGCCCGCAAGTTCGCCAAGCACAGCCTGTGGCTGCTGATCGGCTTCGTCACCGGCATGACCTTCGTCGGCTATTTCGCCCCCATCCGCGAACTGGTGGTCGAGTTCTTCACGGGCCAGGCAGACGGCTGGGCCTACTTCTGGGTCGGTTTCTTCACCCTGGCCACCTATGGCAACGCCGGCTGGCTGCGTGAGCAGGTGTGCGTGTACATGTGCCCCTATGCGCGCTTTCAGAGCGTGATGTTCGACAAGGACACGCTGATCGTGTCCTACGACCCGCGCCGTGGCGAGACCCGCGGGCCGCGCAAAAAAGACGTGGACTACAAGGCCAAGGGCCTGGGCGATTGCGTCGACTGCACCCTGTGCGTGCAGGTATGCCCCACGGGCATCGACATCCGCGATGGCCTGCAGATCGAGTGCATCGGCTGCGCCGCGTGCATCGACGCCTGCGACAGCATCATGGACAAGATGCACTACCCCAAAGGGCTGATCAGCTATACCACCGAGCACAACCTGTCCGGGCAGAAGACCCACCTGCTGCGCCCTCGCCTGATCGGCTATGCCGTGGTGCTGCTGGTCATGATCATCGCCCTGGCCAGCGCCTTTGCCACCCGTTCGCTGGTAGGCCTGGACGTGAGCAAGGACCGCGTCCTGTACCGGGAGAATGCGCAGGGGCGCATCGAAAACGTGTATAGCCTCAAGGTCATGAACAAGGACCAGCGCGACCACGTCTACGTGCTCGATGCCACCGGCCTGCCCGACTTGATGCTTGATGGCTTACGGGAAATCCGCGTGGCCGCTGGCGACATCGTCAGCCTGCCCGTGCAACTGTCGGTGGCCCCGGAAAAACTGCCCTCGACCACCAACGAAATCACCTTCATCCTCAAGAGCGCCGATGACAGCGACGCCCAGGTTGAAGCCAAGAGCCGTTTCATCGGCCCGCAGATTCGCTAAGAAGGATGAACACCATGCCTGCCACCGCCGCCAGCCCCTGGTACAAGCACCTCTGGCCCTGGATCATCATCGGCATCCTGACCACCTCGGTGTGCCTGAGCCTGACCATGGTCAGCATCGCCGTGCGCAACCCGGACAACCTGGTGAACGACAACTACTACGAGGCCGGCAAGGGCATCAACCGCTCCCTGGACAGGGAGCTGCTGGCCCAGCAACTGGCGCTCAAGGCCAGCGTTCACCTGGACGACCTGACCGGTGAAGTAGACGTGCGCCTGACCGGCAGCAGCGACCCGCAGAAGCTTGAGCTGAACCTCATCTCCCCCACCCAACCGGCCATGGACCGCCGGGTGCTGCTCAGCCGTGTCGAACAGGGGCGCTATGTCGGCCAGCTGGAAGACAAGGTCGATGGCCGCCGCTTCGTCGAGCTGCTGGGCAGCGAAGGCGATCAGGTGTGGCGCCTGTTCGAAGAAGAGAAGGTTGAGCATGGCGTGACCCTAGAGCTGGGTGACGAGGCGCTGCAAGGCGCTCAACACCTGTGATCGTGCTCGCGGTCGACCTGTGCAAGGCAATGATGCGATGACCCAACCCAGCCCCTGCTACCACTGCGCTCTGCCCGTCCCCGCCGGTCGCGCGTTCACCGCCGTGGTTCTCGGGCAGCCCCGGGCCTTCTGCTGCCCCGGCTGCCAGGCGGTGGCCGAGTCGATCGTGGCGGGGGGCCTTGAGCACTACTACCAGCACCGCAGCGACAACAGCGCCAACCCGCAAGCCCTGCCTCGGCAGTTGCAAGACGAGTTGGCGCTATACGACCGCAGCGATGTGCAGCAGCGATTCGTGCGGCACGAGGGCGAGCTGGCCGAAGCCACGCTGTTGGTCGAAGGCGTCAGTTGCGCGGCCTGCGGCTGGCTGATCGACAAGCACCTGCGCAACCTGCCGGGGGTGGCCGAAGCGCGCCTGAACCTGTCCAATCATCGGCTGCTGCTGAGCTGGGACGATCGGCAATTGCCGCTGTCGCAGGTGCTGGCGGCGCTGCGCCGGATTGGCTACGCCGCCCACCCCTATCAGCCGGACCAGGCGGCCGAGCAATTGAGCCGGGAAAACCGCAGCGCGTTGCGCAGGCTGGGGGTGGCCGGGTTGCTGTGGTTCCAGGCGATGATGGCAACCATGGCCACGTGGCCGGAATTCAACATGGACCTGTCCGCCGAGCTGCACACCATCCTGCGCTGGGTGGCCTTGTTCCTCACCATTCCCATCGTTTTCTACAGCTGCGCGCCCTTTTTCAAGGGCGCGGCGCGTGATCTGCGCACCCGCCACCTGACCATGGACCTGTCCGTCTCGCTGGCTATTGCCCTGGCGTTCGGTGCCGGGATCTGGACGGCGGTGACCGGCAGCGGCGAGCTGTATTTCGACACGGTCGGCATGTTCGCCCTGTTTCTCCTGACCGGGCGCTACCTGGAACGGCGCGCCCGCGAACGTACGGCCGCCGCGACGGCGCAGCTGGTCAACCTGTTGCCGGCATCCTGCCTGCGTGTCGACGCACAGGGCCGCAGCGAGCGCATCCTGCTCAGTGAACTGCGCTGCGGGGACAGCGTGCAGGTGTTGCCAGGGTCGGTGATCCCGGCTGACGGGCGCATCGTGCAAGGGCGCTCGAGTGTCGATGAATCGCTGCTGACCGGCGAATACCTGCCTCAACCTCGCCAGGTGGGTGATCAGGTCACAGGTGGCACGCTGAACGTGGAAAGTGCCCTGCATGTGCAGGTGCAAGCCCTGGGCCAGGATTCGCGGTTGTCCGCCATCGTGCGCTTGCTGGAACGCGCCCAGACCGAAAAGCCGCGCCTGGCCCAGATCGCCGACCGCGCCTCCCAGGTGTTCCTGTTGTGTTCACTGCTGGCGGCCGTCGCGATTGGCGTGTGGTGGTGGCAAGTGGAGCCGCAGCGGGCGTTCTGGATCGTCCTGGCCATGCTGGTCGCGACCTGCCCCTGCGCGCTGTCGCTGGCCACCCCGACCGCGCTGACGGCGGCGACAGGCACGTTGCACAAGCTGGGCCTGCTGGTCACACGCGGTCATGTGCTGGAGGGCCTGAACCAGATCGACACGGTGATTTTCGACAAGACTGGCACGTTGACCGAGGGGCGCCTGACCTTGCGCAGCATCAGGCCGCTGGGCCGTGCAACGGCCGACACCTGCCTGGCCTGGGCCGCAGCCCTGGAAAACCGCTCCGAGCATCCCATCGCACGGGCCTTCGGTCAGGTGGCCACGCCGGCCGATGGTGTGCTGGCCGTGCCCGGTCTGGGCCTTGAGGGCGAGGTTGGAGGCCAACGCCTGCGCATAGGCCAGGCGAGCTTCGTCTGCGCTTTGAGCGGCACACCGCCGCCGGCGATACCCGAGCCACGGGGGCAGTGGCTGCTGCTGGGCGACCGCCGCGGCCCGCTGGCCTGGTTCGGGCTGGACGATCGCCTGCGCGAGGATGCCCCTGCCCTGCTCGCCGCCTGCAAGGCGTTTGGCTGGCGTACGGTGCTGTTGTCCGGAGACAGCTCGCCGATGGTCGGCGAGGTGGCCGCGCAACTGGGCATCGACGAGGCCGCCGGAGGCCTCAGGCCCGATGACAAGCTGGCGCGGCTCAAGGCCCTGCAACAGGCCGGGCACAAGGTGCTGATGCTGGGAGACGGGGTTAATGACGTGCCGGTGCTGGCAGCGGCAGACATCAGCATCGCCATGGGCAGTGCCACTGACCTGGCCAAGACCTGCGCCGACGCGGTGCTGCTTTCCAACCGGCTCCAGGCGCTGGTGCAGACGGTCTCGCTGGCGCGGCGCACTCGGCGCATCATCATCGAGAACCTGCTGTGGGCCAGCCTGTACAATGGCCTCATGCTGCCGTTCGCGGCCCTTGGCTGGATCACCCCGGTGTGGGCAGCGGTCGGCATGTCGGTCAGTTCACTGGTGGTGGTGCTCAATGCCCTGCGCCTGACCCGTATGCCTGCTGTTGCGCCTGCCCTGGCCGCGTCAGCACCTACCCCTGCGAGGAACCTGCCATGCCCGCCCTCTATGTGATGATCCCCGCAGCGCTGCTGCTGGTCGGCGTGGCCGTCTACATCTTCTTCTGGGCGGTGGACAGCGGTCAGTACGACGACCTCGAAAGCCCCGCTCACAGCATCCTCTTCGACGATCAGGATCCCCGTCACCAGGCCGCCGTCACGCCCGACCAAACGCCTGATTCCCATCCCGAGCCCCCGACGCGTGGCTGACCTGCTGCCCTTGCTGGGCTCGGCGCTGGTTCTCGGCCTGCTCGGAGGGGGTCACTGCCTGGGCATGTGCGGCGGCCTGATGGGCGCCCTGACCCTGGCCATTCCCCCAGCCCAGCGCGGCCGTCGCCTGCGGCTGCTGGTGGCTTACAACGTCGGGCGTGTGCTGAGCTATACCGTCGCGGGCCTGATGCTCGGTGTGGCGGGCTGGGCGGTGGCCAACAGCCCTGCAGTGCTGGTTTTGCGCACCATGGCCGCCTTGCTGCTGATCGCCATGGGCCTGTACCTGGCCGGTTGGTGGAGCGGACTGACCCGCATCGAGGCCATGGGTCGCGGGCTGTGGCGGCACATCCAGCCGGTGGCGTCGCGCCTGCTTCCGGTTTCTAGCCTGCCTCGTGCATTGCTGCTGGGTGCCTTTTGGGGGTGGCTGCCGTGCGGGTTGGTGTACAGCACCTTGTTGTGGGCTGCGAGCCAGGGGAACGCCTTGCACAGCGCAGCCCTGATGGCGGCATTCGGGCTGGGGACCTGGCCCGTGCTGCTGGTCACCGGGATGGCGGCCGGGCGGGTAAACAGGGTGTTGAGACGGCGCAGCGTGCGGGTGGCCGGTGGCATGCTCGTGGTGCTATTCGGTCTGTGGACACTGCCTGGGCCTCATCAACACTGGCTGATGGGCCACTGAAGCGCCAGGTGGCGCAGCACATGGCTTATGGCCACTAACCAGCCGTGACGACCGCGCATCGCCTGAGCTAGACGCACCGCCCTCAGGCCGTTTAGCGCTTGATACAAATCAACACAGATTCCTACAGACATCCCTAGACTCCGGAACATTGCTGCTCTTTCCGGGGACCGCCCTCATGCTCGACGACCTACGTTGGGACACCGACCTGATCCGCCGCTACGATCTGGCCGGCCCACGCTACACCTCCTACCCAACCGCCGTGCAACTGCACAGCGAAGTGGGCTCGTTCGACCTGCTGCACGCCCTGCGCGAAAGCCGGCGGGCCGTGCGCCCGTTGTCGCTGTACGTGCATGTGCCGTTCTGCGCCAACATCTGCTACTACTGCGCATGCAACAAGGTCATCACCAAGGACCGGGCACGCGCTGCCCCCTACCTGCAACGCCTGGAACAGGAGATCCAGCTGGTGGCTTGCCACATGGACAGCAGGCAACGTGTGGAGCAGCTGCACTTTGGCGGCGGCACCCCAACCTTCCTGAGCCACGTAGAGCTGCGTCAGCTGATGGCCACGCTGCGCCAGCACTTCAGCCTGCTCGATGACGATTCCGGCGACTATGGCATCGAAATCGACCCGCGCGAGGCGGACTGGTCGACCATGGGCCTGCTGCGTGAGCTGGGCTTCAATCGCGTCAGCCTCGGCGTGCAGGACCTGGACCCGGCCGTGCAACGCGCCGTCAACCGCCTGCAGAGCCTGGAGCAGACGCGGACCTTGATCGAGGCGGCTCGCACCCTGCAGTTCCGCTCGGTGAACCTGGACCTGATCTACGGACTGCCGCGCCAGACGCCCGAAGGGTTCGCCCGCACCGTTGAGGAAGTGATCCGCCTGCAGCCCGATCGCCTGTCGGTCTTCAACTACGCCCACCTGCCTGAACGGTTCATGCCGCAACGGCGCATCGAAGCCGGGGAGCTGCCCAGTGCAGCGGCCAAGCTGGACATGCTGCACGCCACCATCGAGCAACTGACCGCTGCCGGCTACCGCTACATCGGCATGGACCACTTCGCCCTGCCCGATGACGAACTGGCCGTCGCCCAGGAGGAAGGCACGCTCCAGCGTAACTTCCAGGGCTACACCACCCATGGGCACTGCGACCTGATCGGCCTGGGCGTGTCGGCGATCAGCCAGATCGGCGATTTGTACTGCCAGAACAGCAGCGACCTGGCCACCTACCAGGACAGCCTGTCCAACGCCCAGCTCGCCACCCAGCGTGGCCTGCTGTGCACCCCCGACGACCGCCTGCGCCGGGCGGTCATCCAGCAGCTGATCTGCCACTTCGAGCTGGACTTCGAGCCGATCGAACAAGCATTCGCCGTCGATTTTCGTGGCTATTTCAACGACCTGTGGCCGGAGCTTCTGACCTTGCAGCGCGACGGCCTGATTCGCCTGGACGACAAGGGCATTCGGATCCTGCCGGCTGGGCGACTGCTGGCCCGCGCGGTGTGCATGGTCTTCGATGCCTACCTGGCCATGCACAATCGCCAACGGTTCTCCCGTGTGATCTGAGCGAGACATTTGGCCGCACTCACCACGCTCCGGCCATGTGGCTCTTGGCACACAGGCGATCGGGCAATGCGCTGGCGGGTCTGACAGGTCATCCTGCTGGTCGCGGCCACTGGCCTACACCCTATGTCGTGGGTTACCCTTACGACTTATGTGTGCTTTCCCACAAGGATCGAGTCAAATGTCCGAGCCAGTCAAACTGCGCCCACACAGCCAGGCCCATTGCAAGGATTGCAGCCTGGCCCCCCTGTGCCTGCCCCTTTCACTCAACCTGGAAGACATGGACGCACTGGACGAAATCGTCAAGCGAGGTCGCCCTCTCAAGAAAGGCGAGTTCCTGTTCCGCCAGGGGGATAATTTTGGCTCGGTCTATGCCGTACGCTCCGGCGCCCTGAAAACGTTCAGCCTGAGCGACAGCGGTGAAGAGCAGATCACCGGTTTCCACCTGCCCAGCGAGCTGGTGGGCCTGTCCGGCATGGACACCGAGGCGTACCCGGTGTCGGCCCAGGCCCAGGAAACCACATCCGTTTGCGAGATTCCGTTCGAGCGCCTGGATGAGCTGTCGGTGCAGTTGCCGCAGCTGCGTCGCCAGCTGATGCGCGTTATGAGCCGCGAAATTCGCGACGATCAGCAGATGATGCTGCTGCTGTCGAAGAAGACCGCCGATGAGCGCATCGCGACGTTCCTGGTCAACCTGTCGGCGCGCTTTCGCGCCCGTGGTTATTCGGCCAACCAGTTCCGCCTGAGCATGTCGCGCAACGAGATGGGCAACTACCTGGGTCTGGCGGTGGAAACCGTGTCGCGCGTGTTCACCCGCTTCCAGCACAATGGCCTGCTGCGCGCCGAAGGCAAGGAAGTGCATATCCTCGACCCGATCCAGCTTTGCGCGCTGGCCGGTGGGGCAATGGAGGCCTGAGGGCTGCATTAGCAGGTATACTGGGCCATTCGTTTTCCCAGGATACCTGCAACAATGCACAGCGACGCCTTCGACCTCAAAGCCCTGATCCGTCCGGTAGTGGACTTCCCCAAGCCGGGCGTGATCTTCCGCGATATCACCCCACTGTTCCAGTCGCCGCGCGGGCTGCGCTATGTAGCCGATCAGTTCATCGAGCGCTATGTCGAGGCCGAGTTCAGCCACATCGGCGCCATGGACGCGCGTGGTTTTCTGATCGGTTCGATCATCGCCCACCAGCTGAACAAACCCCTGATCCTGTTCCGCAAGCAAGGCAAGCTGCCCGCTGACGTGCTCAGCGAGGGGTACCAGACCGAGTACGGCGAAGCCTTCCTAGAAGTGCACGCCGACAGCCTGTGCGAGGGCGACTCGGTACTGATCTTCGACGACCTGATCGCCACCGGCGGTACGCTCCTGGCCGCCGCCAACCTGGTGCGCCGTACGGGTGCGCAGGTGTTCGAGGCGGCAGCCATCATCGACCTCCCCGAACTGGACGGCTCGCGCCGCTTGCAGGCGGCGGGCGTACCGACCTTCTGCCTGACCGAGTTTTCCCTCAGCGAGCGCTGAGGGGGGACGGATGGGCGGCGATGGGGTTCAGGATCAACTTCGCCGCTGGAAGCCCTCTGTCACGGCACTGCCAGTCGAACCCGATCGCTGCCTCAGAGCGAAATAGGACGACGCCCTGCAAAAGCATGGGCCAGCGTGCCGCCGTCCACCAGCTCCAGCTCGCCGCCCAAGGGCACGCCATGGGCGATACGCGAGGCGACCAGACCTTTTTCAGCCAGCAACTGGGCAATGTAGTGCGCCGTGGCTTCACCTTCCACCGTGGGGTTGGTGGCAAGAATGACTTCGGTGAAGGTGCCTTGCTCCTGGATGCGTGCCATCAACTGGGGAATGCCGATCGCCTCCGGGCCCAGTCCGTCGAGCGGCGACAGATGCCCCTTGAGCACGAAATAACGCCCGCGATAGCCAGCCTGCTCGACGGCATAGACATCCGTCGGGCCTTCGACCACGCACAGTTGCGTGTCGTCACGCCGTGGGTCGGCACACTGGGGGCAGAGGTCCTGTTCGGTCAGGGTGCGGCATTGACGGCAATGTCCTACCCCTTCCATGGCCTGGGTCAGCGCCTGGGCGAGCCGCAGCCCCCCGCTGCGGTCACGCTCCAGCAATTGCAGGGCCATGCGCTGTGCCGTTTTCTGGCCAACGCCGGGCAGAATGCGCAAGCCGTCGATCAGCTGGCGGATGAGAGGACTGAAGCTCATGGGAAACGCCTGACAAGTCATTAAGAGGCGGTTTATACCCACCATGGGGAGTGGCGTCAAATCGGCACGGCGGCCATAAAAAAACCGCCGCTGTTACCAGCGACGGTTCGTCGGCACGCAAATGCTCAGAACGGCATCTTGAAGCCTGGCGGCAGTTGCATGCCAGCGGTCATGCCGCCCATCTTTTCCTGGCTGCTCTGTTCGATCTTGCGCACGGCATCGTTCAGGGCTGCAGCGATCAGGTCTTCGAGCACTTCCTTGTCGTCTTCTTCGGTCGACATCAGGCTCTGGTCGATGCTCACACGCTTGACGTCGTGGCGACCGGTCATCACCACGCTGACCAGACCACCGCCGGACTGGCCGGTGACTTCTGCATTGGCCAGCTCTTCCTGCATTTTCTGCATCTTTTCCTGCATCTGCTGGGCCTGCTTCATCAGGCCGGCCATGCCACCTTTCATCATGGGGAATACCTCGATTGGGTCATGTGATGCGGCCTGGCACTAGGCTGGCCGCATGGTTATCCGTTACTGGCCCTGACTGGCCAGGGCCTCTACAGGCTCAATAGTATCGTGCCGCACCTTGGCGCCAAACAGCTTGATCATCTGCTGGATCAGCGGGTCGTGCTCGATTGACGCCTCGGCTTCATGCTGGCGTTCAAGGCGCTTGCGGGCCGCGGCCTGGGCTGGCGTTTCCTGTTCGGGCCGAATCAGCTCGATGCGCAGGTTCAACGTACGCCCCAGGTGCTGGTTGAGCGCCTCGTTCAGGCGCCTTTGCTGGGTGGCGTTGAACAACGCGCCTTGCCCCGGGTCCAGGTGCAGGAGCCAGTCATCACCGTCGACGGCGATCAACGTGCAGTTGGCCGCGATGTTGCCTGTCATACCAGAGACAGGCAACTGCGGGAACAATTCCAGCCACTGCAAGGCTAGCCCGGTCGCCGGCTTGGCAGCGGGCAGCGGCTCGGCGGCGGCCTGGGGTTGTTCCTGGACGTGCTCGGCCAGCTCATCGAGGTAGCTGAAGCCCACCGGATCGCTTTCGCCAGCATAGTAGTCTTCGTCGAGCGGCGGCTCATCGTCGCGGTCCATGCCCACCGACGCGTACGCACCTGGATCGAACGGGGGTACGTCATCGTGGGCTGGCGCCTGTTGGGCAGGCGCAGGTTTTGCAGCAACGGGTGCTGGGGCCGGCTGGGGCTCCGGCACGGTCGGTGCGGCAGGCTCTTCCCATGGCAGATCGACAACCGGCGCAATGGGCTCAGGCACCGAGATGGCAGAGATTTCCGCCTCGAGTTCGCGGTCACGCTCAGCTTCGGGTTCATGGTCGGCCGTTGCTGGTGCAGGCACCTCGATCACGGGCGCTGACGGCGCCGACGCAACCGGTTCGCTTACCGGTTGCGCAACCGCTGCCGGGGGCGCCACCGGCTCGACGGAATCAGCTGTGGCCTGGCTGATCCCCACTGGCTTTAGCACCGGCCTCGGGGCCCCGTCCGCATCGGCAGGGCGGAACGCCAGCATGCGCAGCAGTACCATCTCGAAGCCACCACGCGGGTCGGGCGCCAAGGGCAGGTCACGCCGCCCTATCAGGCCCATCTGGTAATAGAACTGTACGTCTTCGGCCGGCAAGGCAGCAGCCAGGGCCAGCACGCGCTCCCGGTCACCCTGGCCGTTGTCCACCGCCTCGGGCAAGGCCTGGGCGATGGCCACGCGGTGCAGCACGTTGAGCATTTCGGCCAGCACCCCGGCCCAGTCCGGGCCCTGCTCGGCCAGGTTGCGCACGGCTTCGAGCAGTGCGCGTGCATCCCCTTCGAGCAATGCCTGCAGCACCCCGTACACCTGGCCGTGGTCCAGGCTGCCGAGCATGGCGCGCACATCGGCAGCCAGCACCTTGCCTTCACCGAAGGCAATGGCCTGGTCGGTCAGGCTCATGGCATCGCGCATCGAGCCGTCGGCCGCACGGCCGAGCAACCACAGCGCATCGGCTTCGAACGGCACGTTCTCGGCCTCGAGCACGTGGCTCAGGTGCTCGACCACACGCTCCGGGCTCATGTTCTTCAAGGAGAACTGAAGGCAGCGCGAAAGAATGGTAGCCGGCAGTTTCTGCGGGTCGGTGGTGGCGAGGATGAACTTGACGTAGGGCGGTGGTTCTTCCAGCGTCTTGAGCAACGCGTTGAAGGAATGGGTCGAGAGCATGTGCACTTCGTCGATCAGGTAGACCTTGAAGCGACCACGGCTCGGCGCGTACTGGACATTGTCCAGCAGCTCGCGGGTATCCTCGACCTTGGTACGGCTGGCGGCGTCGATCTCGATCAGGTCGACGAAACGTCCTTCATCGATTTCCCGGCAGACCGAGCAGGTACCGCAGGGCGTGGAGGTAATGCCGGTTTCGCAGTTCAGGCATTTGGCGATGATGCGCGCGATGGTAGTCTTGCCTACACCGCGCGTGCCGGTGAACAGGTAGGCATGGTGCAGGCGCTGGTTGTCCAGCGCGTTGATCAAGGCCTTGAGCACATGGGCCTGGCCGACCATTTCGCGAAACGAGCGCGGACGCCATTTACGTGCAAGAACCTGATAACTCATCGAAAAACCATCGTAGCCTGATCGAGCGGAAGAGCGCTAATGCTAGCGGAGCGGGGGCAAAATTGCACTGCCTGACTGGCCGGGCGCGACGATGGACAGCGGATCATGGAGGACCTGCGGTGCGGACCCTGCTGACTTTGCTTCTTTTCTGGTCGGCTCACAGCCTGGCTGAACAGCCGGTACTGCGTTTTTCGGTGGCCGAGAGCTGGAGCATGCCGCTGATTCGCATCGAGAACGGCCAGCCGGTCGAGGGCCTGTTGTTCGATGTGATGCAGGCGGCCGCCGAGCAAGCCGGTGTACGCGCCGAATATCATGTAATGGCTCGAATGCGCCTCGAGGAGGCGATGAACCAGGGTGATATCGATGTACGTTGCTATGTCAGCGATCAGTGGCTGATGGCGCGGCCGAAGGACTTCATCTGGAGCGTGCCGCTGATTCACCAGCGCGATGTGCTGGTAGGCCGCATAGGCGAAGGCGGCCCGATTTCGCCGCAACGGTTGTCACCCCAGCCCATCGGCACCGTCCTGGGCTACACCTACACCACGCTTGAACCCCTGCTGGCGGCACACCGCCTTTACCGGGAGGATAGCCGCAGCCAGGAGCTGGCCCTGCAGAAGCTGCAAGCGGGACGGTACCGCTATGCCGTCAGCAACCAACTGTCACTGCGGTGGTTCAACCATCAGCGCCATGCGCAACTGCAGCCACTGGCGGTGCTGGACGAACAGGACCTGGGCTGCCTGGTACGCAACGACCCTGACATACCCGCCCAAGCGCTTCTGCGCGCATTGGTGCGCCTCAAGCAGAGCGGGGAGATGGAGCGCTTGCTGCAACGCTACGGCAGCACCGCAGAGCCCCAACCCGCCGGGACGGGCACCTGACACCTACAGCGCCAAGGCCGTCACGTACATCCCGATACCGAATACCAGGTGATTCACCAGGCTCTTGAACCGCGCGCGCCAGGGGCTGGGCGTGCGTGAAGCAAAAAAGCCCATGCCCATGGCAGGCTGCATCAGGCACAGGGGCGCCAGTACCGTACCTGCGCCCACGGCCAATGCCGGCCACAGGGTCGGGGCGCTCAGCCAGGGGGTGCCCGCCGTGATGACCAGCAACATCGCGAACGCCACGCCAATGACGTAGTGCAGCGTCCAGCCCAAGATCCGCTCATGCTTGATGGGCGGGGCCTGACGGATTGCCTGGTGGCGCCAGCGCCCTCGCAGTGCATGCCCCGCCCAGCGACCCACCAAGGCGTAATCGAGCGTGCTAACGCCCAGGCGCCGGGAGACCGCCGACCAGCCGTCCATGACCAGTGTGGCCCCGACGCCGATACCTATTGCTGTAATCCACTGTTCGCTGATGCCCATGACGCTCTCTCTGATTTGACGTTGTCGGATACGCCGGTCAGCATGCAAGTTGAAGTCAACTTCAAGTCAAGGGCTTGTACATGGACATTGCCGATGTGGCGAGGCGGACGGGCGTGCCCTCTTCGACGCTGCGTTATTACCAGAAGAAGGGACTGCTCACGGCGCGTGGCGAGCCTGGCCAACGCCGGCAGTTTTCGGCTGACGTGGCGCAAAGGCTCGCATTGATAGCGCTGGGCCAGGCCGCCGGTTTTTCGCTAGACGAAATCAGCACCCTGCTGGTGGACATGAAGGTCGACCGGGGTCAACTGCTGGCCAAGGCCGATGAGCTCGACAGCCGGATCAAGACGTTGCAGGCCATGAGCAAAGGCTTGCGCCACGCGGCTGAGTGCCCTGCCGACGATCATCTGGCTTGCCCGAGGTTTCGCCGGTTGATGGCAGTGGCCTCAGCGAGGTCAGCACGCATGAAAGTGTCGAGCCGCTCTGTGAAGGCCGGGTAGAAACGCGGTAGTGTGCGCAGCGCCATAGCCAATTGCCTCAGGGGCGTGACCGGGCTGCGCTTACAACAAAAACCGAAACGCCTTGGCGCATTGTGGCAAAGGCCGACAGATTTTCGTGTGCAGTCTGAGTGACCAAGCGCTTGGCCTTTTAGAACTCAAGGCCTGAAATGGAGGCGGCCCCGCCAGCCACACCCCGGCACTCGATGTTCCCGCTATGGCTGCTCCCTTCCGGGCCTGACCAGGTTAACGGGTAATCAATGCGGGAGGACCGACAGGGCCACCACAACATGTCTCGCTGAACAGCGAGTGGCGCCATTGTACCGGTCCTGAGCCCAGATACAACCTCTGCAGCAGAAAAAGTCATCATTTCTCAATGACTTGTCTGGCTAGCGCGCGCCACGCGGTCAAACACCTCGCCAGCCACCCCCGCACGCCAAGATGGCCAAGTGCCGACAATCACGCACCGGGCCAACACGGCTCCAGGGTTATCAGACCTCGATGCCCTGCTGGGCAAGAAACGCCACGAACGCCTCTTCATCGAGCACCTTCACGCCCAGCTCGCTGGCCTTGGCCAGCTTCGACCCGGCACCCGGCCCTGCCACCACGCAGTGGGTCTTGCCAGAAACGGACCCCGCCACTTTCGCCCCCAGGCCTTCGAGCTTTTCCTTGGCGATGTCGCGGCTCATGCGTTCCAGGGAGCCGGTCAGCACCCATGTTTGGCCCGCCAGAGGCAGCCCCTCGGCCACCTTCTTCTCGCTGCGCCAGTGCATGCCGAAGGCCAGCAGCTGCGCCTCGATGGCATGGGCAAGACGCTGGTTGGCTTCATCCCTGAAGAACGCGCGTACAGCCTCTGCCTGGCGCGTATTGAGCGCCTGGCGCAGGTCAATGCCGTCGGCGGCGATGATCTTGTCCAGGCCGTCCAGGCGCGCCACCAGCTTTTGCGCGCCGGTAGGCCCTACCGAGGGGATGTCGAGCTTGGCGAGCATGTCAGCCAGGGTGGTACTGGCGGCGAACTCCGCGGCCAGTTCGCCTTCGTCCTGCAACTGCATGCCGCTGTCCAGCAGCTGGCGGATGACCTTCTGGTTGTGTTCGTCTTCAAAGAAGTTGTGGATCTCATGGGCCACTTCCAGGCCAATGTCCGGCAGATAAGTGAGCACCTGCGGCAATGCCTGTTGCACGCGCGACAGGCTGCCCAGTGAGCGGGCCAGCACCTTGGCGGTTTCTTCACCGACATCGGGAATGCCCAGGGCATAGATGAAGCGGGCAAGGGTCGGCTGCTTGCTGGCGGCGATGGCATCGAGCAGCTTGCGGCTGGACACTTCGGCAAAACCTTCGAGGCCGACGATTTGGTCAAACGTGAGCGTGTAAAGGTCGGCGGGTGAGGCAATCAGGCCCTCGTCCACCAACTGCTCCACGCTTTTCTCACCCAGCCCGTCGATGTCCATGGCCCGGCGCGACACGTAGTGGATGATCGCCTGCTTGAGCTGCGCCCCACAGGCCAGGCGACCGACACAGCGGTACACGGCCCCCTCGCTGGTCACTTCCCTGCCCTTGCTGCGCTTGACCAGCTGGGTGCGCTCCACATGCGAGCCGCACACCGGGCACTGGCTGGGCACCCGCACTTCACGCGCCCCTTCCGGCCGACGCTCCAGCACCACCTGCATCACCTGCGGGATCACGTCGCCTGCGCGGCGGATGATGACCGTATCGCCAATGCGCAAGCCCAGGCGGGCGATCTCGTCCATGTTGTGCAAGGTGGCATTGGACACCGTCACACCGGCGACCTTGACCGGCTTCAGGCGGGCGACTGGGGTGACCGCGCCCGTACGCCCCACCTGGAACTCCACGTCCAGCACCTCGGTGAGCTCCTCCATCGCCGGGAATTTATGGGCGATGGCCCAGCGCGGCTCCCGGGCACGGAAACCCAGCTCCCGCTGTGCGGCCAGGCTGTTGACCTTGAACACCACGCCATCGATCTCGTAAGGCAGGCTGTTACGCCGCTCGCCGATGTCGCGGTAATAGTCCAGACATTGCTCGATGCCGGCCGCGTGCTTGAGCTCGCGACTGATCGGCAACCCCCATGTCTTGAGCTGCTCCAGCGTGGCGATATGGCTGTCGGCCACAGGTGCGGACACCTGGCCGACACCGTAGCAGCAGAATTCCAGCGGGCGACTGGCAGTGATCTTGGAGTCCAGCTGACGCAGGCTGCCTGCCGCGGCATTGCGCGGGTTGGCGAAGGTCTTGCCGCCGAGGTCGGCCTGGGACGCATTGAGCCGGTCGAAGCCGGCCTTGCTCATGAACACCTCGCCGCGCACTTCCAGCACCGCAGGCCAGCCTTGCCCGTGCAGCTTCAAGGGAATGTTGCGCACGGTACGCACGTTGGCGCTGATGTCTTCACCCGTGGTGCCGTCGCCTCGCGTGGCACCCTGCACCAGGTGACCGTCACGGTAGAGCAGGCTGACCGCCAGGCCATCGAGCTTGGGCTCGCAGCTGAAATCCACCGCGCCTGGCTGGTCCAGCCCTTCCGTCACACGGCGACCGAACTCACGCAGGTCAGCCTCTTCGAAGGCATTACCCAGGCTGAGCATGGGAATCTCATGACGAACCTGGCTGAATGCGGCAAGGGCCGCCCCACCTACCCGCTGGGTGGGCGAGTCGGGCGTGACCAGGTGGGGATGCTCGGCCTCCAGCGCCTTGAGTTCGTTGAACAGCCGGTCGTACTCGGCGTCGGGCACGCTGGGTTCGTCCAGCACATAGTAGCGGTAGTTGTGCTGGTCGAGTTCGGCACGCAGTTCGTGAATGCGGGTTTCAGCGGTCATTTTGAGCTTCTCTTGCAAAACGAAAGAGCAGCCTGGCAGCCTCTGGAGAGCCAGGTCTCGTCATCGCCTTGTGCCTTAGGCAGCGAGCCCGCTCCACAGGTTCGCCACAGCCTTCAAAGGCTGCGGTGAAACCGTGAAGCGGGCTCGCTTGCCGAAAGCCGAGTCGATGAGCAAGAGGCCTGAACCGACCAGCACGCCCCGAGGCTGCTCTTCGTCTGGATTTATCAGCGCTTCTGGGTCAGGGCACGGCGCTCGAATTCCACGATGCGCTGGCGGTAGTGTTCGATGGTCTGCGCCGTTAAAACGCTGCGCTGGTCATCCTTGAGTTCACCGTTGAGCTCATGGGCCAGCTTGCGCGCTGCCGCCACCATGACGTCGAAGGCCTGCTTCGGATGGCGCGGGCCGGGCAGGCCGAGGAAGAAGCTCACCGCACGCGTGCTGAAATGGTCGATGTCATCCAGGTCGAAGATGCCAGGCTTGACGGCATTGGCCATGGAGAACAGCACTTCGCCGTGACCGGCCATGCTCTCGTGACGGTGGAAGATGTCCATCTCGCCGAACCGCAGGCCACTTTCCAGAATGTTCTGCAGCAACGCCGGGCCCTTGAACCCACCCTCGTCACGGGAAATAACGCTGATCACCAGCACTTCCTCGGCCGGCGGCAGCTCCTTGACGCTGTTGTTGGCCGCTGCAGGGGATGGGCTACGCCCTTTGTCCGCCGCGAAGTCGTCCTCGTCGTCGATCACAATATCCGCTTCACGGGAGGGCGCGCTGAAGCCTGCGTCAACGCGCGGCGCTTCTGCAGCCGCCGGGCGTTTTGGCCACTTGCTGACCTTGGTAGGTTTGGGTTCGCGCTCACGGTCCCGGTCCGAGGCACTGAGCGACGGAAGATCACTTTCGTCCAGCTCAGGCTCCCTGTGGGTGTCGAGCACGCGGGGTGGGCCGAGCACTTCGGCACCACCGCCTTCATCGTCCGCCGCATTGACATAACTGCGGTCCAGACGGAATTTCAACTTACCCTTGCCGCCGCGCATACGGCGCCAGCCATCGAAAAGAATGCCGGCAATGACAATGATGCCGATAAGGATCAGCCACTCGCGCAGACCGATTTCCATGTAATCCCGTGCCTCTAATAAATATGCTGAAAACAAAGGCTTCAAAGGCCTTTAACACGTGGCGCCAAGCCTATGTTCTGACAGGCGTTTTACCCACGCAGAAAACGAGTGACATAAAGCTAGCACGACCAAAGACAACTTTACACCGTCTGTCTCACATGACAGGGGCATTTCAATGAAGATTGTGCCGTTCGACCACAGGTTTCACGCATCGACCATCGCCATGGCCGCCTCCACATCCACGGCCACCAGGCGTGAACAGCCCGGCTCGTGCATGGTGACCCCCATCAGCTGGTCGGCCATTTCCATGGCGATCTTGTTGTGCGTGATGTAAATGAACTGCACGCTCTCACTCATTTCCTTTACCAGTCGGGCATACCGCCCGACGTTGGCATCGTCCAACGGTGCGTCGACTTCATCGAGCATGCAGAACGGTGCGGGGTTCAACTTGAAGATGGCAAACACCAGCGCCAAGGCGGTCAGTGCTTTTTCGCCACCGGACAGCAGATGAATGGTGCTGTTCTTCTTGCCCGGTGGTCGCGCCATGATCGTCACCCCTGTATCGAGTAGATCTTCGCCCGTCAGTTCCAGATAAGCGCTGCCGCCACCGAAAACTTTTGGGAAAAGTGCCTGCAATCCGGCATTTATCTGATCAAAGGTATCTTTGAAGCGGTGGCGGGTTTCCTTGTCGATCTTGCGAATGACGTTTTCAAGCGTGTCCAGCGCTTCGACCAGGTCAGCATCCTGGGCATCGAGGTAGCGCTTGCGCTCGGACTGCTGTTCGTACTCCTCGATGGCGGCCAGGTTGATCGCGCCCAGCCGCTGGATACGGGCATCGAGTTGCTCCAAGGCCTGTTCGGTGCCGGCCTCGGTAGCGTCGGGCTCGACCGTGGCGAGAACGCCCTGCAAGTCGTAACCGTCGGCGAGCAACTGCTCCTGCAATGTGGTACGCCGCACTTCCAGGCCCTGACACTCCAGGCGCAGTTGTTCGAGTTGACCACGCAGCAACTGAGCCTGCTGCTCGGCCTGGGTGCGGCGCTTTTCGGCATCGCGCAGTTCGCGGTCGGCCTCGTCCATTTGCAGGCGTGCCTGGCGCATTTCTTCGTCGACACCCATGCGCCGTTCCAGCAACTCTTCGAGCTTGAGCCGCAGCTCCTCCAACGGCGCCTCCCCCTCCTCCAGGTTCAGACTCAGCTGCTCCTGTCGCTCGCTCAGACGGGCCGCTTGCAGTTCCAGGCGTTCCAGGGCCTGACGCGTGGAGTCATGCTGGGCGCGCAGCGACCCCAGGCGCACGGCCAGCTGGTGGGCATGGTCCTTGTGCTGCCTGGCTTCCTGACGAATGCGGTCCAGGCCCTCACGCAGCCGGTCGCGCTGGGCCAGCAGCACTTCGCGCCGATCGGTGTCCTGGGCCATGAGTTCGAGGGCATCCTGCAACAGCAAACGGGCTTCGCCCAGTTGCTCATGCTCGAGGGCGCGCTGCTCGTCGAGCTCAGCCAGCTCTTCGTCCAAACGGCGGCGGCGCAGCGCGACCTGTTCGGCACGGGCACGGTTGGCTGACAAGCTGGCCTTGAGTTCGGCTTGCAGGCGGCTTTCTTCCTGGGCGCGACGGCGTACCTGCTCGCGCTGCGCTTCCAGGTGCTGCTGCTGTTCACGCAGGGTGTGCAGCTGCTGGTCAAGCTGCTGCAGGGCGATGTGCTGCTCACGCTGACTGTGCTCGAGCCGCTCGATCTCCTGACCGCGCGCCAGCACCCCGCCTTCACCGCTGCCACCGCGGCGCACACGAAGGCTGTGGCGGGCGACCCAGTAGCCATCGCGGCTGACCAGGCTCTGCCCTTCGCCCAACGCAGCACGCAAGGCCAAGGCCTCGGCCAGGTCTTCCACGGGCCTGACCTGGCCCAGCCATGGCGCGAGGTCGACGGGGCCTTGTACCTTGTCCAGCAGGCTGCCGGAAGGCACCGCCTGGCTGGCGCAAGCCGCGAGCAGCAGGCTCACATCGCCCTGCTGCAAGCCCGCCAGATCCAACGGTGCGAAGTCGTCCACCAGCACGGCTTGCAAGTCGGCGCCCAACACGGTTTCCACCGCAAGCTCCCACCCGGGCTCAACGCGCAACGCTTGTGCCAGGCGAGGGCAGTCTGCCAACCCCTGCCCCTGCAACCATTGGCCCACACCAGCACCTGGGTCCAGGGCTGCCTGCTGCAGGGCTTCCAGCGATGCCAGGCGCCCGCCCAGGCGTTGCACATCACCCTGGGCCTGTTGCTGAGCCAGCCCGGCCTCCTGCAGCGCCTGGCGCACCGTTTCCAGGCGCTCGATAACCTCCTCTTCCTCCAGCTGCAGTGCTTCGAGCGACAACTCGCTGCTGGCCAACTGCTCAACCTGCTCCAGCATGGCCGCGTCTTGCGGGTCTTCGCCCAACTGCACCTGTTCGTCGGTGAGTTTGCGCTGACGCTCGGCCAGGCGCTCCAAGCCGCTTTCCAACTGCTGCAAGCGCGCCTGCTGCACTTCGGCCTGACGACGCGGTTCAGCCGAGCGACTGTTGAAGGTGTCCCACTGCTCCTGCCAACCGTGCATGCCTGATTCGGCCTCTTCCAGCACGGCAGCGCTTTCTTCGGCAGCCGCCAGGGTCAGCGCCTGCTCGGGCTCGAGCATGGCCAGTTCTTCTGCCAAAGTTGCCAGCAGCGTACGGTCATGCCCCAGGTGCGATTCGGTTTCCTGGCGCGTGCGTTCGGCTTCCTTGAAATCGTCCTGCAACTGGCGCAAACGTTGCTGGCCGTGCTGGATGCTTTGCTCGACCCGGGCGATGTCGCCGGCCACCGAGTAGAACCGGGCCTGCACCTGGTTGAAGCGCTCGGACAGCTCATGATGACCGTCACGCAGCCGCTCGATGCTGGCATCGGCATTGCGCTGCTCGGCCACCAGCGCCTCGAAGGACACATCCTGGTTACCGATCACCGACTGACGCTGACGAACCCGTTCGTCCAGCTCGCGCCAGCGCAACGCCGCCAGGCGCGCCTTGAGCTGGCGTTCCTGCGCCTTGTATTCACGGTATTTCTCGGCCGCCTGGGCCTGGCGGTGCAGGCGCTCAAGCTGGCGTTCCAGCTCCTCGCGCAGGTCGGTCAGGCGTGCCAGGTTCTCCTGGGTTCGGCGGATGCGGTTTTCAGTTTCGCGGCGACGCTCCTTGTACTTGGAGATACCCGCCGCTTCCTCGATGAAATTGCGCAGTTCCTCGGGCTTGGCTTCGATCAGCTTGGAGATCATGCCCTGTTCGATGATCGAGTAGCTGCGAGGCCCAAGGCCTGTGCCCAGGAAGATATCGGTGATGTCCCGACGCCGGCACTTGGTGCCATTGAGGTAGTAGCTGTTCTGGCTGTCGCGGGTCACCTTGCGCCGAATCGAGATCTCGGCGTAGGCGGCATACTCGCCCACAAGGGTAGTCTCGCTGTTGTCGAACACCAGTTCGATGCTGGCCTGGCTGACCGGCTTGCGGCCGCTGGAGCCGTTGAAGATGACGTCGGTCATCGACTCGCCGCGCAGGTTCTTTGCCGAACTTTCGCCCATCACCCAGCGTACGGCGTCGATGATGTTGGACTTGCCACAGCCATTGGGGCCTACGACCGCCGCCATGTTGCTTGGGAAGTTGACGGTGGTGGGGTCGACGAAGGACTTGAACCCCGCCAGGCGGATGCATTTGAGGCGCATCGGTCAGGGCCGGGCCAGCGCTGCCAGTACCAGTTCGCAACTGCGCTGGCCATAGGCGGTAAGTACTTCACGAATGCGCGGCAAGTCGCGCAGCAACACCGCCTCGAGCAAGTGACCGAACAGGCCCAGGTAATCGACCATGTTCGCCTGGCGCTGGTCCAGGGACAGGTAATAGGCGCGGCTCATGGCTGGCTGCAGGTTCTCGACGGTTTCCTGCAGGAACGGGTTGTCGGCGAAGGGGTAGGCAGCACGCATCACCTCGAAGCTCTCGGCCACGAACGCCTCGATGTCGCGTGCGGCATGCGCCACCTGAAGACGCTGCTGAATGTCCAGAAACGGGCGCAGTTCGTCTTCGCTGCGCCAGCGTTGTGCAACCGCGTTGCCCAGCAGAATGTAGAACTCGCTCATGAGCGTGCACAGGCTGCGCACGCTGCGCTCGTCCAGTTCGGTGACGTGGGCGCCCCGGCGCGGCAATATCGCCACCAGGTGGCGACGTTCAAGGATCAGCAGCGCTTCGCGCACCGAACCCCGGCTGACGTTGAGCGCCTGGGTCACCTTCTGTTCCTGGATACGCTCTGCAGGCGCCAGTTCGCCGCGGATGATGCGCTCGGCCAGGTAATCGGCAATCTGCTCGGCGAGGCTGTCCGGGGCCTTGAACGTCATGGTTTTCCTTCAAATCACTGAACGGGACACAAGGGGGCGGATTGTAGCCTACTTGCCCCCGGGAAGCGCAGCGGGCTATCGGGGTTTATTTGACCACCCGGACAGCTGCCGGGCCGGCGCGATCTATGCTTGGTGTAAGCATCATCAACCAGGGTGGGCCGGCCGCCGGACGATTTCCTGACCTTTGAGTCAGAAAAACATTGACCCGTGCGACAGGTGTTGCTTAGAGTCGGCCCAACAACAATAAAACCATTGCGAGGCCATACCCGTGATCCAGTTTCTCGTCAACCAGGAGCTGCGCAGCGAGCACGCCCTGGACCCGAACATGACCGTGCTGCAATACCTGCGCGAGCAGTTGGGCAAACCCGGCACCAAAGAGGGCTGCGCCAGCGGTGACTGTGGTGCCTGCACCGTGGTGATCGGTGAACTGACCCAGGACGACGCCGGCGACGATGCCTTGCGCTATCGCAGCCTCAACTCATGCCTGACGTTCGTGTCCAGCCTGCACGGCAAGCAACTGATCAGCGTCGAAGGCCTCAAGCACCAAGGCCAGCTGCACAGCGTGCAACAAGCCATGGCGGACTGCCATGGGTCGCAATGCGGTTTCTGTACGCCAGGCTTTGTGATGTCGTTGTTCGCCCTGCAAAAGAACAGTCAAGGTGCCGACGTGCATCAGGCCCAGGAAGCACTGGCCGGCAACCTGTGCCGCTGCACGGGTTACCGGCCCATCCTCGACGCCGCCCAGCAGAGCTGCCGGCAGCCCTGCCGCGACCAGTTCGATGCCCAGCAAGCGCAGACCATTGCCCGCCTCAAGGCCATTGCACCGTCGCAGACTGGCGAGCTGAACAGTGGCGACAAGCGTTGCCTGGTCCCGCTGACCGTCGCCGACCTGGCCGAGCTTTATAGTTCGCACCCCGAAGCCCGGTTGCTGGCAGGCGGTACCGACCTGGCGCTGGAAGTCACGCAAATGCACAAGACCCTGCCAGTGATGATCTACGTGGGGCATGTGGCCGAGCTCAAGCGGATCGAGCAGACCGCCACCCATCTTGAAATCGGTGCTGCCACCCCGCTCACCGACTGCTACCAGGCGTTGAACGCCCAATACCCGGACTTCGGGGCGCTGCTGCATCGCTTCGCTTCGCTGCAGATCCGCAACCAGGGCACCCTGGGCGGCAACATCGGCAACGCTTCGCCCATCGGCGACTCACCGCCCTTGTTGATCGCGCTGGACGCCCAGGTAGTCCTGCGCCAGGGCGAGCGCCAGCGCACGATGCCGCTGGAAGCCTATTTCATCGACTACCGCATCACCGCCCGGCAGGACAGCGAGTTCATCGAGAAGATCCTGGTACCCCTGGCCCGGCACGACTGGACGTTCCGCGCCTACAAGGTTTCCAAGCGCCTGGACGATGACATTTCGGCGGTGTGCGCAGCGTTCAACCTGAGCATCGAGCACGGGATGGTCAGCGGCGCACGCATCGCCTTCGGCGGCATGGCGGCCATCCCCAAGCGCGCCCGTGCCTGCGAGGCGGCGTTGCTGGGCCAACCCTGGAACAAGGCCAGCGTGGAGCGCGCCTGCCAGGCCCTGGCCGAAGACTTCACCCCGCTCAGCGACTTCCGCGCCAGCCAGCAATACCGCCTGCTGACCGCGCAGAACCTGCTGCGCAAGTACTTTATCGAACTGCAAACGCCGCACATCGAAACCCGGGTGACCGCTTATGTCTAACCATCATGTGCCCAAAAGCCAGGCCGAAATGGCCGACCTGTTCCGCCAGGACCTGACCACCGGGGTCGGGCGCAGCGTCAAGCACGATAGCGCCGACAAGCACGTGTCCGGCGAAGCGTTGTACATCGACGACCGACTGGAATTCCCCAACCAGCTGCACGTCTACGCACGTACCGCAGACCGTGCCCATGCGCGCATCCTGCGCATCGACACCACGCCCTGCTACGCCTTCGAAGGGGTGCGCATCGCGATCACCCATCAGGACATTCCCGGGCTCAAGGACATCGGCCCGGTGGTGGCAGGCGATCCCTTGCTGGCCATCGACAAGGTCGAGTTCTTCGGTCAGCCGGTCCTGGCCGTGGCCGCACGTGACCTGGACACCGCACGCCGCGCCGCCATGGCCGCCGTCATCGAATACGAAGACCTCGAACCGGTGCTCGATGTGGTCGAGGCGCTGCGCAAGCGGCACTTCGTGCTCGACAGCCACACCCATCAGCGCGGCGACAGCGCTGCAGCCCTGGCCAGCGCCCCGCATCGCCTGCAAGGCACCCTGCACATCGGCGGCCAGGAACACTTCTACCTGGAGACCCAAATTTCCTCGGTGATGCCCACCGAAGACGGCGGCATGATCGTCTACTGCTCGACCCAGAACCCCACTGAGGTGCAGAAACTGGTGGCCGAAGTGCTCGATGTGCCCATGAACAAGGTGGTGCTGGACATGCGCCGCATGGGCGGCGGATTTGGCGGCAAGGAGACCCAGGCCGCGAGCCCGGCTTGCCTGTGCGCCGTCATCGCCCGCCTGACCGGGCAACCGACGAAGATGCGCTTGCCGCGGGTCGAGGACATGACCATGACCGGCAAGCGACACCCCTTCTACGTCGAGTACGACGTGGGCTTCGACGACCAGGGTCGCCTGCACGGCATCAACCTGGACCTGGCCGGCAACTGTGGCTACTCCCCGGACCTGTCCGGCTCGATCGTCGACCGCGCCATGTTCCACTCCGACAACGCCTACTACCTGGGCGATGCCACCGTCCACGGGCACCGCTGCAAGACCAACACCGCGTCGAACACGGCCTACCGGGGCTTTGGCGGGCCGCAAGGCATGGTCGCCATCGAGCAGGTGATGGACCACATCGCCAGGCACCTTGGCCGCGACCCGCTGGCCGTGCGCAAGGCCAACTACTATGGCAAGGACGAGCGCAACGTCACCCATTATTACCAGACCGTCGAGCACAACATGCTCGAGGAGATGACCGCCGAGCTTGAAGCCAGCAGTGACTACGCCGAGCGGCGGGCGGCCATCGGCCGCTTCAATGCCAGCAGCCCGATCCTGAAAAAAGGCCTGGCGCTGACCCCGGTCAAGTTCGGCATCTCGTTCACCGCCACCTTCCTCAACCAGGCAGGGGCGCTGATCCATATCTACACCGATGGCAGCATCCACCTGAACCACGGCGGCACTGAAATGGGCCAGGGCCTGAACACCAAGGTGGCGCAGGTGGTGGCCCAGGTCTTCCAGGTCGATATCGACCGGATCCAGATCACCGCCACCAACACCGACAAGGTACCCAACACCTCCCCTACCGCCGCTTCCAGTGGGGCTGACTTGAACGGTAAGGCCGCACAGCATGCAGCCGAGATTCTCAAGAAACGTTTGACCGAATTCGCTGCCAGGCACTACCAGGTCACCGAGGAAGACGTGGAGTTCCGTAATGGCCACGTGCGTGTGCGCGACCAGATCGTCAGCTTCGAGCAGTTGGTGCAGCAGGCTTATTTCGGTCAGGTGTCGCTATCGAGCACCGGGTTCTACCGCACGCCAAAGATCTTCTATGACCGCAGCCAGGCACGGGGGCGCCCCTTCTACTACTACGCCTTCGGCGCGGCCTGCGTGGAAGTGATCGTCGACACCCTGACCGGCGAATACAAGATGTTGCGCGCCGACATCCTGCACGATGTGGGCGACTCGCTGAACCCGGCCATCGACATCGGACAGGTCGAGGGAGGATTCATTCAAGGCATGGGCTGGCTCACCACCGAGGAGCTGGTGTGGAACGCCAAGGGCAAACTGGTGACCAACGGCCCGGCCAGCTACAAGATTCCAGCGGTGGCCGACATGCCGCTGGACATGCGGGTCAAGCTGGTGGAGAACCGCAAGAACCCGGAGGACACGGTGTTCCATTCCAAGGCCGTGGGCGAGCCGCCGTTCATGCTCGGGATCGCCGCCTGGTGCGCGATCAAGGATGCGGTGGCCAGCCTTGCCGACTACCGCGTGCAACCGAACATAGATGCCCCTGCCACGCCGGAGCGGGTGTTGTGGGGCTGTGAGCAGATGCGCAAGGCGGCCACCCTGCAACCTGCGGTGCAGGAGCTGGACGCAGTGAACAATTGAAGGTGCGTTGCCTGTTCGGGCCCATTGCCGGCAAGTCGGCGAGAAGGCCCGAACAGGCACCCATAGATGAGGATCTTGCATCATGCACCAATGGATCAACGCCCTGGCCGAACACCAAGCCCGCGGCGAGGCCTGCGTACTGGTGACCATCATCGAAGAACGCGGCTCCACCCCGCGCAATGCCGGTTCGAAAATGGTGGTCAGCGCCTGCGGATCATACGACACCATCGGCGGCGGCCATC
Source organism: Pseudomonas sp. FYR_7 (assembly GCF_043106155.1). NCBI lineage: Bacteria > Pseudomonadati > Pseudomonadota > Gammaproteobacteria > Pseudomonadales > Pseudomonadaceae > Pseudomonas > Pseudomonas sp. FYR_7. Next base: position 72,813 of record NZ_JBICMI010000034.1, read on the forward strand.
TGGAATACAAGGCGCTGCACATCGCCCGGCAGATGCTCGGCGAGCACCGCGGTACCCCGCACCTGGAACGCTTCAGTCTTGGCGCCAGCCTCGGCCAGTGCTGCGGGGGTGTGACGGTGTTGTTGTTCGAACCCATGGCCGCCGTGCAGGCGCAGATCGCCGTGTTCGGCGCGGGCCATGTCGGCCGGGCTCTGGTACCCTTGCTCGCCGCGCTGCCCTGTCGGGTGCGCTGGATCGATTCGCGCGAGCAGGAATTCCCTGCCCAGATTCCCGCCGGCGTGACGCGCGTGGTCAGCGAGGAACCGGTCGACGAAGTGGCAGACCTGCCGCCGGGCAGCTACTGCATCGTCATGACCCATAACCATCAGCTCGACCTGGAGCTGACCGCTGCCATCCTCAAGCGCAACGATTTCACCTGGTTCGGCCTGATCGGCTCGAAGACCAAGCGAGTCAAGTTCGAGCATCGCCTGCGCGAGCGCGGGTTCGACCCCGCCCTGGTGGCGCGCATGCGGTGCCCGATGGGCCTGACCGAGGTCAAGGGCAAGCTGCCCATCGAAATCGCCGTGTCCATCGCCGGCGAAATCATCGCCACCTACAACGCCCGCTTCGGCCAGCACGACGCTGCCGCCAACGCCGGCCCCATTGCCCAGTTGCTGCCGCCTTCACGGCGCAGCCAAGCCATTTGACGAGTGAGATATGACCGTTACCCGCAAAGCCTACCGAGCCGCCATCCTGCACAGCATCGCCGACCCGGCCGAGGTAGGCCTGGACGCTTCCCATGAGTATTTCGAAGACGGCGTGCTTGTGATCGACGGCGGACGCATCCAAGCCGTGGGCCATGCCAGCGACTTGTTGCCGACCCTGGACGCCGACATACCGGTAGAGCACTACCAGGACGCATTGATCACCCCAGGGTTCATCGACATTCACATCCACTTCCCCCAGACCGGCATGATCGGCTCCTACGGGGAGCAGTTGCTGGACTGGTTGAACACCTACACCTTCCCTTGCGAGAAGCAATTTGCCGACAAGGACCATGCCGACCAGGTGGCGCAGATCTTCCTCAAGGAGCTGCTGCGTAACGGCACCACCACCGCCCTGGTGTTCGGCAGTGTGCACTCCGAATCGGTCAACGCCTTGTTCGAAGCAGCCGAGCGCCTGGACCTGCGTCTGATCGCTGGCAAGGTGATGATGGACCGCAACGCCCCCGATTACCTGACCGACACCGCCGAGTCCGGTTACGCCCAGAGCAAAGCGCTGATCGAGCGCTGGCATGGCAAAGGCCGCCTGCACTACGCTGTCACCCCGCGTTTCGCACCGACCAGCACGCCTGAGCAGCTGGCACGGGCGGGCCAACTGCTCAAGGAACACCCAGGCGTTTACCTGCACACGCACCTGTCGGAGAACCTTCAGGAAATCGACTGGGTCAAGTCGCTGTTCCCCGAACAGAAGGGCTACCTGGATGTGTACGACCATTTCGAACTGCTGGGCGAGCGCTCGGTCTTCGCCCATGGCGTGCACCTGTGCGACGAAGAATGCCAGCGCCTGGCCGAGACGGGCTCGGCGATCGCGTTCTGCCCCACCTCCAACCTGTTCCTGGGCAGCGGGCTGTTCAACCTGCCTCAGGCGGAGCGCTTCAAGGTCAATGTCGGCCTGGGCACCGACGTAGGCGCCGGTACCAGCTTCTCGCTGCTCAACACGCTCAATGAGGCATACAAGGTGATGCAGCTGCAAGGCGCACGCCTGCACCCTTTCAAGTCGCTCTACCTGGCGACCCTGGGCGGTGCGCGCGCGCTGCGCCTGGATGACCGGATCGGCAGCCTGCGCCCGGGCAATGACGCGGACTTCGTGGTGCTGGACTACAAGGCAACGCCGCTGCTGGACTATCGCCTGCAGCAGTCCAGAAGCATCGAGGAAACGTTGTTCGTGCTGACCACCCTGGGCGACGACCGCACGGTTCGTGAAACCTATGCGGCCGGGCGTTGCGTGCATCAGCGCGAAAGGTAAGGGTCGCGCTGATGCGAGCCCAGGCGAACGGTCAGTTCTTGACCGTGAGCTTGGGCTTTTTCAGCAGATGGGAGAACACCGCATGCAGATCGTCCGAGGCGCTCTCCTCGTCCAGGTTCAGCTTGCTGTCGATGTGGTCCATGTGATGCATCATCAGGCTGACTGCCTGGGCGGCGTCACGCGCCTCGATGGCATCGATCAGCTGCAGATGCTCGTCGTACGAGCAGTGGGAACGATTGCCGCTCTCGTACTGGGCGATGATCAGCGAGGTCTGCGATACCAGGCTGCGCTGGAAGCTCACCAGCGGCGCATTCCCCGCCGCTTCGGCAAGCTTGAGGTGAAACTCGCCGGACAGCCGGATGCCGGCGCCGCGATCCCCTCGGGAAAAACTATCGCGCTCTTCGCGGACCATCTGCCGAAGCTCGGCCAACTGCTCGGCGGTGGCGTGCTCCACGGCAAGCTCGGTGATGGCACGCTCGACCATGCGCCGCGAGAAGAACACCTGGCGCGCCTCCTCCACGGTTGGGCTGGCGACCACGGCGCCCCGATTGGGCCGCAGCAGCACCACGCTCTCGTGGGCCAACCGTGACAGGGCCCGGCGGATGATGGTGCGGCTGACGCCGAAAATCTCGCCCAGCGCCTCTTCGCTGAGCTTGGTGCCCGGCGCCAGACGTTGCTCCAGGATGGCCTCGAAGATGTGCGCATAGACAATGTCGTCCTGGGTACCACTGCGACCGGCCTTGCCAGCACGCGCGGGTTTTTTCAGGGGTTGCAGCTGTTCGTTCATGGGCTCTCGAGGCACGAAGGAAAGTATGGCGTCATTGTACACAGGCTGAGCCGTTTCTGCAGGCGTGCTTTAACGCATATAGCGATTGTTCACCTCACCTAGCATACAAAACATAAAACAGTATTTGCTTTCTTTGTACACAAAAGCATAATCGCTCAGGCAACTTCCTGACCTTACGGTCAACAATGCGCCACGGCACTGCATGCTGCTGGCCAGTTGCCGCCCTCGCGGAGCCGCCAAGTGCATTGCTCAGGACCACGGGCTCCATAACAACAAGAAAGACTTGAGGAGTACTCGCTGTGGAAAGCCGCAAAACCGAAGTCCCTACGCTGGACATCGCTTCACCGCCCGCCACGGGTTGGCTGGAGCGCATTTTCAAACTCAGGCAACACGGCAGTACCGTTAAAACCGAGCTGATCGCCGGGGTGACCACCTTCATCACCATGGCCTACATCATTTTCGTCAACCCCAACATCATGGCCGATGCCGGCATTGATCATGGCGCAGCCTTCGTGGCGACTTGCATCGCCGCCGCCCTCGGCTGCCTGCTCATGGGGCTGTATGCCAACTGGCCAGTGGGCCTGGCACCCGGCATGGGCCTCAATGCGTTCTTTACCTACACCGTGGTCGGCACCATGGGCTACAACTGGGAAACGGCACTGGGCGCGGTCTTCATCTCCGGCGTGCTGTTCATGTTCCTGACGCTGTCCAAGGTGCGCGAGTGGCTGCTCAACAGCATCCCCGTCAGCCTGCGCCATGCCATGGGCGCCGGGGTGGGCCTGTTCCTCGGCCTGATCGGCCTGAAGACCGCAGGTATCATCGTCGACAGCCCCGCCACCCTGATCAAACTCGGTTCGCTGCATGAGCCAGGCCCGCTGCTGGCGGCGATGTGCTTTTTGATGATCGCCATCCTCAGCTACAAGCGGGTATTCGGGGCGATCCTGATCAGCATCATCGGCGTAACGCTGGCGGGCTGGGGTCTGGGACTGGTGAAGTTCGGCGGCGTGGTGTCGATGCCGCCCAGCCTGGCGCCGACCTGGATGGCCATGGACGTGGCGGGCGTGTTCAACGTGAGCATGATTAGCGTGGTCCTGGCCTTTCTGTTCGTGCACATGTTCGACACCGCCGGGACGCTGATGGGCGTGGCACAGCGGGCGAACCTGGTGGCCCCCGACGGCCGTATCGAGAACCTGTCCAGAGCCCTCAAGGCCGACAGTGCTTCGAGCGTGTTCGGCGCCGTAGTCGGCGTGCCGCCGGTCACCAGCTATGTGGAAAGTGCCGCGGGGGTGGCCGCCGGGGGGCGCACCGGCCTGACGGCTGTGGTGGTGGGCGTCCTATTCATTGCTGCCATGTTCTTTGCACCGCTGGCTGGCATGATCCCCGCCTATGCAACCGCTGGCGCCTTGATCTACGTCGCGATGCTGATGATGGGCAGCATGGCGCACATCAACTGGGACGAGGCGACCGACAGCATTCCGGCAATCGTCACCGTGATCATGATGCCACTGACGTTCTCGGTAGCCGATGGCATTGCGCTGGGTTTCATCAGCTACGTGGCGCTTAAAGCCGGTACGGGTAAATACAAGGAGATCTCTGCCAGCCTGTGGGTGCTGTGTGCGATCTTTATTGCCAAGTTCATCTTCCTCTGAAACTTTCGCAACAGCCAAGGGCGCTTCGGCGCCCATTTGTCATTACCGGCGCGATTGGCGTGCAAATCGATCAAACTAGGATTTTTGCCAGGTGCAAACTGAATCGGTGCTTGTTACAAGTGAAAGCCTTTACGGAGGCCTGCCGATGCACATACCTACCTCTGCCTTATCCACCTATACCCCATATGGTCATAGCCTATGGAGCAAGAGCTCATTGGGCTTCAACGGCGAGTTCAGTGATCCGATTTCCCGCCTGTACCCTCTAGGCAAAGGCCACCGGCTCTACGACCCGACACTGATGAGGTTGCAGAGCCCTGACCACTGGAGTCCATTTGCTCAGGGTGGGCTCAATCCATACGCCTACTGCCAGAACGATCCGGTGAACATGGCCGACCCGTCGGGTCGAGCGCCCGTGACGTTCAGCGCAATCAAGAAGTGGTGGAGGTCAAATCATGAGCTCGCGGCCGAAAGCTTGGGTCTTACCCGAAAGTCGATATCGCCAAACCCGCAGTCCATACCTAGCTTCAATGGGGGACGGGCCGTGATCCATGAATACACGAGGAAACTCTCAACCAGTACGCCTTTCATTCACAAGCTTGGCGTGGTCAACAGCAACCTGGCCAGCCACGGTGATAATTCCCTGAGCATTGAGCACGCGCAAGTCTATGTAGACATCGCCGATCGCACTAGACGCGCTAGCATTTCCAACACATCTGCGCATTTACTGGCCAGTCAGGAATGGATGAAGGAACGGGGAGCACCTCGCCTGGTCGGCACGAGTTTCAACCTGCTAGGTGCGTTGGCCGCAGGCGCAGAAGACCACGCATTGTTCAGGACCGGCAAGTCGCTGGCATATATGCAACAGAGCATTCGTACCGAAACCACCTAGGCCTAGGCGAAAAAAAGCCCGCCAGTGTGAGAGCGGGCCAAAGGACCTACGAAGATTCTTCTAGCGACCAACTAGCTTCCACGGTAGGTCGAATAACTGTACGGCGATATCAGCAGCGGCACATGGTAGTGCTCCTGCTGCGCATCGATGCCAAAGCGCAATACCACCACATCCAGAAACGGCTGCTCAGGCAGCGCCACGCCACGCCCACGGTAGTAGTCACCGGCATTGAACTGCAGCTGGTAAACACCCGAACGGTAGTCATCGCCTTGCAATAATGGCGCGTCGACGCGGCCATCGCTGTTGGTGAGCGCCGAGGTGACCAACGTCAACTGGCTGCCTTCGACACGGTACAACTCCACCTTGATTGCGCTGCCTGGGCAGCCATGGGCTGCGTCCAGTACGTGAGTGGTCAAACGTCCCATCTGCTTGTCGCCTCTTGTTTGCCAGGGGCAAGTACGCACGCCAGTGACCCGAACTGGGGCAGCGAGCGCCTTGAATTCGCCTAATTAAGACATTCGCATGGAAAATTGTACACAATTTTTTTGCTTTCCCGGCGAAGGAGGTGACGGACCATGACACCAGCAGCAATAAAGCGGAGCACTGCGTTGTCGTCAGGCTTAGTTGACCAAGTGGGCAGGTTTCTTGCAAGGTACCCAGACACGGCTCCTAGGCAGAAATACGGAAATTCAGACTTACAAAAGAATTCATAAGTTGTATACAATCATCGCATCCGGTGGTGCGACACAGCGACGCGGCCCGCCACCCTGCCCACACGTACAAGAAGGAAGACTGCAGTGAGCGCTGACTACCCTCGCGACATGATTGGTTACGGCAATAACCCTCCTCACCCGCAATGGCCAGGCAACGCCCGCATTGCCCTGTCATTCGTGCTCAACTACGAAGAAGGCGGCGAGCGCAACATCCTGCACGGCGACAAGGAGTCCGAAGCCTTTCTCTCCGAGATGGTCGCTGCCCAGCCGTTGCAGGGCGTGCGCAACCAGAGCATGGAGTCGCTCTACGAATACGGCAGCCGCGCAGGCGTGTGGCGCCTGCTCAAACTGTTCAAGGACAGCGGCATTCCCTTGACCATCTTCGCCGTGGCCATGGCCGCCCAGCGCCACCCCGACGTGATCCGCGCCATGGTCCAGGCCGGCCATGAAATCTGCAGCCACGGCTACCGCTGGATCGACTACCAGTACATGGACGAGGCCCAGGAGCGCGAGCACATGCTCGAAGCCATCCGCATCCTCACCGAAATCACCGGCGAACGCCCGCTGGGCTGGTACACCGGCCGCACCGGTCCCAACACCCGCCGACTGGTCATGGAAGAAGGCGGCTTTCTCTACGACAGCGACACCTATGACGACGACTTGCCCTACTGGGAGCCGAACAACCCCACCGGCAAGCCGCACCTGGTCATTCCCTACACCCTGGACACCAATGACATGCGCTTCACCCAAGTGCAGGGCTTCAACTGTGGCGAGCAGTTCTATCAGTACCTCAAGGACGCTTTCGACGTGCTGTACGCCGAAGGCGCCGAGGCGCCGAAGATGCTCTCCATCGGCCTGCACTGCCGCCTGGTCGGTCGGCCGGCACGCCTGGCAGCGCTCAAGCGTTTCGTCGACTACGCCAAAAGCCACGAGCAGGTATGGTTCGCCCGCCGCGTCGACATCGCCCGCCACTGGCAAGCCACCCACCCGTACCAGAAAGAGACCGTCTGATGACCACCTTCAAGACCCTCAAGCCGTCCACCCTTGACCGTGACGCGTTCGTCCACGCCTTCGCCGACATCTACGAGCACTCGCCGTGGGTCGCCGAGAAGGCCTACGACCTCGGTCAACTGGACGAACTGGACAACGTGCAAACACTGCACCAGCGTATGAGCGACATCCTGCTGAGCGCACCCCAAGCCGACCAACTGGCCTTGATCAACGCCCACCCGGACCTGGCCGGCAAGGCTGCCGTGCAGGGTGAACTGACCGCCTCGAGCACCAACGAACAGGCCGGAGCTGGTATTCACCAATGCACCGCCGAGGAATTTGCGCGCTTCACCTCGCTCAATGAGGCGTACAAGGCCAAGTTCCAGTTCCCGTTCATCATGGCCGTGAAGGGCAGCGACCGGCACCAGATCCTGGCCTCGTTCGAACAGCGCATCCACAACGATGCCAAGGCCGAATTCGCCGAGGCGCTCAAGCAGATCAACCAGATCGCCCTGTTCCGCCTGCAACAGCTGTAAGCGACCGACGATTCTTTACAGAACAACGCACAATAGAAGAGATAACCGCATGCGCACCCTGATGATCGAGCCCCTGACCAAAGAAGCCTTCGCCCCTTTCGGTGACGTGATCGAAACCGACGGCAGCGACCACTTCATGATCAACAACGGCTCGACCATGCGCTTTCACAAGCTCGCCACGGTCGAGACCGCCGAGCCCGAAGACAAGGCGATCATCAGTATTTTCCGCGCCGACGCGTTGGAAATGCCGCTGACCGTGCGCATGCTCGAACGCCATCCGCTGGGCAGCCAGGCTTTCATTCCGCTGCTCGGCAACCCCTTTCTGATCGTGGTCGCGCCACTTGGCGATGCACCTGTATCAGGCTTGGTCCGCGCCTTCCGCAGCAACGGCAGGCAGGGCGTCAATTACCATCGCGGCGTCTGGCACCATCCGGTGCTGACGATCGAAAAGCGGGATGACTTCCTGGTGGTTGATCGCAGTGGTTCTGGCAACAACTGCGATGAGCATTACTTCAGCGAGGAACAGATGCTGATCCTCAACCCCCACCAATAAGAAAAGGTCGGTCATGCCAGGGCACTGCCCGCGCCTGTGACCGGCAAGAGGTACATACTGTGGAAGCACACCTTCACGAGTGGCTGAACCTGAGCATTCGCTGGGTTCACATGATCACCGGCGTGGCCTGGATCGGTGCATCGTTCTACTTTGTCTGGCTGGAAAACCACCTGAATCGAAGCAACCCGCGCGATGGGTTGTCAGGTGACCTCTGGGCCATCCATGGCGGTGGTATTTACCACCTGGAAAAATACAAGCTCGCCCCGCCGAAAATGCCCGAGAACCTGCACTGGTTCAAATGGGAAGCCTACTTCACCTGGATGTCCGGCATTGCCCTGCTGTGTGTGGTGTTCTACTGGAACCCCACCTTGTACCTGCTGGCACCGGGCAGCACCCTCAGCGGCGCCGAGGGCGTGGCGATCGGTATCGGGTCGCTGGTCGTGGGCTGGTTCGTCTACGACTTCCTCTGCGACTCGCCCCTGGGCAAGCGCCCTGCCCTGCTGGGTGCGGTGCTGTTCGTGCTGATCATTGCCGCCTGCTGGGGCTTCAGCCTGGTGTTCAGCGGCCGTGGGGCCTACCTGCACACGGGCGCGATCATCGGCACCATCATGGTCGGCAACGTGTTCCGCATCATCATGCCGGCCCAGCGCCAGCTGGTGGCTGCCATCGAGAACAACCAGACCCCGGACCCGGTGTTGCCGGCCAAGGGCCTGCTGCGTTCACGCCACAACAACTACTTCACGCTGCCGGTGCTGTTCATCATGATCAGCAACCACTTCCCCAGCACCTACGGCAGCCAGTACAACTGGCTGATCCTGGCGGGGATCGCAGTGGCGGCGGTGTTGATCCGTCACTACTTCAACACCCGCCACGACAGCAACAAGTACGCCTGGACGCTGCCGGTCGGCGCCCTGGCCATGATCTGCCTGGCCTATGTCACAGGTCCCAAGCCGATGCCGGTCAGCCCGGAACAGGCCGCTGCCAAGATCGAGTACCAGCCGTTGCCAGCCACGGCCGTGGGCGGCAAAACGGCAGCCGAACGCCGCGCCGAAGACGCGGCCAAGCCCGCCGAACCGGCAGTGCCGGCGCAGGCGACGGTGCAGGCCGGCGGTGACAGCTTCGAGAAGATCCACCACGTCATCCAGGAACGCTGCACCGTGTGCCACTCCTCCAAGCCGACCAGCCCACTGTTCAGTGCCGCCCCAGGTGGCGTGATGTTCGACACCCCGCAACAGATCCAGGCCCAAGCCGCGCGCATCCAAGCGCAAGCGGTTGCCAGCCAGATCATGCCGCTGGGCAACATCACCCAGATGACCACCGAAGAGCGCAAGCTGGTAGGCGACTGGATCGCCAAGGGCGCGCCTGTCAACTGACCGCAATTGGCTACACCGCATAACGTCGTACGCAAGCATCGAGCGCAGGCGCTGGCCCAGGCTTAAAGCAACGCGATCTTCAAGTCGAAGATCGCCGCTTGAACCTTGGGCTCGCCCGCCGCTTGGATCCGAGAATAAAAACAAAACTCGAGGTGCTGCATGTCCGAGTCATCCAATGCGTCTATCCCGGTAGCGCCGCCGCGACAGCCCCTGCCCCTGTTCCAGCTCTTTCTGGTTGGCCTGCAACATGTGCTTCTGATGTACGGTGGCGCCATCGCGGTACCGCTGATCATCGGCCAGGCCGCAGGCCTGTCCCGCGAAGAAGTCGCCTTTCTGATCAACGCCGACCTGCTGGTCGCTGGGGTCGCCACCCTGGTGCAATCACTGGGCATCGGCCCGGTGGGCATTCGCATGCCCGTGATGATGGGGGCCAGTTTTGCCGCCGTCGGCAGCATGGTGGCCATGGCCGGCATGCCCGGCGTGGGCCTGCAGGGTATCTTCGGGGCCACCATTGCCGCAGGCTTCTTCGGCATGCTGGTCGCGCCCTTCATGTCCAAGGTGGTGAGGTTTTTCCCGCCGCTGGTGACCGGCACGGTGATCACGTCCATCGGCCTGTCGCTGTTTCCCGTGGCGGTGAACTGGGCCGGAGGCGGCCAGCAAGCGACCACCTTCGGCTCACCGATCTACCTGCTGGTCGCCGGCCTGGTGCTGGCAGTGATTCTGTTGATCAACCGCTTCATGCGTGGCTTCTGGGTCAACGTGTCGGTACTGGTGGGGATGGGCCTGGGTTACCTGCTGGCGGGATCGATCGGCATGGTCGACCTCTCGGGCCTAGGGGCCACGCCCTGGTTGCAGGTGGTCACCCCGCTGCACTTTGGCATGCCCACCTTCAGCCTGGCCCCGATCCTGTCGATGTGCCTGGTGGTGGTGATCATCTTCGTCGAGTCCACCGGCATGTTCCTGGCCTTGGGCAAGGTCACCGACCGCGAAGTCACCCCAGGCATGCTGCGCCGCGGGCTGCTGTGCGACGCTGGCGCTTCCTTCATCGCAGGCTTTTTCAACACCTTCACCCATTCCTCGTTCGCCCAGAACATCGGCCTGGTGCAGATGACCGGCGTACGCTGCCGTTTCGTCACGGTGGTGGCCGGCGGCTTGCTGGTGGTGCTCAGCTTGCTGCCCAAGGCGGCCTACCTGATCGCCTCGATTCCGCCAGCGGTGCTCGGCGGCGCGTCCATTGCCATGTTCGGCATGGTCACTGCCACTGGCATCAAGATCCTCCAGGAAGCGGACATCGGGGATCGGCGCAACCAGTTGCTGGTGGCGGTCAGCGTCGGTTTCGGCCTGATCCCGGTGGTACGGCCGGAATTCTTCGCTCAGATGCCCCAGTGGATGGAGCCCATCACCCATAGCGGCATCGCCATGGCCACGGTCAGTGCGCTGGTGCTCAACGTGCTGTTCAACATTCTCGGCGGTGCGGACCGCGCGGCGCACAACGCGCCCTGCCACCCCCACTGAGCCAACGGGCGGCGCCCTGCCCGCCCGTGCTTTACGCCTGAATCACTGCTGTGCCGTCGGCCCACCCCGCGTGGGCCGCCCGGGGCGCGCACGCGCCTGACAACCCACAAGAACAACATCCGGGAGCTGTCACATGAACCACATCCCCACAGCCTTGTTGCTGGGCACCAGCCTGCTGGCCAGCGTACCGAGCCAGGCCGGCCAATGGCTGCAATGGCACGGCGAGAGCCTGACCTACCTGTACGGCAAGGACTTCAAGATCAACCCTGGCATCCAGCAGACGCTCACCTTCGAGCACGCCAACAAGTGGAAATACGGCGACACCTTCCTGGTCGTCGACAAGATTTTCTACAACGGCAAGGCCGACCCCGGCAAAGGGGTGACCACCTACTACGGCGAATTCAGCCCTCGCTTCTCGCTGGGCAAGATCCTCGACCGCAAGCTCGCGTTCGGCCCGGTCAAGGACGTGCTGCTGGCCATGACCTACGAGCGTGGCGAAGGTGACAATCAAGCCTACCTGATCGGCCCAGGCTTTGACCTCGACGTGCCAGGCTTCAACTATTTCGTGCTCAATTTCTACGTGCGCAATACCGAAGGCAGCCGCCCTGGCGACAACGTATGGCAGATCACGCCTGCCTGGTCCTACACCGTGCCACTGGGCAAGTCCGACATTCTGATAGACGGCTATATGGACTGGGTGACCGACAACGACCAGAACCGACGGGGCACCTACCACGCCAACCTGCACTTCAACCCGCAGGTGAAATACGACCTGGGCAAGGCGCTGAGCCTGGGCAACAAGCAGCTGTACGTGGGCTTGGAGTACAGCTACTGGAAGGACAAATACGGCATCGACAGCCGGGGCGCCCTGGACAGCAATCAGAGCGTGGCCAGTGCCTTGATCAAGGTACACTTCTGACAACCTGACCACATGCACAGGTTTGCTCCACCATGCTCCACGACGGAGCACTTGAGGCCAGGCGCGCAAGCCAGTAATCTGCGCGCCCCCTCGATCAGGGCAGGACGGATTCTGCCTGCGTTTACTGACCGCTCAGTCAATGAATTCGGGCGGTTGGCCAACGTGTTGCCAGCCTGAAAGACCCTTTTCATCCGTTCAGAACGACGTCGAGCAGGACGGTTTCGCCAACCGGGAGAAAGTTGGCTCAACCCTTGCCAGACAGCTGTGGCCCATCGAAAAAAGCTGACTAAAAAGACAGAAAAAGCGCCAACACCGAGCGCTGACAACAGATCAACCAAGGGAGCGACATCCGCAATGCGTACCATCAACAGCCTGATCCTCGCCGGCGGCCTGCTGGCCTGTGGCACCACCTTCGCCGGCGACCTGCTGCAGTGGCAGAGCAACAGCCTGACCTACCTGTGGGGCAAGAACTTCAAGGTCAACCCGTCGACCCAACAGACCCTGACCTTCGAGCACGCCGACGGCTGGAAGTACGGCGATAACTTCCTGTTCGTCGACAAGATCTTCTACCAAGGCCAGAAGGACGCCGGCAACGGTCCCAACACCTACTACGGCGAGATCAGCCCGCGCCTGTCGTTCAACAAGATCTTCGACCAGAAGCTGTCCTTCGGCCCGGTCAAGGACGTGCTGCTGGCCATGACCTATGAGTTTGGCGAGGGCGACACGGAAGCCTACCTGATCGGCCCTGGCTTCGACCTGGACATCCCAGGCTTTGACTACTTCCAGCTGAACTTCTACCAGCGCACCACCGATGGCAGCCGCCCTGGCGACAATGTCTGGCAGATCACCCCGGTGTGGGCCTACACCATCCCGGTCGGCTCCTCCGACGTGTTGATCGATGGCTTCATGGACTGGGTGGTGGACAACGATGAAAACCGCCGTGGCACCTACCACGCCAACCTGCACTTCAACCCGCAGATCAAGTATGACCTGGGCAAAGCCATGCACCTGGGCGAGAAGCAGCTGTACGTGGGTGTTGAGTACGACTATTGGAAGAACAAGTACGGCATCAAGGACTCCGGCGCCTTCACCACCGACCAGAACACCATGAGCTTCCTGGTCAAGGTGCTGTTCTGATCACGGCATGATCGCGGGGCCGCGAGCCGGCCCCTTTGCCGAGGCGTCGTCGCTCAACCGGTCGCGCGTGCGCGAACCCAAGAGAATCCGCCGACCACCAGTGCCGCCAGGCCTCCGGCGACAGCCCCGACAACCCCGAACACGACGTGCTTGGCAACCGCTTCCCAGCTTCCGCTGTGCGCAACCCAGCCTTCGATGACATGCTCCAGGGGTGCAATGCCTTCGGCAATGAATGTTCCGCCGACCAAGAACATCGCGACCGTTCCGATCCAGGACAGCGCCTTCATCAGGAAAGGCGCGGCCGACACCAGCACTTCACCCAACTTTCTGACCGCACGGCCCCACATACCCTGGGCCTTGGATTTGGCCAAGGCGAAGCCTGCGTCGTCCAGCCGCACAATGCCAGCGACCAGCCCATAGACGCCCATCGTCATGACCAGGGCGATCAGAACCAAGGTCAGGATCTGCTGGTACAGCGCAGCCTCAGCCACCACGTTGAGGGTGATGACGATGATCTCCGCGCTCAAAATGAAGTCGGTCTTGATCGCCCCTTTGATCTTGCGTTGCTCATACGCGGCCAGTGCCTCGGGGGTTTTGGGAAGCGCCTTTTTTCCTTGCGCCTTGGCGCCATGCTCGCTGCGAGAAAACTTGTCCTTGATCGCCTCGAAGCCCTCGTAGCACAGATACAGGCCGCCGGCCATGAGCAGCCATTTGACCGCTGCCGGCAGGACCGCACTGAGGATCAGGGCGCAGGGCACCAGGATGGCCTTGTTCTTCAGAGAGCCCTTGAATACCGCCCATACCACCGGCAGTTCGCGATCGGCCTTCATGCCCGTCACTTGCTCGGCGTTAACGGCCAAGTCATCGCTCAGCACGCTGGCCGACTTCTTGGCCGCGACCTTGGTCATCAACGAGATGTCATCCAACAGGGCCGCGATGTCATCCAACAACGCAAAAAAACTGCTGCCAGCCATTCCATTCACCCTTAGTAGACGCTTGCGATTTCATCATCCTGAAACGCCTGAATAGCCAGACGTGCTCCCAGGGCAATCACGATGGCATACAGACCGGCCGGTGGCTGAACAGTTCTGCCGGGCGTGTGTGCGGTGGCCTGCGGCAGCAGAGGAGGTTCAGGGCAGCGTCAGGCACGGGGCAGCGCGCATGACGATTCGTTCATGGACGCAAACGAACAGCCGTGGCCAAGCGCCTGTCTCTATCTCATCGATCACGTCCTTTCATTCGCACCAGGAGTATTCATGGCAAAGCTCAACATGGCCCAGCAGTTGGCCTCGACCCTCGAACAGGCCGGTATCAAACGGATCTGGGGCCTGACCGGCGACAGCCTAAATGGCCTGACCGACGCCCTGCGCAGCATGGACAGCATCGAATGGATGCACGTGCGCCATGAGGAAGTCGCTGCCTTCGCCGCCGGTGCCGAGGCGGCGGTCACCGGTGAGTTGACGGTGTGTGCTGGCAGTTGCGGGCCGGGCAACCTGCACTTGATCAATGGCCTGTTCGACTGCCACCGCAACCGGGTGCCCGTGCTGGCCATCGCCGCGCAGATCCCCTCCTCGGAGATTGGCCTGAACTACTTCCAGGAAACCCATCCGCAAGAACTGTTCAAGGAATGCAGCCATTTCATCGAACTGGTCAGCAACCCTGCGCAGATGCCGCAGGTGCTGCACCGGGCCATGCGCTCGGCCATCCTCAATCGCGGTGTGGCGGTGGTGGTGATTCCCGGTGACGTATCGCTGCTGGAGGTCGAGCAGAAACCGGCGGCCTGGCCTTCCCTGCAGCAGCCACGCATCCTGCCAACCGAAGTCGATCTGCAGCGCCTGACCGAGTTGTTGCAGGACAGCCACAAGGTGACCCTGCTGTGCGGCAGCGGCTGCGCCGGTGCGCATGACCAGGTCGTGGCCCTGGCCGATGCACTCGGCGCACCGGTGGTCCATGCGTTGCGCGGCAAGGAGCATGTGGAATGGGACAACCCCTTCGATGTCGGCATGACGGGCTTGATCGGCTTCAGTTCCGGTTACCACGCGATGCTCGGCTGCGACACGCTGGTGATGCTGGGCACCGACTTCCCCTACCGGCAGTTTTTCCCAAGCGACGCCAAGATCGTGCAGGTCGACCGTGATCCGCAAGCGCTGGGACGACGCGCCACGTTATCGCTGGGCATCGCTGCCGATGTCGGCGAAACCCTCAACGCCTTGCTGCCACGCCTGACGCGCAAGACCGATCGGCGCTTCCTGGATGATGCACTCAAAGCCTACAGCAAGGCGCGTCAGGGGCTGGACGACCTGGCGGTACCCTCCAAGGGTGACCGGCCGATCCACCCACAATACGTCACGCGCCTGCTCAGCGAACTGGCCAGCGAAGACGCGATCTTCACCGCCGACGTCGGTTCGCCCACGGTCTGGGCGGCGCGTTACCTGAAGATGAATGGCCAGCGTCGCCTGGTCGGCTCGTTCAACCACGGCTCGATGGCCAACGCCATGCCACAGGCCATGGGCGCACAGGCGGCCTTCCCGGGGCGCCAGGTGATCTCGATGAGTGGCGACGGTGGGTTCAGCATGCTGATGGGTGACTTCATCTCGCTCGCCCAGCTTAAGCTGCCCGTGAAGGTGGTAGTGTTCAATAACGCGTCACTGGGCTTCGTCGCCATGGAAATGAAGGCTGCCGGTTACCTGGATACCGGCACCGACCTGCACAACCCAGACTTCGCCGCCATGTCCAATGCCATGGGCATTCTGGGCATTCGCGTCGAGCGCTCCGAAGACCTGGAGCAGGCCCTGCGCCGTGCTCTGGACCACGACGGCCCCGTACTGGTCGATGTGGTCACCGCCACGCAAGAGCTGGTCATGCCGCCGGCGATCAAGCTGGAGCAGGCCAAGGGCTTTAGCCTGTACATGCTCAAGGCAGTGATGAGCGGGCGCGGCGACGAAGTGCTGGACCTGGCGAAGACCAACCTGCTGCGCTAGCGCCCACGCGCGCGACTGGATGCAAAGGCCCTGCCCAAAGCCGCTGCCTTGAGCCGCCCTTGGGCACGGTGCTACCATGCCGGCTGCCTCCTAGGCTCTGTGTGAAAAGTCTTGAGACGAAGGTCAGGCAAGGCGAAAACAGCCGAGGAAGCGGAGTTTACGGGTTGTAAATGAGCATTCCGAGGCTGTTTTCAACGCAGCATCACCGAGTATCAAGGCTTTTCACACAGAGCCTAGAGGTGGCCTGACACGAGGAAAATCCCTGACCATGAGCACCATTCGCGAGCGCAACAAGGAATTGATCCTACGCGCGGCCAGCGAGGAATTCGCCGACAAGGGCTTCGCAGCCACCAAAACCAGCGATATTGCCGCCAAGGCTGGCCTGCCCAAGCCCAACGTCTACTACTACTTCAAGTCCAAAGACAACCTGTACCGCGAGGTGCTGGAAAGCATCATCGCGCCGATCATGCAGGCCTCCACCCCGTTCAACGCCGATGGCGATCCTCGCGAGGTGCTGAGCGCATACATTCGCTCCAAGATCCGCATCTCCCGCGACCTGCCCCATGCGTCGAAGGTGTTCGCCAGCGAAATCATGCACGGCGCCCCGCATTTGTCGCCCAGCCAGGTCGAACAGCTCAACGAGCAGGCGCGGCACAACATCGAGTGCATCCAGCACTGGATAGACCGCGGCCAGATCGCCCACGTCGATGCGCATCACCTGATGTTCAGCATCTGGGCGGCAACCCAGACGTACGCTGATTTCGACTGGCAGATCTCGGCAGTGACCGGCAAGGCCAAGCTGGCCGACAGCGACTACGACGCGGCGGCCGAAACCATCATCCGCATGGTGCTCAAAGGCTGCGAACCCGAGCCGGCCTGAGCAGTACCGCCTTGCCGTTTGCCCTGCCCCGTCCCAGGTCCTCTGGGGGCTGGGGCATCGAGCAACGGCAGTTGATGCGGGTCAGGCCACCGCGCCCGCATCGGCGCGCAGCCCCAGCGCCTCGATGGCACTGATCGCACACTGCTCGTCGATATCCGATGTGTCCCCGCTGATCCCCACCGCCCCCAGCACCCGCCCATCCTGATCACGCACCAGCACACCGCCTGGCGCCGGCACGACCGCCCGTTCGCCCAACCCGTTGAGCGCGGCGAAGAAGGCCGGCCGTTGCTGCGCATCCAGCGCCAGCAGACGCGAGCCCTTGCCCAGCGCTATCGCACCCCAGGCTTTGCCAGTGGCGACCTCGGGTCGGATCAGGCTCGCCCCGTCTTCGCGCTGCAAGGCAAGCAAGTGCCCACCGGCATCGAGCACCGCCACCGTCAGTGGCGCCGCCTGGATGGTACGCCCGGCAGCCAATGCGGCGTTTACCAGGCTCAGCGCCAGGTTCAGGTTCAGGTTCAAAGCATTCATGGGAAGGTCCTCTTTTTATTGTGAGAAGCCCTGAGGGCAGTTGAAAACCGATACGCCAATAGAACACAACCAAAAATATTTTTGTATACAATATTTAGATTCAATCGTATTCGATAGCGCAAACACCCTATTTCACGGCCGCATCGACTTGCCCGATCAAAACCCATTGACCGGATCACCTGAGCATGAATACACTGCATCGCAACGCAGGTTGTATACAATTACAAAATCGATGAGGCACAAATCATGAGCAAAATGAGAGCAATCGATGCAGCCGTACTGGTCATGCGCCGTGAAGGCGTGGTGACTGCGTTCGGCATCCCAGGGGCTGCCATCAACCCGTTGTATTCAGCCCTGAAGAAAGTGGGTGGCATCGATCACGTCCTCGCTCGCCACGTCGAAGGCGCCTCGCACATGGCAGAGGGCTACACCCGTGCCAACCCCGGCAACATCGGTGTGTGCATCGGCACCTCCGGCCCGGCGGGCACGGACATGGTCACCGGCCTTTACAGCGCCAGTGCCGACTCCATTCCGATCCTGTGCATCACTGGCCAGGCGCCACGCTCCCGCCTGCACAAGGAAGACTTCCAGGCCGTGGACATCACCAGCATCGTCAAGCCCGTCACCAAGTGGGCAACCACCGTGCTGGAGCCTGGCCAGGTGCCGTATGCGTTCCAGAAAGCGTTCTTCGAAATGCGCAGCGGCCGGCCCGGCCCGGTACTGATCGACCTGCCATTCGACGTGCAGATGGCTGAAATCGAGTTCGACATCGACGCCTATGAACCGCTGCCCGTGCACAAGCCTTCCGCCACGCGCGTCCAGGCGGAAAAGGCCCTTGCCATGCTCAACGAGGCCGAACGGCCCTTGCTGGTGGCAGGCGGCGGCATCATCAACGCCGACGCCAGCGACAAACTGGTCGAATTCGCCGAATTGACCGGTGTGCCAGTGATCCCGACGCTCATGGGCTGGGGCACCATCCCGGATGACCACCCGCTGATGGTCGGGATGGTCGGCCTGCAAACCTCCCACCGCTATGGCAACGCCACCCTGCTCAAGTCCGACCTGGTACTGGGCATCGGCAACCGCTGGGCCAACCGCCACACCGGTTCCGTGGACGTGTACACCGAAGGCCGTAAATTCGTGCATGTGGATATCGAGCCGACCCAGATCGGTCGCGTGTTCACCCCAGACCTGGGGATCGTTTCCGATGCCGGCAAGGCCCTGGAGGTGTTCCTGGAAGTCGCCAGGGAATGGCAGGCCGCTGGCAAACTCAAGTGCCGCCAGGCCTGGCTTGAAGACTGCCAGCAGCGCAAGGCCAGCCTGCAGCGCAAGACCCATTTCGACAACGTGCCGGTCAAGCCCCAGCGCGTGTACCAGGAGATGAACCAGGTGTTCGGCAAGGACACCTGCTATGTCAGCACCATTGGTCTGTCGCAGATCGCCGGTGCGCAGTTCCTGCACGTGTACAAGCCACGGCACTGGATCAACTGCGGCCAGGCCGGCCCACTGGGCTGGACCATCCCTGCGGCACTGGGTGTTGTCAAGGCCGACCCCACGCGCCAGGTCGTGGCCTTGTCGGGCGACTACGACTTCCAGTTCATGATCGAAGAACTGGCCGTCGGGGCGCAGTTCAACCTGCCCTACGTCCACGTGCTGGTGAACAACGCCTATCTGGGGCTGATTCGCCAGGCCCAGCGTGGTTTCGACATGGACTACTGTGTACAACTGGCGTTCGAGAACATCAACGCCACCGACGCTGCCAGCTATGGCGTCGATCACGTCGCCGTGGTCGAAGGCCTGGGCTGCAAGGCCCTGCGGGTATTCGAGCCGGCCGACATCGCCCCTGCCCTGCTAAAAGCACGGCAAATGGCCGAGCAGTTCCGCGTGCCGGTCGTGGTCGAGATCATTCTTGAACGGGTTACCAACATTTCCATGGGCACCGAGATCAACGCGGTCAACGAGTTCGAAGACCTCGCCCTGGTCGGCAACGATGCGCCGACCGCCATCTCGCTGCTGGACTGATCGCCTGACGCCCCGGCTGGCCCGGGGCTCTCAACGCAAGGAGACAACCATGCCTCGCTTCGCTGCCAACCTGTCCATGCTGTTCACCGAGCAGGACTTCCTGGCCCGCTTCAAGGCCGCCGCCGACGCCGGTTTCAGTGGTGTCGAATACCTGTTCCCCTACGATTTCAGCGCTGCCGAAATCCAGGCGCAGCTCAAGGCTCACGGCCTGACCCAGGTGCTGTTCAATCTTCCCGCGGGGGATTGGTCCAAGGGTGAGCGTGGCATCACCTGCCACCCCGATCGCGTCGAAGAATTCCGTGCAGGTGTCGACAAGGCCATCGAGTACGCCAAGGTGCTGGGCAACACCCAGGTCAACGCCCTGGCTGGGATTCGCCCAGACGGCCCGGACTGCGCCACCGTGCGCAAGACCTTTGTGGAAAACCTGCGCTATGCCGCCGACAAGCTCCAGGCCGCCGGTATTCGCCTGGTCATGGAAATGATCAACACCCGCGACATTCCGGGCTTCTACCTCAACACCACCGAGCAGGCATTGGCCATTCAGGCCGAAGTGGGCAGCGACAACCTGTTCTTGCAATACGACATCTACCACATGCAGATCATGGAAGGTGACCTGGCGCGCACCATGGAAACCAATCTGCCGCTGATCAACCACATCCAGCTGGCCGACAACCCGGGCCGTCACGAGCCGGGTACTGGCGAGATCAACTACCGCTTCCTGTTCGAGCACCTGGACCGCATCGGCTACCAGGGCTGGGTGGGCGCGGAATACAAGCCCAAGACCACCACCGAAGCGGGCCTGGGCTGGCTGAAAACGCACAACGCGATCTGAATCCCACCGGGAACGCGAACAACGATAAAAGAGGTAATTTCTGATGGCTAAAATCGGTTTCATCGGCACCGGCATCATGGGCAAGCCCATGGCCCAGAACCTGCAAAAAGCAGGGCACAGCCTGTTCGTCTCCACCCACCACGATGCAGCTCCAGCCGACCTGATCGCCGACGGCGCCGTGGCCCTGGCCAACCCCAAGGAGGTGGCCCAGGAAGCCGAGTTCATCATCGTCATGGTCCCGGACACCCCACAGGTCGACAGCGTGCTGTTCGGGGACAACGGCGTTGCCCAGGGCGTTGGCCCGAACAAGGTGGTGATCGACATGAGTTCGATTTCCCCAACCGCCACCAAAGCCTTTGCCGAGAAGATCAACGCCACCGGCGCTACCTACCTCGATGCCCCGGTGTCCGGGGGTGAAGTGGGCGCCAAGGCCGCGACCCTGAGCATCATGGTCGGCGGCTGCCCAAAAGCCTTCGAGCGCGCCCTGCCGCTGTTCCAGAGCATGGGCAAGAACATCACCCTGGTAGGCGGCAATGGTGACGGTCAGACCGCGAAGGTGGCGAACCAGATCATCGTCGCCCTGAACATCCAGGCCGTCAGCGAGGCGTTGCTGTTTGCCGCGAAGAACGGCGCCGACCCGGCCAAGGTGCGCGAGGCACTGATGGGCGGCTTCGCATCGTCGAAAATTCTGGAAGTGCACGCCGAGCGCATGATCAAAGGCACCTTCGACCCAGGCTTCCGCATCAACCTGCACCAGAAGGACCTTAACCTGGCCCTGCAAGGCGCCAAGGAACTGGGCATCAACCTGCCTAACACTTCCAATGCCCAGCAAGTGTTCAACACCTGCCAGGCCCTGGGTGGCGGCAACTGGGACCACTCGGCGCTGATCAAGGGCCTGGAGCACATGGCCAATTTCTCGATCCGCGACGACCGCTGATCCGAGCGCAGGGCCTGCCTTGCAGCCCAGCTGCCGGTAAGCCGGCACACCTGTTACGCCCCTTGGCTGAGCACAGCCAGGGGTGAACCCGAGCAACACCGCCCCTGGTTCGGCCTGCACGGAGGCTGTTCCAGGGGCGTTCTCGATTGTGCAGAACAACAATAAAGGGAGCCTGCCATGTCGGTCGATCCACACAAACTGCTGCGTGAGCTGTTCGACACAGCCATCGCCGCGGCCCATCCCAGCCACGTGCTCGAACCCTACCTGCCCGCCGACCGCAGCGGTCGGGTGATCGTCATCGGCGCAGGCAAGGCGGCCGCCGCCATGGCCGAGGTGGTTGAGAAGCACTGGCAAGGCGAGGTCAGCGGCCTGGTCGTGACCCGCTACGGCCATGGTGCCAACTGCCAACACATCGAAGTGGTCGAAGCCGCCCACCCGGTGCCTGATGCGGCCGGCCTGGCGGTTGCCAGGCGCGTGCTGGAACTGGTCGGCAACCTCAGCGAGCAGGATCGGGTGATATTCCTGCTGTCCGGCGGCGGCTCTGCCTTGCTGGCGCTGCCCGCCGCCAACCTGACCCTGGCGGACAAACAGCACATCAACAAGGCCCTGCTCAAATCCGGCGCCACCATCGGCGAGATGAACTGCGTGCGCAAGCACCTCTCGGCGATCAAGGGTGGGCGCCTGGCCAAGGCCTGCTGGCCGGCCACGGTCTACACCTACGCGATCTCGGACGTGCCGGGCGCCCTGGCCACGGTCATCGCTTCAGGCCCCACCGTGGCCGACCCAAGCACCTCGGCCGAGGCACTGGCGATCCTCAAGCGCTACGCCATTGACGCTCCACAGGCCGTCATCGACTGGCTCAACGACCCGGCCTCGGAAACCCTCAAGGCTGGCGACCCAGCCCTGGCCCGCAGCCATTTCCAGCTGATCGCCAAGCCTCAACAGTCGCTCGAAGCTGCGGCGGTCCAGGCGCGCCAGGCAGGTTTCAGCCCGTTGATATTGGGCGACCTGGAAGGTGAGTCACGGGAAGTGGCCAAGGTGCATGCAGGCATTGCCCGACAGATCGTTCAGCATGGCCAGCCGCTCAAGGCCCCTTGCGTGATTCTGTCCGGCGGCGAGACCACCGTCACCGTGCGCGGTAATGGCCGCGGCGGGCGCAATGCGGAATTTCTGCTCAGCCTCACCGAAAGCCTCAAGGGCCTGCCGGGCGTCTACGCACTGGCAGGCGACACCGACGGCATCGACGGCTCGGAAGAAAACGCCGGCGCTGTCATGACGCCTAACAGCTACGCACGCGCCCAAGCGTCGGGCCTGTCGGCCAGCGACGAGCTGGACGACAACAACGGCTACGGCTACTTCGCCGCACTCGATGCGCTGATCGTCACCGAACCCACGCGCACCAACGTCAATGACTTTCGCGCCATCCTGATTCTCGAGACCGACCCCTCATGACGCCTGACAAGAAAGTGAAAATCCTCGCCACCCTGGGCCCGGCTACGGGTGGCATCGACGATGTGCGGCAACTGGTGGAAGCAGGCGTGAACATTTTTCGCCTCAACTTCAGCCATGGCGAGCACGCCGACCATGCGCTGCGCTATCAGTGGATCCGCGAGGTGGAGCAGCAGCTGCACTACCCGCTAGGCATCCTCATGGACCTGCAAGGGCCGAAGCTGCGTGTGGGCCGTTTCGCTGAAGGCAAGGTGCAGTTGCAACGCGGTCAGGCCCTGCGCCTGGACCTGGACGAGGCCCCTGGCGACAGCCGCCGAGTCAACCTGCCACACCCTGAAATCATCGCAGCCCTTGAGCCCGGCATGGACCTGCTGCTGGATGACGGCAAGCTGCGCCTGCAGGTGACCGCCAAACACAGCGATGCGATCGACACCGAAGTGCTGAACGGTGGCGAGCTGTCCGACCGCAAGGGCGTCAACGTGCCGCAAGCGGTGCTCAACCTCTCCCCGCTCACCGAAAAAGACCGCCGCGACCTGGCTTTCGGCCTGGAGCTGGGTGTGGACTGGGTGGCCCTGTCGTTTGTACAGCGCCCCGAGGACATCCTTGAAGCGCGCCAGCTGATTGGTGACCGCGCCTTCCTGATGGCCAAGATCGAGAAACCTTCGGCGGTCGAACAACTGCCAGCCATTGCCGAACTGGCGGACGCGATCATGGTGGCCCGTGGCGACCTGGGCGTGGAAGTACCGGCCGAGAGCGTGCCGCAGATTCAGAAGCGCATCATCGGCACCTGCCGGCAGCTGGGTAAACCGGTGGTAGTGGCTACGCAGATGCTCGAATCGATGCGTTTCTCGCCAGCACCGACTCGTGCCGAAGTCACCGACGTGGCCAACGCCGTGGCCGAAGGTGCGGACGCTGTGATGTTGTCGGCGGAGACGGCCTCGGGTGACTACCCGCTCGAAGCCGTGCAGATGATGAGCAAGATTATCCGCCAGGTGGAGAACGGCCCGGACTACCAGGCCCAGCTCGACGTTGGCCGGCCGAAGGCCGAGGCCACCGTATCGGACGCCATCAGCTGCGCCATCCGCCGCATCAGCGGCATCCTACCGGTGGCGGTGCTGGTCAACTACAGCGAGTCGGGCGCCTCGACCCTGCGTGCTG
This sequence comes from Pseudomonas sp. FYR_7, assembly GCF_043106155.1. Lineage (NCBI taxonomy): Bacteria > Pseudomonadati > Pseudomonadota > Gammaproteobacteria > Pseudomonadales > Pseudomonadaceae > Pseudomonas > Pseudomonas sp. FYR_7. The sequence continues at coordinate 96,668 of NZ_JBICMI010000034.1, forward strand.
CGCGCGAGCGCCCACGGGCACCGATCCTCAACCTGACGCCGAACCTGAACACCGCTCGCCGCCTTAGCGTGGCCTGGGGCGTGCATTCGGTAGTGAATGACCGCCTGCGCCAGGTGGACGAAGTGGTTTCCACTGCGCTGGAAATTGCCCAGGCCCAAGGCATGGCTAACCGTGGCGACACGCTTCTGATCACTGCCGGTGTGCCTTTCGGCAAGCCAGGCTCGACCAACACGCTGCGCATCGAGACGTTGAACTGAGATCCCCGGGGGCGCTCTGCGCCCCAGTCGCGGGCCAAGCCCACTCCCACAGGATGCGCGCCGCTCCATGGCACAGCGCAGACCTTGTGGGAACGGGCTTGCACCGGGAATGGAGGGCGGAGCCCTCCCCGAACACCGATGTACCAGACCTGCGGTCAATCGAGGCCCAAAGAGGCCCACCGCCCTCCCATCCACCTCACTGACTGCCCCATGTACACCAAAAATTTCGTAAACCCGTGCCCCGACTGGGCCACGGCGCTGCTAAACGGCTTCAGCCAGGTGCTGCTGCTGCGTAACCCCTGGTGCGGGCTATGCTGCCTGCTGGCGATCTTGTTGACCGCACCGGCACTGCTGGGCGGCGCGCTGCTTGGCGCGCTGGCAGGCCTGCTGACGGCACAGGCCCGCGGCTACGACCGCGCCGATCGACAGGCTGGGCTGTACAGCTACAACGGCGTGCTCATCGGTTTGTTGATCAGCGCTGTGCTGCCTTGGTCGATCATCCAGCCACCGCTGGTAATCGCTGCCGCCGGCCTGTCCAGCATCATCACCCACCAATGGCGCAAGCGGGGGGGCAAGCTGCTGGTCGCCTACACGGCGCCCTTCGTACTGCTGGGCTGGGGCACGTTGCTATTCGTGCAGACGGCTAGCGCACCCGTGGTGGTCGAGGCCGACCTGGCGAGTGCCCTGGCAAGAGGGGTCGGGCAGATTTTCCTGCTCGATCAACCCCTGGCCGGGCTGCTGATCATCGTCGGCCTATTGATCGCCAACCCGTATGCCTGTCTCTGGGCGGTCATAGGCTCTGCCGCGGGTGCAGGCCTGGCACTGCTCGTGGGTGATGCGCAGTCAGCATGGATGGGGCTGTATGGATTCAACGCGGCCCTGGCAGCCCTGGCCTTCAGCCGACAAGGGGAAAAACCCTGGGTCACGCTGTTGGCCATCGGCTTGGCGCTGGCGTTGCAGCCGCTTTTGAGCAGGCTGCCGGTCCCGGCGCTCACGGCACCCTTCGTCGCCGCCTGCTGGCTCATCCACTTCGGTCTTCACCTGAAGCTTGGCAAACGCCAGACACCGGGGCGCTTGCATAGCTGAAAGGCACCCCATAGGCTCAGCCGACTTCACGATGGACAGAGCCAATGAACAAACCTGCAAGCCTGCGCGAGCGGCTTTACGTGATCGTCTTCCAGAGCGATACCGTGGCCGGAAGACGCTTCGACAAGACCCTGTTGCTGATCATCCTGGCCAGCCTGGTCACGGTCATCCTGGACAGCATCGACGAGGTGCATCGCGGGTACGGGGGCCTGCTGGCCGCGATCGAATGGGGCTTTACCGCCATTTTCCTGTGCGAATACCTGACACGGTTGTACTGCTCGCCCCGGCCCTTGCGCTACGCATTCAGCTTCTACGGCCTGGTGGATCTGCTGGCGATCGTGCCGGGCATCATCGCGCTGTACTACAGCGACGCGCAGTACCTGCTGATCGTGAGGGTCATCCGCATGTTGCGGATCTTCCGTGTGCTCAAGCTCAGCCCGTACCTCAAGCAGGCCAATTACCTGCTCGATGCCCTGCGCGGCAGCAAGCAGAAGATCATCGTGTTTCTGGTCAGCGTCTCGACGCTGGTCACCGTGTTCGGCACCCTCATGTATGTGATCGAAGGCCCGGAACATGGCTTCACGAGCATTCCCAAGGGGATCTACTGGGCCATCGTCACGCTGACCACGGTCGGGTTCGGCGATATCGTGCCCAGAACGCCATTGGGCCAGGTGCTGTCTTCACTGGTGATGATCATCGGCTACTCGATCATCGCGGTGCCGACCGGGATCTTTACGGCCGAGCTCGCCAATGCCATGCGTGGAGAACAACTGCAGCACGCCTGCCCGACCTGCAGCAAGAAATCCCATGAAAGTGGCGCGGCGTTTTGTGCCCGGTGTGGCAATGCGTTGTTCCCGAAATCCGGTTGACTAAGGCGCCCCTGACGATCTGAAGGGCTCGCTCACCTTGACGGCTGAGCGAGTCATTAAGTGGGCAAAGCCCCTGGACAACTGCCAGAACCGCCAATCGGCCAGCGCATATAAGCAAAGACGCATTGATTCTTTAATACCTGAAGAACAAGACGCTATAGTCGCTGGCACATTGCCCAACATTCATACCCATAAGGAATGCGTCGTGAAAAAGTTCTTCACCGTCTCGCTGGCCGCCGCCAGCCTGGCCTTCGGCACCCTGGCCCACGCTGCCCCGACCTTGCTGAACGTTTCCTACGACGTGATGCGTGACTTCTACAAGGATTACAACCCCGCCTTCCAGAAGCACTGGGAGGCCGAGCATAACGAGAAGGTCAATGTGCAGATGTCCTTCGGTGGCTCGAGCAAACAGGCGCGCGCGGTGATCGATGGCCTGCCGGCCGACGTGATCACCATGAACATGGCCACCGACATCAATGCCTTGGTCGACAACGGCAAATTGATCCCTGACAACTGGGTCACGCGCCTGCCGAACAACAGTGCACCGTTCACCTCTGCCACGGTGTTCATCGTGCGCAAAGGCAACCCCAAGGCATTGAAAGACTGGCCCGACCTGCTCAAGGATGGCGTACAGGTCATCGTACCCAACCCCAAGACCTCGGGTAACGGCCGCTACACCTACCTGTCGGCGTGGGGCTATGTGCTCAAGCAAGGCGGTGACGAGAACAAGGCGCGCGCGTTCGTCGGCAAGCTGTTCAAGCAGGCACCGGTGCTCGACACAGGTGGTCGCGCCGCCACCACCACGTTCATGACCAACCAGATTGGCGATGTGCTGGTGACGTTCGAGAACGAAGCCGAAATGATCGCCCGCGAATTCGGTCGCGATCAGTTCGAGGTGGTTTACCCAAGCGTGTCGGCCGAAGCCGAGCCGCCGGTGAGCGTGGTCGATAAAGTGGTCGCCCGCAAAGGTACCCAAGCCGTGGCCGAGGAATACCTGAAATACCTGTGGTCCCCGGCCGCCCAGGAACTCGCCGCCCAGAACTACCTGCGCCCACGCGATGCGACTGTGTTGGCCAAGTACACCGACCGTTTCCCCAAGGTTGAATTCCTCTCGGTCGAGAAGACCTTTGGTGACTGGCGCACCGTGCAGAAAACGCATTTCAACGATGGCGGCGTGTTCGATCAGATTTATACCGGTCAGTGAAGCGGGCTGAGCTAGGTCAGCCGCGCACGCGCCTGGGGGCTTGAGCTTCGCCGCATGGGCCCGCCCCATCAACCCAACCGAAACACCAACGCCTTCAACCCCCCAGCCGGATCCACATCCGGAAACTCCGGCGGGTTGTGCAGGCGTTCGACGAAGGCAAGGCCGGGCGCGTGCTCGGCCATGCCCTCGATCAAGAACTCAGGCCCGATGCCCGGGTCGTTCACACAGGCCAACACCGTCCCACCTTCATTCAACAGCTCAGGCAAGCGCCGCAGGATCTTCGCGTAGTCCTGGGTCAGCACGAAGCTACCGCGTTGGAAGGTAGGCGGATCGATGATGATCAGATCGTAAGGCCCGTATTTGCGCACCTTGCCCCACGACTTGAACAGCTCATGGCCCAGGTAGGCCACCCGGGACGGGTCGTGCTGGTTAAGGCGGTGGTTATCGCGCCCTCGGGACAGTGCCGATTTGGCCATGTCCAGGTTCACCACCTGCTCGGCGCCACCTGCAATCGCCGCCACCGAAAAACCACAGGTGTAGGCAAACAGGTTCAGCACGCGCTGCCCCTTGGCCTGGGCGCGCACCCACCGGCGACCAAGGCGCATGTCCAGGAACAAGCCATTGTTCTGGCGTACCCCCAGGTCCAGCAGATAGGTCAACCCGTCCTCGATCACTTCACGTTGCTGACACGGCTCGCCCACCAGCCATTGACCGGGGCTGTCGGGCAGGTAACGGTGTTGCAGCAGGATCGCCTGGCCTGTCCACTGCTCAAGGCGCGACAGCCGCAACAGCATCGCCTCAAGCTCTGCCAATTGTCCTTCCGGGGGCTCACGGAACAAGGCGACCGACAACACGCCTTGAAGCCAGTCCACCGTGATTTGCTCAAGACCAGGCCAGCAACGGCCACGACCGTGGAAAAGACGACGGGTTTCTTCAGGGGCGGGGTTCAGGGCGGCAAGCAGATGCTGCTCGAGGGCGGCAATCGGAGAGGTCATGTCAGGTCACATCGGTAAGCGGAGTCGTATTTTACATGGCAAGGCCACGAAGGGGCGCCATCTCGGATTGTCTATTTTTTGTACACACTAATGTCACCTTAAGTGCCATTTTTGTGTGCACTTGCACCGATTAAGCCCCGATGTGTTACATGAAGCGCTCATTGAATGCTGACTAACTGATCAACTAAGCCCATGAATTCAAACAATTATTGACTTTATGGTCAGTTTAAAAACCTGATTTTTCAGCTTGTTACCGCAATATACCCGCTTTCCGAATGAACACCTTGGTGGTCGCTTACTCAAGCTGGCATGGAACTGGCTTTACTGTGCTTGTGTTTTGTATACAAGTTTCAACGAACATAGATACACAAGAACCCGCGACGCCGATTGACCGTCGGCCGCCGCGCCCAGAACCCGAGATGCCAACGCTGCACCGACGAGATGGCGAGCCCGTGCGCTGCCCGCTCATCGCAGTCAACGTGCATCAGGAGCCCGCCGGAATGAGTAGCAGCCTCAACCTTGCCCCTGAACTATCCGTCGCCAGCACCCAGACCCACCCAACCCCGGCCGACACGATGCCGGACATGGCACTGAGCCCTCGCCTGCACAACCGGGACCTGGCCCCCACGCGCATCGCCGGACGCCGCTGGGGCCGTTACAGCATCTTCGCGCTGTGGACCAACGATGTGCACAACATCGCCAACTATTCATTTGCCATGGGCCTATTCGCCCTGGGCCTGGGCGGCTGGCAGATATTGCTGTCGTTGGCCATTGGCGCGGCCCTGGTGTACTTCTTCATGAACCTGTCGGGCTACATGGGGCAGAAAACCGGCGTACCCTTCCCGGTCATCAGCCGCATCGCCTTCGGCATTCACGGCGCGCAGATCCCGGCGCTGATACGTGCGGTCATCGCCATCGCCTGGTTTGGCATCCAGACCTACCTGGCCTCGGTGGTCCTGCGCGTGCTGCTCAGCGCCATCTGGCCGCAAATGGCAGCCTATGACCACGACAGCATCCTTGGCCTTTCCAGCCTGGGCTGGGCCTGTTTCGTGGCCATCTGGCTGGTGCAGCTGGTGATCCTCGCCTACGGCATGGAGATGGTGCGTCGCTACGAAGCCTTCGCAGGCCCTGTCATCCTGGTAACGGTCGCGGCGCTGGCGGTATTCATGTACTTCAAGGCCGACACCCGCATCGCATGGTCGGTGGCAGAGCCCCTGAGTGGTTACGAGATGTGGCGCAACATTTTTGCCGGTGGTGCCTTGTGGCTGGCCATCTACGGCACGCTGGTGCTCAACTTCTGCGACTTCGCCCGCTCCTCGCCGTGCCGCAAGACCATTCGCGTCGGCAATTTCTGGGGCCTGCCGGTGAACATCCTGGTGTTTGCCGTGATCACCGTCGTGCTGTGCGGCGCTCAATTCAAGATCAACGGCCAGATCATCGATAGCCCCACCCAGATCGTGGCAGCCATTCCAAACACCACCTTCCTGGTGCTGGGCTGTCTGTCGTTCCTGATCGTCACGGTCGCGGTCAATATCATGGCCAACTTCGTGGCGCCGGCCTTCGTGCTCAGCAACCTGGCACCGCGTCACCTCAACTTCCGCCGCGCGGGGCTGATCAGCGCCACGCTGGCGGTGCTGATCCTGCCGTGGAACCTGTACAACAGCCCCTTGGTGATCGTCTACTTCCTCTCCGGCCTGGGTGCATTGCTGGGCCCGTTGTACGGGGTGATCATGTCCGACTACTGGCTGCTGCGCAAAGGCTGCATCAACGTCCCGCAGCTCTACAGCGAAGACCCGGCCGGCGCTTATCACTACACCAAGGGCATCAACCTGCGCGCGGTCGCGGCGTTCGTGCCGGCGGCCCTGCTGGCCATCGTGCTGGCCCTGGTCCCCAACTTCCACAGCGTCGCGCCGTTCTCGTGGCTGATCGGGGCTGGCATCGCCGCCGCCCTGTACCTGTTGATCGCGCCGCGCAACCGTCATTACCACGACGTCAGCGGCGAATGCATCGCCGTCGACCACAGCAGCCACTGAACAAGGAGGACTGCCCATGCGAATCCTGATTGCCAACGTCAACACCACCGAAGCCATCACCGAGGCCATCGCCGAGCAGGCCCGCGCCGTGGCGGCGCCGGGCACCGAGATCATCGGCCTGACGCCGTGGTTCGGCGCAGAATCGGTGGAGGGCAACTTCGAGAGTTACCTGGCCGCCATCGCCGTGATGGATCGGGTACTGGCCTATGAGGGCCCCTATGATGCCGTGATCCAGGCCGGCTATGGCGAGCACGGCCGTGAAGGCTTGCAGGAGCTGCTGAACGTGCCAGTGGTGGACATCACCGATGCCGCCGCCAGTACCGCCATGTACCTGGGCCACGCTTACTCGGTGGTCACCACCCTGGACCGTACCGTGCCCTTGATCGAAGACCGCCTCAAACTTTCCGGGCTCTACGATCGGTGCGCCTCGGTACGCGCCAGCGGCCTGGCGGTGCTGGAGCTCGAGGCCGATCCGCAGCGCGCCGTCGAGGCCATCGTCGAGCAGGCCGAACGGGCCGTACGCGATGACAAGGCCGAGGTCATCTGCCTGGGATGCGGAGGCATGGCCGGGCTGGACGAGCAGATCCGCCAACGCACCGGGGTACCGGTGGTCGATGGGGTCAGCGCGGCGGTGACCATCGCCGAGTCGCTGGTGCGCCTGGGTCTGAGTACGTCCAAGGTCCGCACCTACGCGACCCCTCGGGCAAAGAAGGTCATAGGCTGGCCGATGCGCCTGGGCCGCTAGGGCACCACGGCGCAACCTGCGCGGGATCGGCAACCGACCCTGCGCAGGGCCTGCTTAACCGATCATTCTGGCCAGCCGCTGGCCACTGCCGCAGGCCAGGGTGAAGCCCAGCGCGCCATGGCCAAGGTTGAGCCAAAAGTTGCGATAAGGCGTTGCGCCGATGATCGGCACACCGGTGGGCGTCGCCGGTCGCATGCCGGCCCACTCCACCGCGTGGGCGTAATCGGCGGCTTGGGGCAGTGTCTCCAGGGCCAGGCGTCGCATGCTCTGCAACCGGCGCTTGTCCAGCGCCTCGTCTTGCCCCACGATGTCGACCATGGCCGCAACGCGCAGTTGCCGATCCAGCCGGGCATAGACGATCTTGCGCTCGTAGTCCGTCAGGCTGATTTCAGGCGCACGCTGCCCTGATGCTAGCGGCGCAGTCAGGCTGTACCCTTTGAGTGGATAGATCGGAATGTTCACCCCTGGCAACTTCAACGCAGCGCTGCGGTAACCGGCGCACAGCACCAACTGATCGACTGCCAGTTCTTCGTGGCCAAGGCGCAGCGCTACCACCTGATGCCCACGGTGAAGCAGCTGGGTCACCGGCTGACCGAGCCGGAACCAGCATTGGCCAGAGGCTTGCAGCGCGGCGGCCAGGCGCAGGCAGAAGGCATGGCAGTCGCCTACCTCTTCGTCCGGGGTGAATATGCCACCCACGAAGGACGACTCTTGCAGCGCAGGTTCCAGTGTCCGCAGCTCAGCAGCGCCCAGTACCTGCTGGTGATCAGGATCGGTCAGTTGCAGACGGCTGCGCTTGAACTGGGACTCGCTGCGAAACGCTACAAGCTTGCCATTGCGGCGCCAGGCAAAGTCGCCGAGGTCCTGGGCTTGGCGCCACTGGGCCAACACCGCCTGGCTGTGCAGGGCAAGGTCAAGCAAGACGGCGGCGTTGCGCCGATTGACGCCGCGTCGACATGCCAGGGTAAAGGCCAACAGCCAGCGCCACTGCGCCGGGTCCAGACGCAGGCGCAGACGCAGCGGGGAATCGCCCTGCAGCAACCATCCCAGCGCCTGCCACGGCACGCCCGCATCAGCCAGTGGCGCGACGTAGCGGTAGGACAATTGACCGCCATTGGCAAAGCTGGTGGCTGCCCCCAAGGTGTCGTGGGCCTCGATCAATTCTACGCAATGGCCTTCCTGCACCAGCGCATAGGCCGTCGCCAGCCCGACCACGCCGCCCCCTATCACCGTCACCTGCCGCTTCATCGTTCATCCCTGTTCAGCATCCTGGCTCAACAGTACCAGCGGATCAGGTCGGGCAGCTATGCTCACCGTCATCGAGCCCCTGACGCACGTTACGGCTGCGCAGGCTGGCCTTGCCATCGTGCCAGTTCAGGGTCAGAACATAGAGGGTGTCGAAATCACCATCCTGCCAATCCTCGGTGATGACGTGCTCCTTGCCGACAGCTTTTTCCGCGACGGTATTGATCAGGTCCGGCAGGTAGCCGTGTGACCACGCGGTATAGATGGTCGCGTTACGGTACTTGTTGCTGAGCAGCTCATCGGCCAGGTCATCGGTGTCGTTGGCGCTGTAGTCAATGTTGACCGGCAGGCCAAGGCGAATGGCACTGGGGCTGATGGTCATGAGCGGACGCAGGTAGCTGTAGCTTTGATCATCGGCGCCCTCCTCCACGTGCCGGGACGGGTTGGCGGCAAACACGTAATCGGCCTTGCCGAAACGTTCGGGTAAAACCGTGGCCAGGTCCAGTGCACGGTTCAGGCCCTGGCAGTTCAATTGGCCTAAGCCTTCACCGGGTTTTTCGGCATGGCGCAGAAACACCAGGGTCTGGGTGCCATCGACCGGTTGCGCGCGGCTCTCGACGGCGTCCAGCGCCAGCGGTACGCCTACGGCGGTCAGGGCCAGGCCCAGCAACCAATGACGGCGACGATGCAGGTGTGGAATCAACTTCATCAATGCAGGCTCGTGTGACAAACGGGTCACCCGCGCATCGCCCGGACGGGCACAGGGCGCCTTTTGCAGTGAGTGCCTTCCTTGACGACGGGTTCGGTTCAGAGTGCCAAAAACCCGATTTGTTCCCCGCTGCCCGGGTTCCAGGCGTCTGGCACGGGCATTACGGGGCCATCCTGTCAGTCGTCGCGCGTCAGCACTTCAAGCAGCTCGATTTCGAACGCAAGGTCCGAATCAGGTGGAATAGATCCGACGCTACGCGCCCCGTAGCCCAGGTGCGCCGGCACCAACAGCTTGCGCTTGCCGCCAACGCGCATGCCCATGATGCCCTGGTCCCACCCCTTGATAACGCGCCCGGTACCGATCACGCATTGAAACGGCTTGCCGCGTGACCAGGAGGAGTCGAACTCGGTGCCATCGGCCAGCCATCCGGTGTATTGGGTAGTGATCAGGGCACCTTTGACGGCCGCTTTGCCGTCGCCCTCGACCAGGTCGATGATCTGCAGTTCTTGGTTCATGCGCAGGCTCCAGCCGCTACGAAAATGCCGTCCTTTTCGCAGCATTGCCCGGATTTGGCAAGCCTTGGTGTCGGCTCGCGCATTGTCCGTGACGACAGGGCCGTCCTATAGGTAGACGGTACCGCTCATGAACAACGCCGCCCGCCCACTGATGATCACCCGGCCATTGCCCGGCAGCACGCAGCGCAGCTGGCCCTTGCGCGCACCGCCCTGCTCGCACTCAAGTGACTGCTTGCCCAGCCGTTGTGCCCAGATCGGTGCGAGCGAGGTATGGGCCGAGCCGGTCACCGGGTCTTCATTGACCCCCACGCGTGGCCCGAACCAGCGCGTCACGAAATCGAACCCACGCCCCGCCGCCGTCACGGCGATGCCGCGCACGTCAAAGCCGGCCAGCGCGACAAAATCTGGCGTGAGGGTGTCGAGCAACCCAGGGTCATCGACCACCACCACGTAGTCGTCGCTGCGATATACCGCCAACGCTTGGCGCAGGCCCAACGCCTGCAACAGACCGGCTGGCACGGGCTGGACCTCTGGTTGGCGAGCGGGGAAATCCATGGCCAGCAGGCCGTCCGCTTGACGAGTTACCCGCAGTTCACCGCTGCGGGTATTGAAGCGCAGCACCTGCGCCGGTTCATTGAGGTGTTCGAACAACACGTAGGCCGAGGCCAGCGTGGCGTGGCCGCACAAGTCCACTTCCACGGTGGGCGTGAACCAGCGCAGGTCGAACGCCTCGCCGTTGCGTACGAAATACGCCGTTTCGGAAAGGTTATTTTCCTCGGCGATGCGCTGCAGCACGGCATCGGGTAGCCAGTGATCGAGCGGGATGACCGCAGCCGGGTTGCCGCCGAAGGGTTCGGCACTGAAGGCGTCGACCTGGAAGATTTCAAGTTGCATGGATACGCTCCTTGTTGCCTGCCCTTGTGCAGGCATTTGGCAGTATGGGGCTTAATGAAGCACAGGTGTCAGCACTGGCTTGCCGGCGAAAAAAGCATCGAGGTTACGCAGGACCAACGTCACCGTGGCTTCTGCCGCTTCTGGCGATTGTCCGGCGACATGGGGCGTCAATACCGTGTTCGGCAGCGACTTGAGGGTGTCGGGAACGTCAGGTTCCTCATCGAACACGTCCAGGGCCGCACCGGCCAATTGCCCGCCCTGCAGTGCCTGGGTCAGCGCCTGGGTATCGACGACGCTGGCCCGCGCGATGTTGACCAGGTAGCCCTGGGGGCCGAGTGCGTGCAGCACCTGTGCATCCACCAGGTGGCGTGTATCGGCGCCGCCGGGTGTGGCGACCACGAGAATATCGACTGCCCCGGCCAGGGCCAGGACGCTGTCGTAGCCGGTGTAGGGCAATGCCGGACGTGGTGTACGGTTGTAGTAGCTTACGGGCATGTCGAACCCTTGATGCGCGCGCTTGGCGATGGCTCGGCCAACGGCGCCCATGCCCAGAATGCCCAGGCGTTTGCCAGTGACCGATGGGCTGATCACGCGCTGCCATTGGCCGCGCCGGGTACTGGCGTCGGCTTGTGGGATGTTGCGCAGCAGGGCCAGGAGCATGGCCATGGCGTGATCGGCCACAGCGTCAGCGTTGGCGCCGGCGCCGTTGGTGACGGTGATGTGGCGGGCATGGGCGGCTTGCAGGTCGACCTGCTCATAGCCGGCGCCGATGACGCAGATGACCTGCAGGTTGGGCAGTGCGTCGATTTCCTGGGCGGTCAGGCCGAGGGGGCCGCGGGTGAGGACGGCGTCGATGCGGGGGCCGTTTTGCTCGATGGCTTGGGCGCGCAGGTCGGGGGTTTGGGCGAGGATCAGGTGGTAGCCAGCGTTGGTCAACAGGGGTAGGTAGGTGTCCACGGTTTCGACCAGGACCAGGATTGTCTTGTGCATGGGGCCTCCGGGTGGGTTGGGGATTATGCGGAGGGGGTGGGTGGTACAGTCAATGGGTATTGTCGGTGGGGACTTTATGGGAGGTGGGGGTGGGGTTTGTGGGCGGGCGCTTAGTAGTTACCCGGATTTTGAATCAAACTCGGCGGGATTTGAACTTTGAACTTTGAACTTTGAGTTCTGAGTTCTGAGTTCTGAGTTCTGAGTTCTGAGTTCTGAGTTCTGAGTTCTGAGTATCAGTGTGGGCATTTATATTGAGTTGGTATTCAATAGTTAGGGTGGCGCATG